>JAHDCI010000001.1 GCA_020629955.1 Myxococcota bacterium | reverse complement strand
GAGGTCAGAACATGAAAAGCGCCGATCCGATTGTTTGGATGCGCGTGCGCTGCTGAGCAGGGCTAGCGTTCTGTTCTTGTTGCCAAGCTCGGCCGTTGCTTCAGGCGACCACTTCCGTTGAGGCGAGCCGCCGTATCTCGTTGAGCTGCAGTGCGCGAGTGGAAGCCTCCAAAACACCCGCTTTGCTTTTCAGTTTCGCCGCTGGCCTATGAGAACCCGTACCCATTGCCGATTCGTCTGACCATTCGGGCGAGTAGCTCTTCGACCTCTTCGTTTGAAAGAGGCTGGCCGAAGAGTTCTGCGCGCCGTTCGCCGTTCATCTGTGCATAGCGCACGGAGAGGGACGTGATGGAATCCACAAAACCGTGGACCTCGAGCTGATTCTCGTCGGTTTGCTTTACGAAGCCCGCGATCCGTTGAATGGCTTGACCGCGCCAGACGGCAACCTCGAGACCCACCGGATCTTGTTTTGTGATCAGTTCTTCCGCGAGTCGCTGAAAAGGAACTTCTTCGAGGCAGAACCGGAAAAACCTCCGGACAACCTTTTCGAGGAAGACTAACGGCCCATCCTCTTTCGACCAGAGCTGAAGGGACTCCAAAACGAAGGCCTCCGATCGCTTTTGATGACCACGGAGCGCGTGCTGAAGCAAGCCATCCCGTCCGGCGAAATAGTAGTTGATGGTCGCGACGCCAACACCCGCGCGGCGCGAGACGCTTCGCAATGAAAACTCGGAGGGTCGTTCGATGACCTCTGCTCGAATGGCGCTATCGATACGCGCCAAAGTCTCCGCAGAGTCGGTGTTCTTCGGCCTGCCGCTCACGTCGCCAGACTAGAGCAGAGCCCGAGTTTGCCGCAAGGGTTCGCTTTCCGTCGTCGGGTCGTCGGCGGACGACCTTTTAACGCTCCCGTCGATATCGCCAGGAGCGATCCCAAATAGAACGCTGTTCGATGCGACAAAGCGTCCCGGCTTCCAGGCTCCAGTGAACGCCGTACGCGCGTTTTTCCCTAACCAAAGGGGAACTCCTGTCCCCAGCCGGATCCTTCGCGGAATCGCGCGCATCACCCTGCATTTTCGGGAAATGAAGGCTCTCGAACACTGTTCGGATAAGTTCTTGCTACCTCGCGGCGCATGATTCGGGGTTTGTCTTTCTTGCTCGCAGTACTGCTGCTGAACGCTTGCTTTTCGGAACGTTCCGAAGAGCCGATTGAATTTGAAGTGGGCAGGAGTGAGTCGCTCCTCTCGCGGAGTCAGCGTCGAGCGCGCGCCGCGCAGATTCGGGACGCCGCGCGCGCCGCGGGAATGACCGAAGGCTGGTTGCTCGCCGGAATTGCGGATGCCGAAACAGGCATGTCCCATTGCCACTCGGAGTTGACGTGGGCGTGCCGAGGACCAGCGAGTCCGGACTGCGGCGGTGGACCTGTGGTTGCCGGCGCGGGTGACGGTCCATGTTCGCTTCGTCAGGGCGGGCTCGGGATGTTTCAGTTCGACGCGGGCACATTTGAGGAGACTCTCGCTCGGGATGGGGAACGCGTTCTTCGTATCGACGGCAATGTGACGGCGGCGGTCGAGTTCGTGACGCGGATGGTGGTTCGCTCCCGATATATCTCCGGCGTCAGCACCGAGGCTCAGGCGATTGCGTGGATGAACGAAGTACGTGTCGGAAACTCTCGCTGGGACCCGTGGGTTCGAACGGTCGTCCACTACTACAACGGTTGCCGCCCTTCCTTCGGTTGCTGGTCGCAGCGCTACCGTCACTATCGCGATCATACAAGCGGTGTATTCGAAGAGATGGGCGAGGAGTTCTGGGAGGCGCCGAGCGAACCAGAACGCGCGGAAGACGCGGCTCGCGTCGTAGCGCAAAGTTTCCCAAGTGCCCGCGAAGGGATGGCCGTCGCGCCGGGCGAAATGGTCGCGGGGTCCTTCGAAATCGCGAACGAAGGCACGGCTTCCTGGTCGCCCGGGGCGGTCTTCCTTGCGACGACCGAGCCACGGAATCGGAACAGTCCGATCGCCCACGAGACGTGGATATCTGCCAGCCGGGTTGCGACCGTCGCGGACGCGGTTGAACCCGGTGAGGAGACCACGTTGGAGTTCCTCATCGAAGCGCCCATGACTCCGGGGGAATACTCTCAATACTTCAATCTCGTTCGTGAAGTCGCAACGTCGAGACCGCCGGCTCCAACGGGAGAGACATGCGAGCACTCGTTTGGCGGCGTGTACGCGGACCGCGGTTGCTCCGCGAGCTGGCAGTGCTGCGATGGCGCATGGCGTTCCGGAACCGGCGCGTGCGGAGAATGCGCCTGTACCGATGTCACCGGAGAGCGGGGCTGCATGCCCGAACTTCCGCCAGAGGAGAGCGTGGAAGAGCGCTTCTTTGAAGAACCCGGAGATGCCTTCATGCAGCTTCGCGTGATCGTGGATTCGCCAACATGCGAGGAAGAACACGACTGGATTTGCGAGGGCAACGAGCGTGTTCGGTGCGAGGTGGGACGTGGCGAACGTCAACGATGCGCGAGGGGCTGCGAAGATGGGGCGTGCGTTGCAGCACCAGACGATGCGGATGGCGACGGTCACAATACAAGCGTCGACTGCAACGATGGTGATGCCTCGATTCATCCCGGAGCAGACGATCCGTGTGGCGACGAAATCGACTCGGATTGCGATGGGATTGCCGAAGCGTGCTTCACGACCGCACGAGAAGAGCAAGCGGACGCAGAGCCGGATGCCGGGGTCGATGCTGGCGTGGATGCCGGTGGAGACGCGGGCGTAGATGGGGGCGACGACTGGCGCGAAGATCCGGACTATGGATGTTCCGCAAGCGGGAGTGCGCGCTCCCAAGGCTGGCTCGTCGCGCTCCTCTGTCTTCTCGGCTGGAGGCGTCGACGATGTTGAGGCGTGAACTCTCGGCGATCGCGCTATTGCTCCTTACGCACGGATGTAGCGGCGAACTGATGGAGCACGGCGATGGCGGCATGCGCGATTCGGGCGAGCTGGACGCTTCGGGTGCGAGCGACGCGCGTAACGACACGGCCATAAGTGATGACGGCGGAACCGATACGGGAACAAACGCGGATGCGGGCCAGGATTCGGGCCAGGATGCCTCGCTCGACGCACGCGAACGCGATGCATCGCCCGGCGAATGCGGCGTTGCTCGTGATGGGGGCACCTTTGCGTTGATGGTGGACGGTCGAGAGCGGCGATACGAACTCGATCTTCCGCCGGATTACGAAGGGCGCGAAGCGCTGCCCCTTGTCATCGCGTTCCACGGCAGAAACTCGAATATTGCTCAGCAGCGATTGGTCTCGGGGCTCAGTGAGCTTGGCGCGACCGAAGGGTTTGCGGTCGCCTATCCCGCTGGCGTTGGTGATACCTGGAATGGTGGGCTCTGCTGTGGCGCAGCCATGAGCGCGGGCGTCGATGATGTCGCGTTCATCACCGAAATGCTGGACCGCATCGAGCGCGAATACTGCATCGACCGACAGCGCGTCTTTGCGACAGGGCTTTCGAATGGGGCGTTTATGGCGCATCGTCTGGCCTGCGAAGCGAGCGAACGGATCGCTGCGATTGCGCCCGTAGCCGGCATGAACCTTTACGGCGCCTGCGACCCCGCGGAGCCCGTTGCTGTCCTTCACTTTCACGGGGATTCCGATCGCATCGTCTCCTACGACGGCTACCTCGGATTCTATTCGGTGGAGGATTCGATGCGAGATTGGGCGGAAGCAAACGAGTGCGACGGCCCCTCGGAGGAAACGCGACGGCTTGGCGAAGTCCGGTGTGAAGCGTTTCGAGGCTGTACGCGCGCGACCGAGCTTTGCACCGTTGAAGGCGGCGGCCATCAGTGGCCCGGCGGTCAGGACATTCCGTTCCTTGGGCACAATACGGACGATATCTCCGCGTCGGAGGCGATGTGGGCGTTCTTTGAGGCGCATCCGAAGTCTCGATAGCGCGACTTGGATTCGTGATGGCGAGCTCCCTCAACAAAGAAAGGTGCGCCACGGCGAGAAACTGGGAAAGGATTGGAAACGAGCGGTCACTCACTGAAAACGGGGCGCTGCCCCGACAACACAGGAAATACGATCAAATGCTGCGAAAGCTCTCGCTTCTTACGCGCCCGTGCTCGGCGCTCCTTCTTTCCCTTCCTCTTTTTGTGGGGTGTGGCGGTGACGACACCGCAGACCTTCCCCGAGTCGATCTCGGCGGCTCGACGGAATTCCGGCTCGATGGTTGGGCGGACAACTGGTTTGCCGCGTATCTCGGCGATCAGTTGATCGTCGAAGATAGCGTGTCGATCACCACCGAACGTTCGTTTAACGCCGAGTCGGTTGTCTTCACCGGTGACTACCCGCTGGAGCTGAACTTTGTGCTCAAGGACTATATCGAGAATGACACCGGGCTCGAGTATATCGGGGAGTCGAACCAACAGATGGGCGACGGCGGCTTCATCATGCAGCTCACGCAGGTCGATACCGGCGAAGTCGTTGCCGTTTCAGGAAGCGATTTTGTCTGTACCGTGATTCATACCGCGCCGCTCGACACTGCGTGTGAATCCGAGGAGACCCCAGAGGCCGGGACCGCGCCGTGTGAGTTTGAAGACCTTGGTGAACCGGACGGTTGGCAGAACTCTGGATTCGATACGTCCGGCTGGACGGCGACAACGATTCACTCCGCCGCCGATGTTGATCCGAAAATCGGCTACGACGAGATCGCGTGGGATTCGAGCGCCGAGCTCATCTGGGGACCGAACCTAGAAACGAACAATACGATCCTCTGCAAAGTGACGGTGAACGCCCCGGAGTAGCTCCTTACTGGATGTAGAATTGAAGTTGTTGCGGGTGAACGTTGGGGAGGGAGACCTCCCTGAGCACGCACCGGTCAAAGAGGGCGCCTCCAAGTGAGGCGCCTTTCCAATTGGATCTCGACAAGTCGCAGTCCGTGAAGCGAGCGTTCTCGAAATCGCTGCCTGCGAAGTCAGCGCTTACCAGCGAGGAATGCTCTACCCTAGCGTTCGTCCACTTTGCGCGAATCAGTTCGGCGCCATTCATTTTACAGCCCCTGACATGGAGATGCTCTGCGTGGCTTAATGCGAACTTTGCCTTTCGAAGCCGGCATTCGATCCACTCGCTGTGGGCGAGCCTGCTCATCAAAAAGATCGGCTCGTTGAGTTCGCAGCGATCAAAAATGGTCCGCTCCATTCGAGCAGACGTGAAGTTGCACGCTTCTAGCGTGACCTGGGCGAAGTGTAGCCGTGGGAGCTTCTTCCCAAGCAGTCGTGTTCGGGTAATGACGGAATCCCGCAGGACAAGCTGCTGGCCGGAACGTCCCTCGTTCGCGAGCCATTCTTGATGGCGCCGCAACATTCTGTCAGTGATCGTTGTCACTGAGAAAGTCTTTCACCGCCGGGGCGTTTTGGCGAGAACCTCCCTGGTTCAATCGAACTCGATACGCCACTCGAGGTCCGCACCGATATTGCCAATCGAAGAGGAGCTCTCGCGGTTGATATTGTCGTACAGCAGCTGGAGGGTGGTTCGGTCGCCAACCTGGACTTCAACGCCTGCTTGCACGGTACGCTCTTCGCCGGTGAGGCCCGTCGCCGCGCTGAGGCGCACGCGGTCCGTAATGCGCTTGCCGATCGTGACCATCGGTTCAGGACGGCCGGTGGCCGGGGAGTATCGTGTGGTAATCGCGAAATCGTCGATGACTTGAAGCGCGTCGCGCACCTCGTCGTTGACGCCGCTGATTGCCGAAAGGGCTTCCAATGCGGTGCCACCCACATCGCCCGCTCGAAGCTGCTGCGCTTCGATGGTGGTCATTCCGACGGTGAGGAGGAGCATCAGGTCTTCCTGGGAAAGCTGTGGCTGACTCGTCGCGTCAAGGCGGAAGGCATCCATATCGCCATGGGCCCGAAGTTGAACGCGCCAGGCTTGGGCCGTCAGGTCCGCGGACGTCTGCTGTCTGCGGATCTCCGTGCTCGCAAGAACGTCGAAGCTCGGCGCGATGCGGGTCTCATCGGCAAACCGGATCTCGCCGCGCTGAACGGTGAACTCGGTATTCCGGAATCGCACCATCCCGCGGGGAATCGAGAGGGCGCCGATGAGGCCGTAGCGTTGGTTGGTGCCGACCAGCCGAAGCGACTCGTCATCGTCGATGGCGATATCCATATCCGCGAGATTGTTGCGGACTCGGATCGGCGCACGATCGACGATTTCGATATCGAGAGCGAGCTGGTCTCCCTCCGGATCGTAGCGTTGTACATCTTCTCGGCTCGGTCTGTAGAGCTCCCCGAGCGTTGGTGAGAGCGAAGTATTTCGCTCGTAGAGGGCCCGGTCGATAAAGACCTGACCCGATACAAGAGGCAAACCCGCATCGGGCTGCCACGAGATGCCGAGGTCTGCCGAGGCGCCGACCAGAATGCCTTCGTCCGGTCGGAACTGAGCGCCGCGGAGTCCGACTTCGATGGCGACATCGGCGAGCGAGCCTTGCTCCACGCGCGCGGCGCCAAGCGCTGAGAGGCGTCCCTCGGCCATGCGTGCGTCGAGCGACGCTAGCTCAAGGCGGTGATCGTCGAAGCGAATCTCCGCGGAAAGCTCTTCGAGGGCAACCGGCAGTCCGCTCAGTCGCATCGCTGCATCGGAGAGTTGGGCGTTGCCAAAGACGGTCGGGTCATCGAGTGTGCCGCGTACATCCACATGGAGCGCCAGCGAGCCTTCCGCGTCCTCGACCATTTCCGAAACGCTGGGTACGAGCGAGAGGTCGAGATTTCCATCGGCGCTCATATTGAGCCGGCCCATCGCATCCCCGCCGCCGGTCAGGGCGAGTTCGGAACCCGCTCCACCGAGGAAGCGGGCGCGCCGGAACTCGAAGCCGCCCCGCTCGATATCGATCGCAAGCGGGCCGTCGCTACGGAGCGGCACGGCGTCCCCACCGGGGCCCTCGATCGAAAGACCAAGGGGTTCGAGATGGACCCACCCGCCGAGGGTGCCGTCCTGCAGCATCGCTCCGGAGTTGAGTGCAACGCGGCCGTTGATCGCTCCTTGAACATCGAGCGTAGGCGCGACTCGTGCGAGCATCGATGCGGCGTCGAGATCGTTAAAGTCGATCACTCCACGCAGGGGATAGACATCCGTCCAGCCCATCGCGAGGTCGATACCGAGTTGTCCGTGCATGCCGTCGCCGCAGACGAGGAAGGCCATTCGACGGTCGAGCGAACGGAGCGGCCCGTCCACCGTCTGCAGCGGAGGAGCGGGGCGCCATCTTCCATTGGCGAGCCCAAAGCGGGCATGGCCGCATACTTCGCCTTCCGGAATGTTGTTGATATCCCAGTTTCGGGCTTCTCGAACCCACGGGTCCGTGACATCCGTGAGCCGCACGTAGGTGCGCCCGTCACCGATCGGGATATCGTCCCAGTGAAGGCCCGTGTAGCTCACGTCGAGGTGCATATGCGGAACGTTTAGAGTGCCCTCGACCCGTCCGATCACAGAGACGACGCCACCCAGCGAAGGCATGCGTTCGCCGACCCCCTGAATGCTGGGAATCGCGATCCGATCCGCGCGAACCGAAAGCCTCGGTGAAGCGTCTCCGAGCCGGCCGCCTCCTTGCGGCGCGATCTGTCCTTCGACCGAGATCGTGCCTCCCTCTTTCCGAAGGATAAACTCGTCGATGTCGAGCACCGCGGCGTCCATCCCTTGGGTGAAGTCGTACCAGGTCAGGTTGCCGAGGAAGCGCCCTCCATCAAATCGTTGCTCTGCGAGCACCGCCTGCAGGAACTCGAATTCGATCTGCGAGTTGAGTGTCCCGAAAGGGCCATCGCCCGGCGCGGCGTACGAAAACTGAATCGCCATATGCCCTCGGCCGACGCCTTGGTAGGGGGTATAGCGTTCGTCCTCTTCGAAACCAAAGACGTGATAAACGTCCTGCAGGTTTAGGCGCGAGGTTCGCAAATGAGCGCTGACCTGTACGCCCTCTTGGGCGAAGTCGAGGGTGAGATCATCGACGCGGTACTCACTCGTGTTTTTGATCGCGCGCAGGGTCGGAAAGACGACGGCGTTGTGATCGTCGCGGATATAGAAATCGCCTTCCATATCTCCGAGCCGGAAGTTCTCGAAGACAAACTCGCGGATCGACATATCGCCGCCGACGACCGGCTCGTTAAACTCTCCGCGTACGGTGACGTTTGCTTCCGCTTGTCCCTCGAGGTCGAAACCAACCAGGGGAGAAATATCGGTAAGGTCGATGGAACCGTTCGCGTCGACGACTACTCGGTTGTCGAAGCCGAGGTGCACGTGGGGGACGCGAACCCGCGAGCGAGGCGTATTTAGTTCGCCGTCGAAGAAGCTCACGCTCTCCGGATCGATGCGCCATCGAGTCGTGATTTCGCCGCGCTCCACGCCGACCACGCGAGTGCGATTTGAGGCATGCCAAGGTTGAAGCGAGACCAAGAAGTTTCGCGTCACGAAACGGATAGGGCCTTCGAGCATGAGCGGCTCAAGCGTTCCGTTGAGGCCGAGCCTTCCCGTCATGGGCCAGTCCACGATCGCGTTGTCGGTGACGCCCAGCTGCGAAAGGAGCTTGCCCAGGTTCAGATCGTTGACGTCGCCGCGGACCTCCAGCGGAAAACCTCGGTCGGGGTCGAGCTCAAGGCTTGCCTCCAGGCCGAGCGTTCCGCCGTGACGGAGCGTCGCGAGACTGCCCTCTTGGATTTCGATTCGTTCGCGATTCGCGACCACCTGCAGTGCGATCTCGTCGCCGAGGCCCCACTGACCCGCGATCGTGACTTCGCGAAGTCGCACGGTGCCCGTGGCTTCGGGCTCTTCGCCCATTCCTTCGACGTGCCCTTCGAAAAGCACCTGTCCAGTGAACTCGGGGAGTTCAACCGAGACGGGAAGACGTTCAAGCTGATCCAGGTCCACGCGGAGGTCGAGATCGCCTTGGTACCCCTGTGCGATATCGAATGAGAAGAGCGCATCGGTTGCGAGAACCCGGACATTCGGACCGCGGATGGCGATCCGATCTGCGTCGACCACCTCCTCTGCGAGGTCGACCTCTCCCTCGAAAAGGAGTCGCTGCAGCGTGTCTTCGCCTCCAACATGACGGGCGATTCCATCGCGGCAATCGAGTTCGATCGAGAGCACCGTACCGTTCGCGACGTCAACGCTCAGGTCGAGGCCACGGAGCTCGGCCTCCACTTCCGGGTTGGCGTCGACGAGGACATTCGCGTCCGTCACGACGAGACTTGAGAAGGGCAGCGAGGGAGTTTCGCTGGAGCCCGAACTCTCGATCGTTGGGAGATTCAAGATCTGACCGTCACGAATGATGAGTTCGATCTCGGGCGACTCTAGCTCGATGCGTCGTAGGTCGAGTTCTCCCCAGAGGAGCGGGGTGATCGCGGGACCGAGCCGGAGCGCTTGGGCGCTTGCGAGGCGACCATGCTCGGGGTGCCGCAGCTCAATCTCGGTCGCGTCGATCAGGACCGATGGCGGAATGAATGCATAGCCGATCTCCAGGTCGCCAAATTCGGCCTCGAGGCCAAGCTCCGAGGCGATGGCTTCTCTCGCCAGCTCGGAGACTTTCGCTTCGCCCCACTCGGTTTGTGAGACCGCCATCGCGATGCCGACCACGAGGATCAGGAGGAGCGCGACGAGTTTGAGGAAACTGGAGAATCGTCGGGGCCGTTTGGCCCGCGGAAAGGCCCCGCTAATGCGTTCACGGTCTTCTTCCTCAAGCGCCTCGGGCTCCGAGACGGATGGATCCGTTTCGACGTCGACTTCGAGTTGTGGGCTTGGGGAGTTCACGGGGTTTTTGAGTCGCAAATCGCGACCCCAAAAGGTAGCTCGGATGCTGCTTTCGCGCACCTTCACGACATTTTGACGCCTGTCACAAGCACGATGTTCAGTTCGAGGTCAGAGATCCTCTGCGCCAATGCGGTCCTCAACCCCGCTCTTCGGAGCTTCGTCTTCGCAAATATCGTTACGATTTAGGCATTTTGATCGAGTTGATCCTTGCTTGGTTCGGCCAAGTGAGTAGCATCCGAGCGATGGACGACACGCCCGAGCGCGGGATCCCCACGCGCGTGGGGAGGTACACCGTCGACCGACTTCTCGGTAGCGGCGCGATGGGGTTCGTCTATCTGGGGAAAGATCCGGAGCTCGATCGCCCCGTTGCCATCAAGACCGTTCGCGACCTGAAAATGGACGACGACGCTCTGAAGACCTTCCTCGAGCGTTTTAAGAACGAAGCGCGCGCGGCGGCTCGTCTACATCACCCCAACATCGTCCAGGTCTACGACGTGGGGGAGGAGCCGGAGATCGGGCCCTACCTCGTCTTCGAGTATGTCGCGGGCACGACGCTGAAGAACGTCATCGTACGCGAAGGTGCCCTCTCCCCCGAGCGGGTGGTTCGTCTGGCGACCGAGATGGCGGATGCGCTGACGTTGGCGCATGACGGCGGGATCATTCACCGCGATATCAAGCCCGACAATCTCCTCGTCACTCCCGACGGGGCGACGAAGCTCGCAGACTTCGGCGTCGCGCGTGTTCCGAACGCGAGCTTAACCCGCGAAGGACAGTTCCTCGGTACGCCATGTTATGCGGCTCCCGAGACGCTCGCGGAGGGCAGGTACGGTCCTCATAGCGATATCTTTTCGTTTGCCGCGGTGCTCTATGAGGTCGTGACGGGACGGCGCGCCTTCCCCGGCCAAGAGGCGGTCGCGGTTGCGCACAAGGTGTTGCACGATGAGCCAACGCCGCCGCGAGAGATCGCGGAAGATCCCGCGGATGTCCCGCAGCTTGTCGAAGATGTGCTTTTGCGGGGACTCTCAAAAGATCCCGACGAGCGCTATCAGAGCGCAGCAGATCTAAGCGAGGCCCTGCTCGAAGCGTACTCCGCCGCGGGGATGGTTAGCCTTGCGGATGCCCCACGGCCCCCGAGTCGACGCTTCCAAATCGAGGCAAGCGCGGAGGAAGATTCCGGACGCTCCGGGCTGCCTCTCGTGCTGCTTCTTATTGGGCTCGCGATGGTGGGCATCGTTCTTTTCACCTTGCTCTCGGAGCCGGACGAGCCGTCGATCGAGCCGAATGTGATGGCAGATGCGGGCACGGAGATCAGCGACGTCACCGACGCCGGCGCAGACGTCGCGCTCGATGTGAGCGAAGCCACGGACGCCTCCGAAGATGTGACCGAGGTTGATAGTGGCGCGCAGGACGCCGCCGACGATGTTTCGCCCGATGTTCCAGAAGAAGCCGAGATGACTCCGCACGAGCGTGAGGAGGCCGCGAAAGACGCGCTCGATCGCGCTCGCGCAGCGCTCTTCGATCAAGACTTTGCGGCGGCGCGGGCATCGCTCGCAGAAGCCCGCCGGCTCGATCCGGGCAATAGTGATATCGAGGGGCTTGAGCGATTGCTTGCGGAAGATGAAGCGAACGCTTCCGCAATGGAGGTTTCGCCATGAGCGAGCGTCCATCTCGGAGGCCGAAAGCGGCGATCGCTTGCCTCCGTCCAGACGATACATCGCGGCTCCTGTGGCTTCTTCTTCCAGCGACATTGGGACCGATCACCGGGTCGTTGATGCTCTCGATCGCGTACCGACATATCGAGCTTGCGGACGGGCTCGCGATCCGGCTCTACCGCGATTATGAGATGGGGGAGACCATCGCGCGCGGCGCGTCGGGGGATCCCTCCCTCGGCTGGATGTTGCTGATCGGAGGCCTGATCGCGATTGCTGCGGGGCCCGGGCTCGCCATCTTTGGACTGCGACGCATGTGGAGCCGAGACGAAGCGGTGATCGTGCACGCAGAAGGGCTTGAGCACGAGCGCTTTGGCCAACTCGAAGCATCGCATCGATGGGACGATGTCGCGCGGGTTTCGTTCCGCGACGAGACAAGGCGGATCGTGCTCGAGCTTCGAGATGGTGAGCAGGTGGAGCTCGACGGGAAGTTTGGCGGTCCGGAGCGCGCGAAAGAGCTCGAAGATATTCGGCGGAAGTCGAGTTTCGGTTTGCTCCCCCAGCAGCGCCGCGCTCTCTGAGCTCCCCTGACCCGCTCGGTCCGTAGCTGTCGGCCTTTCTGAGAGTGACTACAGAGTCGCTTATACGAGTAGGATACGTCGAAGTGTGCCGCTTTATGGCAACTCGAGCTTTCGTTGTCGCTTTTTGTATACAAAGTTGACGTAAACATCAGGAAAAAGTGGTGGTACCAATGTTGCAACTTTGAACCTCCGTGAACTTGGTTCATTTTCGCCGAGTTCGCTGGAAGTACATGGAACACTCTCTTCGCTCTCTCTCTCCTTCTCACGTGCCCGCGGCGCTCTTGCTCGCCCTCGCGTTTTCCTGCACCGGAGTCACCGAGTCTCTCGAAGCTGGCGGCGTCGGCATCGACTTCGCCAGTCAGAATATCGCGGTGCAGCGCGTCGCCGGCGACGCCTCGCGGCTCTCAAGCCAGTCAGGGCATGCGATGTCCTTTGATGCGGAGGAGCTGAGCGAAGAGGTCGATGCGGCGTCCGGCGCGCTCAATATCGCGGTGCGCATCGCATCCGCCGGCGGGGTGGATGTCTTTGCTCGCTATCGTTCGCAGTCCGAGATCGCCTCTTGGAATCCGACCATTCCCAATAGCGCCGGCCTGGGAGCTTTCTGGAATAGCAATTTCTTCGGACGTTTCCGCTGGGACTTGCGACAGCGCTCGCACGGACCCTTCCGTCCGCAGGCGGAGGAACTCTTTTTGGGCGACCGATACAACGGAGGGTCCGCTGGTTTTGAATCTCCAGATGGCGCCTTCGAGGAAGCGTACCTTCCGCTCGATGAGCACCCCGACGTCGAAGCGGCGGCACCGAACTACGGAAATCTTTTGGCCGACTGGCCGCTCGATAGTGAAGGCGAGTATGAACGGGGCGCAGCGGAAGATGAGCCCCTTGACCGCAGCTCAGGCCGTCTCTCGGACGGCAGTCGCTGGCGAGTTCTCGAATGGACCGATCTCGTCCTGCCAGCAGGTTGCCCTTTTGTGGAAGTTGGAGGCGAGTGCGTCTCGCAGACCGGACAAGCTTTGCCGCTCGAAGGGAGCGTTCGCATTCCACTTCGACTGCCGGAGCGAATCGAAATGGTGCGTCCGGACGGCACGCGGATGCGCTTCGAGCACCGTGTTGGCCGACCCCTTGAGCGTGGAGAGCATCATTACGAGGCGGCGTTTGCACCGCGCGTTCTTGGCCATGAGACCCCCGCACAGTTCACCGCTCTTTACCTGACAGAGATCGTCCAACCCGATGGGGCCACTTCGCGTTTTCACTACTTCGGCGACTCGGACTGCGACGAGGAAACGCGCTCCCCGATCCCTCGTCTCGTGGAGACTGGCCGAACCGTCGAGGGCTCATTCTCCGCAGAGCAGCGCATCGTATTTGAGCTCGCAGGGGGACATCAAGGTGTCGCTGACCGCTGCGATGCGGCGCGCGATACCCGTCTCAGCGCAGTCCACTATCCCGGACCCGGATCGGACCCTCTCGAGCGCGGGGAAGGCTGGCTCTCCACCCAGTTCGAGTGGTGTTCGGAAGGCGCAGAGGAGTGTGCTTCGGAGCGAGGAGAGGAAGGCCCCGATCTTTCCGCGATTCAGACGCCTCATCGAAGGTATGGCTTCCGCTACGACGACGTCGCGTTGGAACGACCCTCGGAAGAACACAAGACACATTTTGTAACCGCGCTTTCGATTCCGATCCCGATCGGTGATCTCACGAGCACCCTCACAATCGATGCCGATTTTAAGAGTTCGTGGATCGAACGAAGAACATTCTTCCTCCCGCGGATGGTCGGCATCGATCTGCCGGGCGGCGACCGGGTGCGTTATGAGTGGCGCTCGCATGTCTCCCTCGTCGATGGGGAATGGCGAAAGGAAAATCACTTCCTCGCGCTCGGCCTGAGGAGCGGGATCCCGGGGGCGGGGGTACGGGTTCCGGTGAGCGGAGACGAAGCGGAACTCGCCTCGATGGATCCTGGACATGCCGTGTGGATCGACGGCGTTGAATCCCGAACGCTGCGGCCTTCTCGCGGAGAGACCCAGCGCTGGGACATTCGTCATACCTTCCTTCGCACGAGCGAGGGGGCCGTCGGAGCGACCGTCGTGATCGACCCACCTCTCCCCGGCAGCATGGAGCGCGCGTCGACCCTCTTTCTCACCGCGCCGGTGGTGGAGCGTGACACCGAAAACAGGCGAAATCCCTTCGGTCCTGCCCGAGCTCGAACCGGCGTGACCGAAGACGTCATGCGGTTTTCGGACAATATCTGGTGCTCCGAACGAACCGCCTCTCTTGAGCTGCGAGCGTCGTCTTCGGCCGAGGTCGCGGAACCGGTCAACGGCGGCGGCCTCTGCGAAGATGCGTTTACGCGAGGCACGCTCGAGGCACATACGCAGTACGGGTACGCGACCTTCATGGCCGGACTCAGCGCCAAGCCGGATACGTGGAATCGGTGGTCCCCCAGCGCTCAGTGTGTGACCTCGAGTGCTCATGGCGTGTGCGATTCGCGGCAATACCAACCTGTTTTTGTCCTCCAGCCGACCATTACGATTCACACGCGACCGACGGGCAATACCGATGCGCGATGCTGCTATCCGGCGTATCGCTCATCCGATGCAGGCTCGGAGACCTTCCACTGCAGTGCTCTGCTCGGAGCATCCGGTGAAGTCGGGTGCTGCCGAAACGAGCGTCCTCTTGGGGCGGATGGGGAGTGCCTCGACGATGGATTCGAGGATGCCGGAAATTGTGCGTCGGTCCGCCACCTGAGCAATAGCGAGGTATGTCAGCCCTTGCCCGGTGGAGAAGTCGATTGCTCCGTCGATAGTGTCTGTGGTGGCAACCGGCAGATCAGTGAGGCCGCTTGCGGCGCTCTTCCCGCCTGTAGCGAAGCCGCGGGTTCCACCTCCGTGAGCACCGTGCAAGTGACCCGCGCGGACGCACCAGCGCGATTCGCGCTCGCTGCACCGGGCACTGGGCGGAACGAATACGATCGCTATTTCCATGCTCCCTTTGCGCAGCAATGGACAACCACCGATCCTGTTGCGGTCGAACGTTCGCGGGATGTTCATTCCGCGCCGCGTTGCAATTTCACCGAGCGCGCCAACGGCAGCCGCTACTGGAAGTGCCTCTACGGTGAGAGCCGGAGCTTTCGTCAGGACCGGCTGAATATCGATCGAAACCAAGCGGACGTTCGCTTCGCACGCACGACCTATCTGAGCGACCTCGGCGATGCCCGAGGGGATGCGATGCCCTCGCTTGTCCGGTCTCAAGCCGTGTATCGCGGCCGCAGTGATCGCGCTCCGCTCGAAGCATTGACGGTGTTTGGTTATGACTACGAAACCTCCGTACAGGTGGACGACCGATTCCGGGTGACCGGCGGCGCGACCCGAAGCGCGGCCTACCCATCGCTGGAAGCGAGCGAACTCGATACCCGGCGCCTCGGACGCATTACCGCGGTGTTCACCGTGGATCCGGAAGATCCGCACAACAATATCGTGGGCTCGTTTCATCGCTACGGCGCGCACGGACGCATCGCGGAGAGCGCGACCGAAACTTCGCAGGGTGTCTCGCCGACCTACCTCCGTACCCGTTTCGAATATGACGCGCGCGGTATGGGGCCCACGGCGCATTACGAGATCGGCGAGGATGGTTCCGAGCAGCTACTCTCAAGAACCGCGCTCGACGCTGCCGGGTTCGTAGAATCGGTGACCAATGTTCATGGCGCGTCCCTGCGTCTTTGTTATCTCGGTGGTCAACCGCACGCGGTTCTCGAAGGGCCGGGAGGATGTTCTCCCGAAGCGGTCGCCAGCGCGGCTTATCAGGTCGACTATCTCGCCGCAGGCGAGAATGAAAATGGGATCTCGCAGCCGCAGCGTGTCGTTCACACGGTCCGAGATGGTGAGCACGAGGTTCAGAGCGTTCAGTTCTTTGATGGACTCGGACGAAACTTCGCGACCCAGGAGCTTCGTGAAGGTCCGGGCGGAGCCCGTCTGTGGGGCATGTACCGCCGCTACATCGGCACAAGTATGTTGAGCGACCTTGAAACCCTGATGGTACCCATCGATGGGGAGAGTGCCCTCGAGCTTGCAAATCCGGCGCTCTCGGAGCTTCCGAGAACGGAGCAGTCGTTTGATACGCGCGGGAGATTGATCCAGTCGCGCGTCTACGATGATTCGGGAGAGCTCTACCGAACGGAGGACCGTCGCTATTCTTTCGGAATCGAGTCTGGGCAGATTCGAGAAGAGGTGAACGTCCACTCTTCCGTTCCAGGGGCGGGAGACCAGAATCTACGCTCGGTCTTCGATTTCCGCGGTCGCCAGATCTTCTCGCAGCGTTCTGGCCGAGTCGCGCAGCACTATGCCTACGACGCTCAAGGTCGCCTCGAAGAGATCTCCTTCGGCCGGGGAGATGCGCGGACTTCTTTCCGATACGGCTACGGCTCGTTTGGTCGCCTCACGGAGTTTACTTCGCCCGACCGAGGGCGGACGACGCGCCACTTTGACCACGCAGGAAGACTCTCTCTCTCGACGGACGCGAGTGGGCAATCCTTCGAGACCCTCTACGATGCGCGAGGCCGATTCTCTCAAGCACTCGCGGGAACGGAGGTTCGATCGGAGACGCTCTACGACACGCTTCCAGAGGACTCGATCCTCGAGACGAGCGATGCACATCTCGAGGGCCGCGTGGCTCGCGAGTGGAGCGCCGATGGGGTCTACGTGGACTACGCTTACGACGCCGAAGGGCACGTGATCGAAGAAGCGACCTTCTATCCCGGGCTTGGGGTCAAACGCGCGTTCTTCTACTACGACCGGCTCGGAAGAACGGTTGCGGAGCGCTACCAGCCCGGCGAAGACGACGCGATCTCGTTCGAATACGAATACGATTCAAGGGGGCATGTCGAGCGCATCACCGATCGGGACGTTCTCTGCGACGAAGAGCCTCTCTGCGGTGACCTTGACCAGGACGGCGAGGTTACAACCTACGATTTGGTCGTCATTGGTGCGCAACGCTACGAGCACTGTGGACGCGTCGCGGGCGATGTCGCGCACTTCAACGAGGAAGGCGAAGTTGTGCGCGGCCGTGACGGGCAGCTCGATGAAGCGGATGTCGCCGCGATTCGAGCCTTTATCATTCGGGAGAATCCCACGCCGCTCGAGTGTGGCTATGCGACGCTCTACGAAGCGAGCTACGACGAGGCCCAGCATCGCATTGACCACACGTTCTTGCCCGAAGCGCAGGTCCCTCAGGTCCAGCGGGTGCAAGGGGATTGGCTCGGAAGACTTCGCTCCGTTGGCGACCTCGAGAGCGATGCCGATGAGAACGCGTTTGCCTTTGAGCTTCGTTATGACGAAGCGCACCCGGAAGCTTCTGGCGACCTTGGCGCGGGTCGGGGCGATGGCAGAATCACAAGCGTGGACTGGGTCGCTCGATGTCGCGCGGATGAGTGTGAGCGTGACGCCGGCTCGATTCTCTATGCCTACGATCGTCGCGGGAGACTTCTCGATGCACTCGAGACGAATGGTGGCCACCGCCTTTCGGCGACCTACTCGAATATCGACCAGCTTCAGACCCTCACTCGGAATGGCGATACGCAGAGCTACGCCTACGAGGGACGCCGCCTCGAAAGCATCACTGGCCGGCTCGACGCAACGTTTGAGTACGGGCCTCTCGGCGAGGTGACAACGTCCTTCCAGCCCGGGCAGCGAACGCAACATGACTATTCGGTCGAGGGGTTCATCGCGGGCGTGACCGAGGTCCGAGAGCTTGCGGGCGCACGCGAGATCATCAACCGCAGAGAGTTTTCGTACGATTCAAACGGAAACCTTTTCCGCACGCGTACGCTTCATCTCGGTGAAGCGACCGATTCCGAAGATTGGGGCATCGGCGCCGCTGCCGAAGTAAGCTCGGATACGCTCCAGACCACGCACGCGACGTACGAGCTTGGTGAGCTCGCGAGCTGGTCGATTCCGGGTGGGTTCCGGATCCCACTGCTGAGTCCGCTTGGGGTCGCGGGCAGCTATATTGTGCTTCGAGATCATACCGGTTCCCCGCGGGTGGTCGTCGACGCTTACGGAGATGTGGTTGAAAACCAGCGCTTCGATGCCTTCGGGGAACAGCTCCACTTCGATACGGATTTTGCGCCGTCGCGGCTTGCGAGTTTTACCGGGTTGCAGTCTCTCGCCCACGCGGGCGAGACCGATGAGCGCTCGTTTGTTTCCTCGCTCCAGCACGCACAGGCGCGAACGTACGATCCTTCTATTGGTCGCTTCTTGCAGGCGGATTTTGTGCCCGACCTGGAGCGGGATGCTTACAACTACGCCTACAACGACCCGGTCGGAAACGTCGACCGCACGGGGGATTGCCCTGAACCGTGCCCTGAAATTATCGTTGAAGCGGCTCGGATCACCGGGGGCCCGACGGTCTCAGAGCTTCTTCAGACGGGAACCTTCCTCGACACCGTCGTCGTTACGGCGTCCGCGAATGGTTCGCAGAGAGTGTCTTCCCAGCCGACTTGGATCATCGGCGATCATATTGTAACCGAAGCGGAGGTTTTCCAGCTTGGACTCGCGCGGCCGAAGACATGGGGCCGGGCGCTGCTTACGGGCAACTTTGGGATGGATGCCGCGCATCGCTTTAATCAGTACTTCCGAGACCGTCAGAGTGAGCGGAGTGCGGGGCCCATCGCGATCACCCTCGCGGCCCCGATCGCCGGACTTGTGGCCATCGAAGGGGCGGCGCTCGTAGGAGCTGGAACCATCATCAACGAGATCCGCGGCGAAGTTGGCGGACAGATTCTCGAAAGCGTTGCGGGGAGCGAGATCACGATGCTCCTCGACGCGACTTCGATCTTCCGGGCACTGAAGCGCATCTCCCGGAGAGCCTTACGACGTTCGCGCCGTAACTGTCCGCGCTGCACGGATGGTCCGCGGTGTTTTGTGGCGGGAACCGAGATCTGGACGCCAGAGGGATACCGCGCGATCGAAGAGTTAGAGGTAGGCGACGAGGTCTATGCCTACGATCACGAGAGCGGCGAAATCGTGATCGAGCGGATCGAGGAGACCCTTGTGCGTTTCACCGACGAGCTTATCGGAGTGCGAGCGGATTCGAGCGAACCTCTGCTCTTGACCACGGCCGAGCACCCCTTCTGGGATGACGCTCGGGGAGAGTATATTGAGATCGGCGAGTGGCACGCTGGCGCTGCGCTCTCAAGCGATGGCGAGACGCTGGCGTTTGAATCCGTCATGCCCCGCTACCAACAGACTCCTGTCTACAACGTCGCGATCTCGAACCAGCACAACTACTTCGTCCGTCCCGCGGGCGGCGAGCTGGCGTTGCTCGCACACAATGCCAACTGCTGGGACGCTGATATACAGCGCGATTTTGAAGCGCTACGGCGAGATGGCACGTTGAGCGACCTCTCGACCAAGGGACGCCGAAACGCCTTCAAGAATCGTATTCAGGATATGTTCGATGATCTGCCAGGCGCGATCACCGGCGACGGATTCACGGAAGTTTCCGCGGCGTTCCC
This sequence comes from Myxococcota bacterium, assembly GCA_020629955.1. GTDB lineage: Bacteria > Myxococcota_A > Polyangia > Polyangiales > Houyiibacteriaceae > JAHDCI01. Next base: position 82,628 of record JAHDCI010000001.1, on the reverse strand, counting down.
CGACGCGGATGCGAAACGGATCGTTCGGGATGGAACTTCCTGGTCCAACCGGTGGGCTGGTTGGATCCAGCTGCGCCCCGACCCGGATGGCGGTGGCCAGATCTGGGGAGGGGTTCGCGCGATGGTTCGTTATCAGAATGGGGGCTGGAAAATTCGACTCGCTCGGCATAGCCGCTGATTTCATCGATGTTGACAAGCGTCTAATTCCGACTGAAATTCCGCTCATGCACTACGCCTCCGATTATCGAGCCTCCGTCGCGCACGCCAGCGTGGATGAGCGGGCCAGTTTTATTACCAAGACCTATCTGCATCTGGTTGGCGCGATCTTCGCGTTCGTTGCATTCGAGGCGGTCCTGATCACGACGGGCGCGGCCGAGAAGCTCCTCGAGCTCGCGTTCATGAGCCAGTACGGCTGGCTGCTCTTTTTGGGCGGCTTTATGCTGGTGAGCCATATCGCCGATCGCTGGGCGCGATCCTCGACCTCGATCGGCATGCAGTATCTCGGTCTCGGGGTGTATACCGTGGCCGAGGCGATCCTTTTTGCGCCCTTGGTGGTGATGGCCATCTACCTTTCCGTGGAAAGTGGCGGCGGCGGGTTTGAGATTCTCGGCAAGGCAGGGGGAATTACCGTTCTGCTTTTCGCTGCGCTGACGGCGGTGGTCTTTGTGACGCGGCGGGACTTCTCCTTCATGAAGGGCGTCCTGATGTTTGGCGGTATCGCCGCGATGGCGGCGATCGTTGGCTCGATTTTCTTCAACTTCAGCCTCGGCATCTGGTTCTCGTGGGCGATGGTGGTCTTCGCGGGCTGCTCGATCCTCTACAACACATCGAACGTGATGCTGCACTATCGCCGCGACCAACACGTCGCGGCGGCCCTCTCGCTCTTTGCAAGCTTTGCGCTCTTGCTCTGGTACGTGCTGCGTATCGTGATGGCGTCCCGCGACTAAGGGCAAAAACCTCAGTGTCGGAAAAGGCCCGCTCTTCGAGTGGGCTTTTTTCGTACGGTGAAGGCCATTACATCCGCAGAACTAATCTGACAGGTGCTTGTCGGCGGCGTATCGTCGGAGCATGAAGTTTCGGATTCTTCTCTTACTTTCCGCTCTATTTTTCGCCTGCGGCGACGACGATGGGATCGGCGACGCTGCGATCGATAGCGAGACGGACGCTCCCGTCGACACCGCGACGGACGTGCCTCCCGTGGATGGCGGGAGCGACTTCGAGTTCTGCGCTGAGCAAAGCGACGAAGAGGTTCCGCTTTGTACAAGAGCGTTCGAGAGCGGAGTGAGGGTGCGACTGCCTCCAGACGAGGAGGGAGTGGTCTACGGCGGGATCTCAACTCGTGAGAGCGCGGTGGTCTTTCAGACGCGCTTGGAGACGTTTCCGCTCGCTTCGGAGTTGACCCGCGCGACCGTGAGTGACCCTGGTCTACTGAAAAGAGCAGACAGTCACTTCGCCTATTTTCTATTCCGAGCGACGGTGGAAAGCGGCATGGTTCAATCGGTGACGCCCATCGTGCAACTCGACGATCGCGTTATGATGCGCCCTCTTCTTGGTCTCGTTCTCGAGGGGCGTATGTCCCTCCGGGAATCCGAAGATCGGTTCGAGTTTCCGGAGCCCTCAATGCCTGTACGCGTTCGCCTCGCGAGCGAGTTTTTGGACGAGCCAAGCGAGCTGCGAAGCACGGGGTTTGATAGCTGGGTGATTCGGGCCGAGGTGGAGAATGCGACCAGCGCGGTGCTGTCCGCAGACGGCGCATGTCTCCCGGCGACAACAGAATCGGGCGAAGCGAATGTCTTCGACGGGATCGCCGCTCCCGTGCTTCGAATCCGCCGTCATCCCGATATGCACGGTGGATTCGACAGTGTCTTTACGATGGACTGGCCCGAGGAACTAGGCTGGGACGGAAACAATATGGGAAGCGGTCTTTACCTCGAGCCCACTGATTTCATCGCGGAGACCTTCCCCGAGATCCGCGAGGCGGGATCTTCCCCCCACGGGACGCCATGGTCTGCTCCGCAATCCGAACTCGCGGTGGTCGAAGGTGGCGGGGGTGCGTGTCCGAGCGAATAGGCTCGCTTGTTTTTCAGAGGCCTCGGAGGAAGAACGCGTCAGTGCGGGGATCGAATCGATAGAAGGGCCCTCTTCCGCGATGACCGCCGATCCGACCTTTGCTCTTCCTTCGATATACTCGGCATGTCGTTCGCCCTTCGAAGCCCGCCTCGGCGCCCTGGACGAAAGATCATCCCTTCCATCGATTTGATCCTCGCACTAGCCTCGTTTGGTTGACGGATCCGATTCATCCAGCGCCGATTTCCTTTTCGGCCGCGCTCGAGAAGGCGAAAGAGCACACGAAGCAAATCGGTGTGTTTTGGCCTCTTGGTGCGTTGCGCGTGGAGCAAGAGATTGCGCTTCGCGAGCATGCCGTCTTTGCCTCGAAGTCGCGGAGTGAGCTCTGTATCGGAGTCGATGATGCTCCGGATGCGCTCTTCCCTGGGGCCCCGGAGATCTCGGAGAGGCTTGCGCGATTTGAACGGCGCATCGGACGAGCGGAGGCGCTCCGAGTTTGGTCGGAGGGGCACGGCCAGGGAATCGCGCGCCGGCAAAAGGAGCTCCTCGAAGCGGTCGTTGAACGTCTCTCCTCCGTCGAGCCAGCGCAGCGATCCATTCTGCGATTTTTCCTTCGTTTTCCAGCCGGCATTCCCCTCGATTGGCCAATGCGGGGGATCGAAGCGGGCTTCCGCCGACAGCTCGAGTTCGCTCTCGACAGGGGGGAAGACCTTGGTCTCCTCTGCCGCGAAAAGGGACGGGCGAAGCCGCCCGCATTTCTGTGCGCAGCGATCGAGCGCCAAGCTCTCTCGGATGAGGAGCGTGAGTTTGGGCTGAAGCTTTTGGACGCGCTCGTCTTCGCTTCGTTCTGGGGAACTTCGCAGACGGTGAGCGAAGAGCTTCGCGTACACGAAGATGCGCTTCGCCGGCTCGCGGAGCAGCACTCCGGGTTTCTTGCGGCGTGGGGAATCGCGGCATCGTCTCCTCCCGCGGTCGATCGATTTCTTTCCTTCGCTGGGGATGAAGTGAATGCGCCCTCGCTACGTCGCTGCCGGAAAGAGACCCTCCTTGAGGTATCGACGCGCGTGGCGCGCCGGCGAGGGCGGCCCGATGAGGCGCTGACGTTTCTCGACAAGCTTCCTCCTGGGCCCCGAAAGGAGGCTCTGCATGCCGCCATCGCGTTTAACCAAGGGCGATTTCGATTCGCTCAAGAGCTCGCGTCAAGCGCCGCGGAACATTCGACCGAAGCACTGGTCCAGGCGCTTGCATTGCTTACTCGCGCGCTTTCCTCGTCACAGAGCACTCCGAAGAGTGCGCTTGAAGATGTTCTAAAGGCGCGGGAAATCTATGCGGCTCAGCCGGATGCCGACACGGAGCCTTCGTCTCGGACCCTGGGCCTTCTTCATCTGGAGCTCGGCCAATGGGAACAAGCGAAGGAGGCGCTTGAGGCAGAGACGACAACGAATCGGCCGCCCGCGTGGTGTTCCTTCGAAGCGCTCGTGGTCGAAGCCGAAGGGGAATTTTCCCGTGCTTACGAACTGCTGATGCCACTCCGTGAGCAAAAAGATCATCTCTTCGTCGCGTACGTTGAGAGTTACGCGGCGAGGGTTTCTTTTGTGCTCGCGGACGCTGACGCCACCCGGCTCCATTTAAGCAACGCGATCCAGGCATTCCGGGAAGGTGATCTCTCTGAATCGCTTAGCACGGCGCTGGCGCTGGGGGCGCTTCATGCCGCGTTCGAGGAAGACGAAGCCGGGCTTGAGACCTTCCTAATGGAGATCGACGCGCTTCCGGCGCTCTCCGAACCGAGACAGCGGATCGTTTCTCGAAGCTGCCTCCTCGCACGTAGTCTTACTCAAGGCCGCGTGGTTGCGGGGGAGGCCACGCCGGCGGAGCTCTGCGAAAAATGGGAGCGCTTATCGCAGGGGCTCGCCCATCCGAGAGGTGTCCCCGATTCCGTACATGTTCGTTTCTTCGAGTTGGCGATGCGGCGACGGATGGAGCTGCTTCTGGCCCGTTTGGAGGTGCGAGAGAAGCTTCAAATCAACGCGGAGCGCGCGAGCTTTCGCGATAGACAGCTCGAACTGAGTCAACAACCCGTTCAGCTTCGCCTTTTGCGCTTGCTCGCGGAGAACGCGCACTCGATCGTGCCGCGTGACGACCTAATCGAGCGTCTTTGGCCGGGGGACAAGTCGGCGCGTTCGTCGAAACTCAATCGCCTCCGGGTTGCCGTGAATCGATTGCGAAAGGGCTTGCTCGGGGATGCTCTGCAGACGATGCGCGGCGGTTATCGATTGAATGCGGAGACGCTCCTCCGGGTGCAGGGCCCGCTGGGCATGTGATAGTGTTCGGTCGTGGGGAACAAATTCGAACCGGCAGGGCACGATCGATTCTGCGTGCGATGTTATTGCGAGCTTCGACCGAAGGGCTCTCGAGTTCGCTGTCGAAGTTGTGGAAAGCGAAACGCCTTCGTCACGATGTCTCCTGCGAGTGTCCGCGGAACTTGGTTCGCACTACTCTTCTTTGGATTCGTGGGTCTCATGATCTGCGGCGCATTCGGCCAACTGGTAGGGGCGGTCTTTGTCGGGTTGCTCACTCGCCACTACGGGGGCGTTCAGCACGACCGCATGCGCCGGTTTCAGCTGGCCCATGGGGTGAAAGCACGTGGCCTTCCACGATCGTTCTGAAGTGCGCTCGGGGGAGCGGGGCTAAACAACCGGCTCGATGCGCTTGATGCCTTTGCGCGACACGACCACGCGGATGCGCTTCCATGGCGAGGTTTCATCTCCGCGCTTGCAACGATAGACGATCGAAACGTTGTAGACCCGCGGCGCCATGGCCGAATAGATATGCGCATCGTCCGGATCTGCGAACACGATGCGGCGCTTGGGGTCGTCCGTGTGCGCAAGGATATTCGAGAAGTCGAGGCGGACGATCTCGGTGAGGGCCACAAAGCGGTTGTCAATGGCTCGCGCGGCCTCGCCATCCAGCGTTGCGATGCGATGGTGAAACAGAACTTGCTCCGGGCGAGCGCGCTGTTCGACCTCATGAGAGCGGCTGCTATTGCGGACTTCGAGTACGTCCTTGGGGAGCTTATGGGTCGAAGGATAGTGCGTGTTTTCGTCGACATAGCCGACGATGGGCGCCTTCTTATCCTGATGCTCACGTGGTTGGAGTTTGAACTTTCGCTGTGGATAGCGTTTGGCGACCCAGCGCGAGAACACCTGCTGCAGCGTGGACTTGATTCGGTCCTTGCCGGCGTAGGCCAAGATCACGATCGCGGCCCAGGTCCAGAGATCTCCGAACGCATTGCGATCTTGGGGACCGTGATAGGCCGCCATGACGACCGCGAAAGACATCGCAACAGATGCTGCGAGCGCGTAGAGAACTTGCAGGGTTAGTTTCCCCGCTTCCATCGGTTTCGCGCGCAGCCAGAGCTGCGATTCGGTGAACTTCTTCAGCACGCCGCGGCGGAACTCCAGATGTTCGATCTCCCGTCGCTCCGCGGTTGCACTGCCAACCTCGTCGAGGGATTCCGCACGGCGATAGCGCGCCTCGTCGACCGCGACCTTTGCAACCTGCGCCGCCAGAGACTCCTCGCCGTACTGCCGGAGCGAGAGCGAAAGCGTCGCGAAGACGGTCTCCACGTTTCGCGAGATCGCCTCATCCGTGAGCCTTGCTGCGATCTGCATGCCTTCGTCGAACTCCTGTGCGCTGAGTAGCGTTCGGAATTCCGCGAGGAAGACCTTGCAGCCCGACGCGAGCGCGAGCGATGCCGCCTCAATATCCGCGGTCTCGGATGCATCCGGGCTTTGGTCCAGCTCGGCCTCGAGCATTTCTTGCAACGTGCGGCGAGCGACGAAGAGCGAGGTTCGGAGCGTTGACGCAAAGAGCTTGAGCTCGGCGAGCTTCTTTTCGGTATTTGCGCTCTTCAGAACCCGCTCCAGCTCCGGCAGGTCTTTTTCGGTCAGTTCTTGGAACGTCTTCTGCTGGAGCGCGAAGCGAACGTAGGTTTGCTGATCTCCATAGAAACGTGCCCGTGGGTAGGCTTCTTTGTCGATGCGGAATGAGCGCGGGAAAAAGTAGTAACACTCCCACTCGGTGCGGTGCTTACCGCTATTGAGAGGGTGATCGATCGCGAGCTCGAGATGCGTCTGATCGTGGATGCGCCATTGAGGTTCGCGAACGTCACCGGGGCCAAGCTCGTCGAGCAAGGACCGCCACTCGATATCGTCGACGTAGCCCGGAAGCAGGGAAACCGACGCCGCGCGCATCCGTGCGCGGATTTTTGCCGGTTTACGTTTCTTGCGAGCCATGTGTCACACAAATGACACATTTGAGTAGGTTTTGCACGAAAATACCGAAAAAATCGGGGTGAAATCGATCGCTATAGGTGCTGTGGGAAAAAAACTCGGCAGAATTTTGGACGCATTCGTTCGGCGGATAGATGACGTTCAACTATCTGTATTCATGTGCGAATTGGCGCTTTTGCTATCTTTCGCGACTGAAGGTCTTCCACGCCTCCGGGAGTGGCCGCTGCAGAAGCTCCTCGGCTCGTTCTTGGTCGAGCAAAGCGAATTTCATGGTGCCGCTTGTGCAGATTTTTTCCCCCTGGAGGACCTCTACGAGCACTTCGACGATGCGCGAACCATCCTTTGCGATTTGTCCTCGGGCGAGAACTTCCTCTCCCGTTCGAACCGCATTTTTGAGCTTAAGCTTCGCTTCCACCGTGAAGCCGAAGCGGTTTTTCAGCCCGATGATCGTCCACGCGGCAACCTCGTCAGCGAGGGTCATGACGAGCCCGCCGTGCATGATTCCCGGCGGTCCTTGGTATTGCTCCCCCGGCACAAAGCGGGTGTGGATCGTATCGCCCTCCCGCTCAAAGCGGAGGCGAAAGCCGATTGGATGATCGATCGCGCAGCCGAAGCAAGGCTGTTCTTCACCGAAAAGACGACCGTCCAACACGCTCATAAACCGGCCAGTCGATCGATCGCGGAGCGGTTAAACCCGCTTAAGATGGTCCCGCGGAAATCGATCACGGGGATGCCACTTACCCGAACGCCGGCTTCCCGCGCCCGTCGCTGCATTTCCGCTCGAGCGCCGGGCTCCTCTTCGACATCGCGTTCGACAAAATCGATATCGCGGGACCGCAGATACGCCTTGGCCTGCCGACAGGCTCCGCACCAGGACGCTCCGAAAATGGTGACATCGCTCGAATTCTGAGCGAGCTCCTGTGGTTCGGTGGGAAGCTCTGTCGCCGCAGGCTCTTCGGGAGCGAGGAGGGCATCAAATGCTTCTCGGTCGACCGCTTCGATCTCAGGCTCCGCGACGCGAAGATCAACCACGTAGACAACACCCGGATCTCGGTCCTCCGGGGAGAGGGCGAGGGAATCGACTCGGACGCGGGCGCGGTGGGCCTCCGGAATTGTTTCTCGCGATTCCGTGATATGCGGCCCGTCTTCGTCGTACCAAGTAAAGAGCGTTTGCGGATCGTCGAGGTTGATGTGGACCTGCGCCGGATGGTTTGCGCTGCTTTGGCTGGCGCTTGCCTCCGCGTTCTCACTGCAGCCGGAGAGGAGCAAGAGCGCCGTGATCGCGATCGTCGAAAGGATTCTTGGAAGCATTAGTCAGCTGTAGGAAAAGGGCCGATTTTGATTCGTTGGATGTTGGCGTGCACAGATGCGTCCGATGATTGGACTCGTGTTGTCCATACGTGGCGAGAGTTGGATGGCGTTTGAGTCCGTGAAAATACCGCGAAGCGGTTTCGGGCGTTTTTCACGAGCCCGCTAGAACCGAACGAGACGAACGCCGCAGCCACGTCCCCCGCCGCAGCTGGTGATTTCGAGTGCGTCGTCTTCCGGTCGCGAAATCGACGAACAGCTTTGGTCATCGACCAGAATGCCGTTTTCCTCGAACATTCGGCCATCGTCGGTGCCGAACGCGCCGGCAACGTTCGGTCCGGCTGGACGTCCATCCGCCGTGACGCGGAAGCCGCACTCAAACGGGCTGCGCGAATCGGTGATGATCTCGACTTCGTCGGCATAGCATTGTGCCGCAGCGCACGAAGGATGATCGCAGACGCTCCACGTTCCGAGAATGTTCGGACAGGTGGGTGCGGCGTCGTCTCGACCTGCGTCGACTTCCGCGTCCATTGCGGCGTCCCCGGCGCCGGCGTCTTCGGTGCTGGCGTCCTCCGTGTTGGCGTCTTGGGTGCCAGAATCGTCGATTGCCGCATCTCCTCCCCCGCCAGTATCTGCGCTCGCGTCGACTGCGGCATCGTTGACTGCGGCATCGTCCATCCCGGCGTCTTGTCCGCTGTCCTCCGCCGAAGCGTCGGGGAGCGCTTCGTCGGGGACACACAGTCCGTTAAAGCATCGATCCCCGTCACAATCTGCGGGGGAGTTGCATCGCCGCACGTCGTCGTCGCCGCAGCCAGCTGCAAGAGGTACGAACAGCGTGAGAATGAAAAGGAAGCGTTTCACTTCACCAGGATAGCGCACGCCTGTGCTCGCTGTCGCGATTTCAGGACGCCTCGATGGTAAGCCGCGATGGCCTACTTCGAGCGGACTCTCCGAATCGCCAATCCTTGCATGCACGCTCCGACCGGGCCTCTCGCATCGAAGAGTGTCGTGCTGGTGAGCCCTCGGCCACCGGCGCCCGCGTAGGTCTTCGCCTCAAGACCGAGCCAATCTCCCTCCGGTTCGCGAAAGAGCGAGACACTGAGATCCGCGTTTACGAAGGAGTGGGTCTTCCAGTCGAGGCGCGCGCCCACGCCGCTGGATGCGTCCGCGCACACGAAGACGCGGTCGGTGGGCCGAAGCGTGGATTCACCGGCGAGTAAGCTCGCGCTGGGACGTAGCCAGCAGAACATATCCCCGTCCCCGATTTTTCCCCGCGCGGCGCGCAGTTCAACGACGTGCATATAGCTCTCGTCCGCCGTGTTGAACGGGAATTCCAGCGGAGCCGAGTCATTCGGTAGAGGCGACGGAGCCGGATCGGGGAGCCCCTCGGTTTCATTTGATGAGGCGAGGAGAATCGTGCCTCGCATGCAAACGCGCTCGGCGCTCAAGAGTTCGACCTCCCAGCGCTCGAGGCTACGGGAATCGCTCTGCTTTCGGACCGTGACGATCAGCGCTCCTAGGGGGATCGGGCGGAGCACGTCGAATGTTGCGCGCTGCACCGACGGAAAACTCCCAAGCTCTTGGGCCGCCCGAACCATCAGCGCCGATGGTGGTCCCGCGTGGCAAAAATCGGGATGCCATGGGCCGCGGGAAAAGGGAGTGGTCTCGACCTCCCATCGACCTTCGGCGTTGGGCGCTAGCTCATCTGAACGAAAGTAGGACTGATTCACGGCGTTTGTCTCCCACGAAGCGGCCCCTCGCTCAAAGCGAAGATCGGGCCCGGCGGACGGGACTGGAGCGGCCGCGTTCCCACTGGGCCCGCGCGGCACCTGACCCACGTTGGTTCGAACGCAAACGCCCCACAACATCCCAAAACACGGGAGGAGGTCATGTTAAAGATTCAGTTGGTTATTCTTCTCGGCGTATTTCTGATCGCTTGGCTCTCGACGAGCATCATGGTGATCAAGAATAAGTCGGCAGCGATCGTCGAACTTTTCGGTCGCTTTCATTCGGTGAAGCACGCTGGACTTCGCGTGAAGCCGCCGTGGCCCTTTGGGCTCGAGCGCAAGACGATGGTCGGAACACGCGTGAATCTTCGGCTCCGCGAGCTGAAAGAGCACGTCTCGGTGAAGACCCGCGACAACGCGTTCGTCAGCTTTCCCGTCGCCGTCCAGTATCGAGTGATGCCTTCGCGAATCCGCGAGGCGTTCTACGAGCTCGACAATCCGGAGGGACAGATCGTGAGCTTTGTGCTCAACGTTGTCCGAACGGAAGGTGCGAAGCTTACGCTTGAGCAACTCTTTACGGCCAAGCAGGACGTCGAAGTTGCGGTGAAGCATGAGCTCGCCGACCGGATGAACGAGTACGGTTATGAGATTGCCAATGTACTCGTCGATGAGCCTCAGCCTTCTCATGAAGTGCAGGCTGCGTTTAACCGCGTCATCGCGGCGGAACGTGAGCGCGAGGCTGCTCTGAACGAGGCAGAAGCCAACCGGATCCGTCTGGTCGGCGTCGCCGAGGCGGAGAAGACGAGCAAGCGTCTCCAGGGTGAGGGTATTGCCGCGCAGCGGCTGGCCATCGCCGAGGGATATCATGACGCCATGGACAAGCTGCGGATCGCCATGCCCGACACTTCGGAATCGGTGATTTTGGCAATGCTGATGATGACCAATCATTGGGACACCATCCGCGACGCCGCGCATAGCCCTGGCAACGTCATCATGGTCAACGGCTCTGGTGAAGAGGCGATGAAGGAGCTCGCTCGGATGAGCGCGGCTCTTCGGACGACCAAAGACGCGGCATAGCCTTTTGGTTCGAGAGCGCCGTCCTTCCTTCTTGGAAGGGCGGCGTTTTTCGTTGTCGGTAGCTATTCGATGCCGACCGCGAGCCGTCGAAGCGCGGAATCGAATGCGAAAAGAACGCTGTGCCCCTCGAACTCGTGGGTTCCTGCGAGGGAGATTTCGATGGTGCCATCTTCAAAGACCTCGATCTGGTCGGGCTTGAGTGAGGCTCGAAATCGCCGCCAGTGAGAGGCCGTCCACGCGGATCGCTCTTTCCGTTCAAGGGCCTCCATTGCTTCCCGAATCGCGACCCCCTTTTGGACCTCTCCCAGCAATGATGCGATCGCGGGGCTCAGCCTAGAATCGGATACGAGCGATGCATGAATACGGAGCCGAAACGTCTCTCCGTCCTTTAGCAAAACGCTGCTAGTGTAGGCTCCTGTGTCGTTATCCAGTCGAAGGAAACTCGGTGCACCCCGCAGATCATTGGATCGTCTCTCTTCTTCCTGGGACATGACGGCCTCGCGAGATTCCCGCATTTCGACGCGTTTTTCAAAAAGGGGACTGCTTTTGTCCTCTTTTCTGCCTTAGAGATATCGCCGTCGTGTTTGCACTGGTTTGGGACCATCGATGAACTACGAGATGAAGAATCTGAAGGGTGACCTCTCAGGAGGTTTCGTTGCGGGCATCATTGCGCTGCCGCTCGCGCTAGCATTTGGCGTCCAGTCGGGGCTCGGTGCGGCCGCGGGGCTCTACGGAGCCATCGCCGTCGGGATTTTCGCGGCGGCGCTTGGTGGCACGCGGACGCAGGCATCCGGTCCGACGGGACCGATGACCGTCGTTAGCGCGTCGATCGTCGTTTATGCGACGGAAGCGACGGGAAGTCTCGAGGCTGGCCTCGGCATCGTCTTCTTGAGCTTTCTCGCCGGTGGAGTGCTGCAGGTCGGGCTGGGGTTCCTCGGCGTAGGGAAGTACGTGAAGTACTTCCCTTACCCGGTGGTCTCCGGCTTCATGTCTGGGGTCGGTCTGATCATCATTTTTTTGCAGATCTGGCCCTTCCTCGGCTCCGCGTCCCCGAAATCGACGGTCGACGTATTCCTTCGAATCCAGGAACCGATCCGTGACCTAAACCTTCAAGCGGTGGGCCTCGGCGCTTTCACCTTGGTTACCTACTACGTCTTTCCCTACGTCACGAAGAAGGTCCCCGCGGTGCTTGTTGCCCTCCTTGCTGGGACTGGAGCCTCCATCCTCATGGGTGCGGAAGTGCCTACGATTGGTGCGATCCCCACCGGGATCCCCGAGCTTCAAATCTCCGCGATGTGGACCACCGCCTCGGAGCATTGGGGATTTGTACTCCAGTCCGGCGTGACCCTCGCGCTTCTTGGCTCGATCGACTCACTCCTGACCTCGGTGATCGCGGACAACCTGACGAAGGAACAACACGATAGCAATCGCGAGCTCGTCGGGCAGGGCATCGGGAATATCATTGCTGCGGTGTTTGGCGGCATCCCGGGCGCCGGCGCGACAAAAGGTACGGTGGTCAATATTGATGCGGGAGGGCGGACGCGTCTTTCGGGCGTTTCGCACGGACTCTTTCAGTTACTCGTCCTCTTGGGCGCCGGTGCGGCCGCATCGTATATCCCTCTCTCCGTTCTCGCCGGCCTTCTTATCGCGGTCGGAGTCGCGATCATCGATACGAAAGGCATCAAGCACCTGCGCCATATCCCCCGCGCCGACGCCTTTGTGATGGTGCTCGTGCTCGGCTGGACGGTCTTTGGCAATCTCATCCACGCGGTAGGTCTCGGAGTGGTGCTCGCGAGCGTTCTTTTCATGAAGCGAACCTCGGACCTCGCGGAAGCGGAGAGCTCCGTCAAAGAGCTGACCGAGCTTCCGAAAGAGGAGCTCTGGGATGACGAGATCGCCCTTGCCAAAAAATTTGGCGATAAGGTCTTCATCAAACACCTCTATGGCCCGCTCTTCTTCGGCTTTACCTCGGGCTTTCGTGCGCTCGCGGCTGCGCTCCCGAAAGAGACAAAGGCGCTCATCGTCCGCATGGAGCGCGTACCCCATATCGACCAGTCGGGGCTCTATGCACTCGAAGACACGATTCAAGAGCTTCAGAAGGGCGGCACGACCGTGCTTCTCACCGGAGTTCGGGCCCAGCCTTTCGAGATGATGGAGCGAATTGAACTCATCGGAGGCGCGGTGCCCGAAGAACGCGTGTTTCGAGACCTGCAGGTCTGTCAGGATTGGCTAGAGGCGTTCGAACTCACGTCCGAGAGCAAGGTGTGAATACGCGCGCCGACATTCGCGCGGCAGCGGTTTCCCGAACGAAAACATCGACCACTTTGCGAACTTGAGCATTGTGCTACGGGATTGGCTGACCGGGGGTCAATCAACCATGCGCGCCTTTACGTTATTCGCTCTTGTCGCCTCATTGCTCGTTCCAAGTTCGGTTCTTGGACAGCGCCGTGCAGCACAGGAAAACCAGGAAAATTCGGGGGAAACGGCTTCTGCTCCGCCGACGATTCGGGACCTTCCCCAGGTCGTCGAGCGTCTTCAGAGCGAAGATGCCGACCAGGTCCGAGAGGCGATCGACCAACTCGTCGTCATCGACGATGCGCAGGTGATTGAACCGATCGCAACGCTCTTGCGCTCCGGGCAATCCGACCATCTTACGGATCACGCGCTCGCAGCGCTCGGCTCGTTAAAGAAGGTGGAGGGGATTGAGGTCCTCACGGAGTTCACGCATCACCGCCGACCGGGCGCTCGCCGCAGGGCGTACCACGCCCTGGCCGCGATCGAAGATGCGCGCGTGGTGCCGATCCTCGAAGCGGGCCTCCGCGATAGTGACCGCGGGATTCGAGGCGTCGCCGCGATCGCGCTTGGAGAGCGTGGCGCGACGGATTCGCTCGAGCTTCTCTTCCGCGCGTTCGAACGAAACGTGGTTGAAGCCGCCATCGCGATTGGCCAGCTCGCTCCGAACGAGGCGGTGGATCGCTACAATGGTTTCCTCGGCAACGAGCCTCTTGGTGTCATGCTCTCTGGGTACGAACATCTCCTGCGCCGCGACGATATCTCGCTCGAAACCAAGACCGCGATCGTCGAACGTCTTGGCGAAGTTGCGGGCGTCATGGTCCGCCGTTTCTTGCAATCGTACCTCAACACCTTCCCTGAGCGTTTCCGTCGCCGCGATCGCGAAGTTCGAGAACTCCGCGACCTCGTGCGCGACACGATGGTGCGCATTCCGGAGCAAGCCTCCGGTGAAACGATCCGCCCTGGAGGTGCGTCATGAAGTTCTCGAACACAAACCTCCCTGCGAGTTCCCTGCTCGCCCTCAGCTTCGTTCTCGTCCTTCTTTCGGGCTGCTACACGGTCGCGCTACGTCCGGCGTTCGACCCTCGGTTCCCGGACAACGACGCTGAGACGTTGGGCCCGATCGTCGGTGCCGCGGGTGGAGAAGTTGCGGACGCACCCGGCAATAGCTCGGGGCAGCCGCTGATCGTCGCGTCCACCCACTCGCTCGAAGCTGGGGAGCGCGCGTTGGTCGCGTTTGGGCTCGATGGTGCGGAGATGTGGCGCACAAATCTCGACGTACAGACGCGTCCCGAGGTGCTCGGCGATATCACCATGGTCAGCACGCGTGAGAATATTGTCGCGGTGTCCACCGAAACGGGACAAACGCTTTGGCAGAAGGAGCTTGATACGCTCGCCTATGTCGGCGCATCGCGGGATGGCAATACGCTTCTCTACGTGCTCTCGATCGGCGGTTCGGGCGGAGCGACTCGCGTGGGCCATGCGTTCGCAGTGGATGCGCGTTCGGGTCGAGCGATTTGGGACCACGAACTCGCCGGCATCTTCGGGCGTCCCGTCGCGCGCGGCGGCTATGCGATGATTCCGTGGGACAAGCAGAATATCGCGATCCTCAACCTGCAGACCGGGAATGAAGTTACGCGTATTCGGACGACCGACGACGTTCTCGCGTGGATGCGTGAAGAACCGAGCGGCGTGTACTACGGCTCCAATGGCATATACCGTCTCGATGTGAGTTCGGCGACGGGGCGTCAGAGCGAATCCACGTACGTTGGCAATCCGGTCACCGGCGCGCCACGTGAGCCGGCGATCGAAGACGATGTCTTCATTCCCACGCCAGGTACTCGCTCCGCGCGGGGACGGATCCGCTTCTACGTGGCGCCGGCTCCCGGGGAGAATGGACTCGCGCTCATGTCCAGCCGCGTCTATCTCGTCTATTACCGTTATGTTTTTGCGTATGACGCGACGACTGGCGAGATGGAATGGGCGCGGATCCTCGAGCAGGATGTGATCCGGGCTCAGGTCCTGAGTGGTGGTCTTTTCACGCTCGGAGAGCGCGGCCGGGCGAACTTCCTCGATGCGTCGACGGGCAACTCGGCTTGGACTGGGGGCGCGGAGCTCGAGCTTGCGTCCGCAGGGTTTGACGTGAACGGATTTGCTCCCGAGTCGAACCCTGGCGAAGCGAGGGATCTCTCGACGTCGCTCCTCGAGCTTGCCGGCGATCCTGACAACCGCCTCGTTGCGGCGCGATCGTATGCCATCGGTCAACTTGCCGGGATGGAGGATCCAGAGATCACGCGGGGGCTGCTCGATCTCTATGCGCAACGTTCAACCCCGGGCGCGCTTCGCGACGCGATCCGTGAGTCGCTGCGCACGCGCGAACCAGGCGCTGACTACCTGGTCGCGGCATTAAACACTTCTTACGACTACCTCGATGAGACACGCTCGCCACCTTTCACGCTTCTGGTGCCGGCGCTGCTCGAACAAGAGAAGAGCGAGGCGCTGAGCCAACTTATCGCGCACCTCTTTGATCACGAGACACCAGCGGACCAGCTCGCGCTCGTTCTTCGCGCGATTGTTGAGCTTGGTGACGAGTCCGTGGTCGGTCCGCTTCAGCAATTCCTCACCCTCTATCACGCGGACTCCACCTTTGCGGAGAACATGGACCCGCTCACGATTGCGGCCGAAGGAATCTTCCGGCATGGCGGAGACGAGGGGCGTGCGTCGCTTCAGACCTTTGCCGACCGCGGCCGCACGATCGCGCCTTTGAAGGAATCGATTACCGCGATCTTCCAGGCGGAGACGACGCGCCTCGAAAACGAAGAGGCTGCGCGCGTTGAAGCGGAAGCGCTGGCGGCCGCGGAAGCCGAGGCCGAAGAACGCGCTGCGCGTCCGGAGCGTCTGACGCAAGAGCAGATCAATGAGGTCTTTATGGCGCAGACCGACGCTCTCCGTGGCTGCGTTGAAGGCGAAATGGAACGCAACCCAGAGCTTGGGACGGTTCGCTTTGCCTTTATCATCGAGCAAGAGGGCAACACCGCGGAGTTCCGCTACGCGCCGAATACGCCGGAGTTTGTCGAGTGCCTCTCGCCAACGATCGCGGAGCTTCGCTTCCCCGGGATTCAGCAGCGCCGGCAGCGCGCGAGTTTCTCGATTCGTCTCCGAAGCAGCACTGGGAATACGCCCCGAAGCAACCAGCCCGCTTACGCGCACTGGTGGTCGCGGGCCGAGTCTCTCGGAAATGCGGCGGGCTTTGTGGGCCGGCCGTGGTGGGAAGTCCGTCACGCCGCGCAGCCCGCACAAACTCAGCCCGCGCAACCCACGCAGACGCAGCCTGCACAGACTCAGCCTGGACAGACCCAGCCCGCGCAGACCCAGCCTGGACAAGCGCAACCGGGACAGACGCAGCCAGGAGAAGGCAACGGCGGAGAAACAGGCGAGCCTTGGTGGCTTCAGCAAAACGGCGAGGCCGCGCCCTCGGAAGGCAACACGCCATCACAACCGCCTGCCGATAGTGGCGAATCCACCGAAGGTGGTGAGGGCGAAGAGACGCCGTCGCAGCCTGCAGCACCCGTCGACGCCTGGTGGGAGGCTTCGTAAAGAAGAGTCGTTTTTTACGAAACTGAGCGCCGCGGTGGCCGAGAACTGAGCATGACTCAGATCCAGAGCCCTCGCGGCGTTACTCATTCCGTCTCCCCAAAACCCGAAGCTCGCGTCGAGCCTGAACGCTCGTTCGGCGACGCACTGCGTGAGCACGTGCACTCGCTCAGCGAACTGGAGCAACGAACCCGTCGCCATATTCGTCGGGCCGGTCGTCGCGCGGAGACAAGCCCGCAGGAGTTGCTGGTCCTGCAGGCGGAAGTCTACCGCTACTCCCAAGAGGTTGAGCTGGCGAGCAAGCTTGTCGACAAGGCATCGAGCGGCGTGCGTACGGTTCTCCAGTCGCAGCAGTAGTGGGTACGGTCTCGCTCGCTACCCAACTCGCTTCGACGGGCGGTGAACCTAAAAACGCCCTGGATTCGTCCAGGGCGTTTTGGTTCGAGTCGCTTTGGAGGCGCGTCGGTTAGAAGTCGCCGAAGAGCTCTCGGACCCGAACATCCAACGCCCGCGCGATCTTATAGAGCGAGCTGATGCTTGCACTCGACTCCGCGCGTTCGATCTGAGAGAGCAAGGACACGCTGAGTCCCGTGCGCCGGGCCATCTGCTTGAGCGTCAGCGACTGCTCTTTTCGATTCGAGCGAATAATGGCGCCGATCGTACGATGCAGTTCCTCTTCCGGGGAGCGGAGCAATCCCTTCTTTTGCATCACGCGGGCAATCACATCCCGGAACGCTTGCGGATTGAAGGGCTTCTTCAGGTAGTCGATCGCGTCAAGCTTCATCGACTGCACCGCGGTCTCGAGAGACGGGTAGCCGGTGAAGATCACGACGGCGATATCGTCATCGACCTTTCGGATCCGTTCAAGAACCTGGACGCCGTCCATATCGGGCATCATCAGGTCGAGAACCACCATGTGGAACGATTTCGCCCGAACCGCGGATTCCGCGCTCGATGGATCGCTCAAGGTCTCAACTTCACAGCCTTCCCCCGTAAGGAAGGTCTGCATGAAGTCCAGAATTTCCCGGTCGTCATCGACAACCAGTACTTTGAGTGGATTTGGTGCTTTCGTCATCTTCTCCAGCCGTGCCCCCACGACGTGCCGCTGCACTCATTCCATCTCTTCGGTTTTGGTCGGGGCGAAAGGATTTGAACCTTCGACCTCACGGTCCCGAACCGTGCGCGCTACCAAACTGCGCTACGCCCCGTATGAAGCCTTTCTTCGTCTTCGAGATGCGAACACTAGCGACTTTAAATGTTCGTGTCAATGCATTTTCAGTATTTTCACCCGAGCCAGACGCCTCTCAAGGTCCTGTGTTCGTTGCCTAATCTCCCTCGTTCTGTTGAGAGTGAAAGTGAACTGCGTTCGTTTTTGGGGGCGATTCCAGCGTGTTGGGCGGGCTTCTCTGGCTTCCCGTTTTTATGGTATTTCTCAGAGGTGTCTTGCCAGTTCCGAGTGAAGATTTCGTTGTGTGAGCATGGCACTTCGTTCGGGAAGGCCACGAAGCGAATATGAGTGCCGCACTCCGCTTCGAAGGCATCACCAAAAGCTATGGCGATAAAGTAGCGCTTCGAGGAGTCTCGCTCGATGTCGCCGAAGGGGAAGTCTTTGGACTTCTGGGGCCGAACGGCGCCGGCAAGACGTCTCTTCTCCGAATCGGGCTCGATATCCTCCGACCGGATTCCGGCGAGGTGGAGATTTTTGGGGCACCCCTCAGCCGAGAGTCGCTTGATCGCGTTACCTATCTCCCGGAAGAACGCGGACTCTACAAGAAGACCAAGGTTCTCGACGCCCTCCGATACTTCGGCCAGCTCACCGGGATGAGCCGGCGCGATGCAACTCGCGAAGCGAGGGTTTGGTTGCAGCGGATCGGCTTGCCGCACGTTGAGAAGGAGAATGTGGAGGCGTTGAGCAAAGGGATGAGCCAGAAAGTGCAGGTGGCATCCGCGCTCATCAGTGACCCGGCGCTCTGTATTCTCGACGAGCCCTTCAGCGGCCTCGATCCGGTGAATATGGACGACGTGAAATCGATTATCCTCGAGCGGCGCGAGCGTGGACGTACCACGATCTTGAGCACTCATATGATGAATCAGGTTGAGGCGCTCTGCGATCGAATCGCGCTCATCAGCGACGGTCAACGTGTCCTCTACGGCACGATTGACGAGGTTCGACGTGTCCATGGTCAGCGAACGGTGAGGATCAAAGCCGCCCCGGCGCTCTCACACGAAGACGCGCAGGCGTTGGTCGAGGGGCTCATCGCGTTTGAGGTTCGGCAAGGCTTTGTAGAGCTTCGCGTTGAAGATACGCTCGATTTGAACGAGGTGCTCGCAAGGCTCATTGCCGGCAATATTCGAGTCCAGCACTTCGAGGAGGTCTTTCCCACGATGGAAGAGATCTTTATTCGAGCGGTGCGGGAGTCGAAGTCATGATTCGGGGTTCTCGCGTACTCACCATCGCGCGCTTCGAGTTCCGCCAAGTGGTTTTCCGCTGGGGGTATGTAATCGCCACCTTTGGACTACCCATCTTTCTTGGGGGGCTCATGCTCACGCTCTTGATTCTTCAAGGAGCTTTTCTGGAGTCTCGGCTCTCCCGGGTCGCGTGTTATGGCGTCGTTGATAGCGCTGGGCCTTTGCGTGAATTTGATGATGCATGGACCGGTCGGGAAGCGCTGAGCCCAGATGCCGTGTTCGCAACATCGGATCTTTCGGAGGCCCCCGAAGGAATGCTCCACTATGCCGAGATCGATCAGAGTGTCTTCGTCTTGTTCCAGAGCGAAGACCTTGGCGTGGCACTTGACGCGATGCGGGCGGGATCACTGCTGGCCACCTTTCACCTTCGTGAGAATTACCTCGAGACCGGTGAGGTCGAGATTTTTAGCCAGGAACACGCGTCGGTCGTCACCGTGCAAAGTGAGACCGTGGAGCCTGTCTTTTCCGGCCTCCTCCGAAGAGCCCTCGTCGATCAACGCCTCGCTTCCCCGTATTCGGAACGGGTGTTGACGCCTATGGAGCCCATCCGGTCGGTGACGACGAGTGAGGGAGTGAGGGATTCGGAAGGCGGTTTTGCGGAGCTGGTCTCACGAATCGGTATTCCCTTTCTGCTTGGGGTCATGCTGTTGACCGCGCTGCTGAGTAGCTCCGGATACCTCGTGCAGACCGTCGCCAACGATAAGGAGAGCAAAGTCGTTGAGGTGCTCCTCTCCTCGGTCGACCCGGACGAGCTTTTGACGGGAAAGCTCTTTGGGCTTGGAGCTGCGGGAATCCTGCAGTTCGCGATATGGGGCGCCATGGTCATCGGAACCGGGACCGGTTTGGTTGCGCTTTTGACCGAGCTCGATGTTGTCGTGCCATGGGAAGCGATGGCGATCTCGCCGGTGTTCTTCGTGATGGGCTATCTCTTCTTCGGAAGTCTCATGATCTCGACCGGCTCGCTCGGAGGCAGCGTACCTGAGAGTCAAAAGCTGACTCTGGGCTGGGCCATGCTGGCTGTTCTGCCACTCATGAGCATGTTGATTCTGCTCGAGGAGCCGCATGGCCCGATCGCAGAGTTTTTGACGTGGGTCCCCTTCAGCGCGCCGCTAACGGTGATCGTGCGCGCCTCGGTGGAGCCTGAAGGGCTTCGCTGGTACTCGGTCTCGGGAAGTCTCGCGATGCTTTCTTTGGCGACCTGGCTCTCGATTCGCTTTGGCGCGCGTCTCTTTCGGGTGGGCCTTCTTCTGACCGGAAAGCGACCATCGATTCGGGAGACGCTCCGTCAGGCGAGGCTGCTCGACTGAGCCACGCCGCGCCCGCTTAGGGCCACCGCTTCGGGTGGCTGCAAGCCGGCGGATATCGCCTTCGAAACGTGCTTTTGAGGCGGCTTTCCGGCGGCATGGACATCCCCAAAAGCACCACACTCGTCATCGCCAGCTTCTCGTAAACCGCCGTCCGAAAGAAAAGCTCGCGTGTGTGTGCTGGCAGGTGATTTATTCATCAGAGACCTGTATGCTCCCTCGCGATGCGCACCGCCGGCCCACTCCAGATCGAATCTAGCCTCAAGCGAAGGCTACTTCACCTTCGAGTGATCACCGGCACCCCGACCCCGGCGGAGGTCTGCGCAGACGATGTCGAGCGGGTAGAACGTACGATCGGCCGAGAGCTCAGCGATCCCATTCTCGCATTGATGGCCAATGGTGATCCGGCGCTCGCGCGACATGAGATCGCCCTCGGTTTTCTGGAGACCCACGCGGAGAGCCTTCGTGCCCAGCGTGGCCCTCGGGGATTGATCGCCATCGGCAAAGAGGACAAGAGCGGTGGCGTCATTGCGATCGCTCCCCTCGGCGGGCGCCTTTGCATTTGGGATGTCGGCAACTCGGGCGTTCGGGAGTTGCCACTCCTCGAGTGGCTCGATGAGCTAATTTCGCTCGAAAAGGAAGCGCTGCGTCACGAGGAAGGCGAAGACCGCGCCCGGCTTATCGCGAAGGTGAATGACGAAGATGTCGAAACGTTCGTTCCTGCGCTCACGGCGGCCGCCGAACAAGAACGGGTCGAACATCCTAAATTTGGCAGCGGGAAAATCCTCCGCGAGTTCGATGGCGAGAAGCTCGAGATCGAGTTCGCGGATGGCAGTGTTCGTACGCTGCTCGCGCGCTTCGTCCGCCGCGGCTGATTGAGTTCGCTCGTTACTCGAGCGGGGCGCTATGGATGAATGTTTGTGCAGAGGGTAGAGAAGCCGGCTGCGCGTTCATTGCCAGTTCCAACCCCGCAAGAAAAAGCGTCGCCGCAGTGATCAACCCTGCCGCTCCAAGCAGAAAGAGCCGGATATCGTCAGGGCGCCGGTATTCGATGTCGACCGTGCGCACGGAAACACTCGGGGTCGAAGAGCGAGTCGATGCGTTCCAAACACGCTCCGCGCTCCGGTACGGATCGGCCTCGAGTCCTTCGAGGGATTCTCTCTCTGTGCGCTCAAAGTCTGCCTGGACGACGACCTCTTCGCCTTCGCGGACGCGATACTCAACGATTGCTCCGCCCGCGCTGCTGACGGTCGATCCTTCGATCTCCGCGCGGGAAAGATCGACCCAAACCTCGCCGGTTCCATCGGAGAGTAGACACGGGGGCGCAATGGCTACGTGTTCTTCTTCCTTCCGGATGCTGCCGCCGTACGAGCGATACTCGACCCGCTCCACGAAGGCGCACGGGAGGTCGTCTACCAGCGAGGGAGTTGGTTTCACGCTTCGAACGGTGCCGACAATCTGATGGCGACCTTCGCGAAGATCTTCGATCTTCGTTCGCGGTGTATCGGGGGTCACACTGGATCGAGGCGCCTTTTGCTTCCGTCGATGTGCTGCGAACACGAGCGCCCCTGCGGTTCCAAATCCAGCAGCGAGCGTTCCGAACATACTCTCATGGTGGGGCCAAATCCTTCGAACGACAAGAGCGGCGCGAACAAGTGCGGGGATCGAATCGAAAAGGGCGTTCATCGCGGAAGTAGCGCCGCTTGCTTCATGCCCTCGTCCAATGCTTCGGACTCCAAGATTCGGCCGCCTACTCGGTAGCGGGCGGGCGAATCGTCGGCTGGGAATCTCGAAGGGGAAGTCCCTTCTCGGGTTCCTGCAGAAGGGAGGGGACGACAAACATATTCAGCACCGTCGAGGTGCCCAGACCCGTAAGAATGACCCAGGCCATCGGCGCTTGAATCTCCGCGCCAGGTGCGCCCAGCGAAAGGGCGAGCGGAAGCAATCCGAGAGCAGCGGTCGTCGACGTGATCAAAATCGGAAGAAGGCGCTCGGATGCGCCCTGTACGATGGCGCTCTTTCCGACAACACCTTTCTCTTCCAGGTCTCGCACCCGCGTCGCCAGCAACAGACCGTTTCGCGTCGCGATGCCGAAGAGGGTGATGAAGCCGATGGATGTCGCAAGGGAGAGGGCGCCGCTAAACTGTACGCCCACCACGCCGCCGGCGAGTGCCAGAGGAAGATTTGCCATCACAACGAACGCTCGGCGGGTATCTCGGAGCGCACCGAGGATCACAAAGAAGATCCCGAGAAGGGCAAAGCCTGCGAAAAGGAAAAGGCGTTGCGAAGCTCTTCTCTCGCTCTCAAACCTCCCGGTGCATTCGAGCCGAATCCCCGCCGGAGCCTCCATTTCAGCAATGGCTTCGCAGGTTTCGTTGGCGGTTTGTTCCGGATCGCGACCCGCGATGTTGGCTGTGAGAGAGACGCGGCGCGCTGCGTTCTCTCGCATAATGTAGTTCGGCGCTCGTTCGTCTCGAAGATTTGCGATCGCCTCGATCGGAACGTTCCCGCCGCTTGGCGTGGGGATCAGTGCAGATCGAAGCACGTTTCGATCTTCGCGCAGTGAATCGGGAAAACGAACGATGACCGGAGTCGTCACTCCGTCTTCGTAGATGCGCGCGACATCCCGGCCCCAAAGTGCGGCGCCGATGGCTCTCGCAGCTTCACCGCGCGAGAATCCGTACCGAGCCGCGGCAAGCCCATCCACGTCGATAAAGAGCTGGGGTACATCGACGATCGGCTCGACCTGGGCGTCGACGACTCCCGTAACCGCTTCGATCCGTTCGAGCGCATCCTGCGCCACGCGACGTGCGAGACCGAGGTCTTCTCCGATGACGCGTACGGCCAATGCGGTGGGGTGCCCGTGAAGGGTGTGATCGATCCGGTGGCCGATGGGTTGGCCAAAGGAGGCGCTCACGGGCAGAGGCGCCAACTCATCTCGGACGGCGTGAATCCGTTCTTCGGTCGTGCGGCGGTCGTCGTGCGAAAAGCCGATCTCGATCTCCGTGCTCTCAGGTCCGAGTACGTGCTCGTCGTAATCTGCACGTCCCGTTCTTCGCGTTACCGAGAGTACGCCTTCGGCGCGCAAGATCGCTTGCTCGGCCTGTCTCCCGACCACATTTGCGTCCTCGAGGGATGTGCCGGGTTCACCAACGAGTCCGACCAAGAGACTTCCTTCGTTCATCGAAGGCAGGAACTCACGGTTCGAGTTCGCCAGCGCGAATCCTCCAAAAAGAACGCAGACGATGGGCAGCGCAACCATCGCCGAGCGATGTTCCAGCGCGCGTTGAAGGAGCGGTTGATAAAGGCCTACGAGTCTCCTCTCCACCGGTGATTCCCGTTCCTTTTCCTCCGAGAGCAGGAGTGATGCGAGAACCGGGGTTAGCGTCACCGCAACGAAGAGTGACGAGCCGATCGCCGCAAGATAGGCAATCGCGAGCGGTTGAAGAAGACGTCCTTCGAAGCCCTGAAGCGCGAAGAGTGGAAGGAAGACGAGGCTGATCACCAAGGTTGCAGAAATCAATGCGGCGCGAACTTCGAGCGATGCCGCGAGAACGGTTTGAACGATGCTGGTTCGCTTCTCTTCCGGGAGATTTCGCCGCTCTCGGAGCCGACGCGACACATTTTCAACATCGACAATCGCGTCATCGACGAGCTCGCCGACGGCGATAGCAAGGCCTCCCAAGGTCATCGTATCGAGCCGAAGATCAAACCAGCGGAGCACGAGGATCGCGAGCAGTAGAGAGGTCGGAAGAGCGACGATGCTAACGAGGGTCGCGCGCGGGCTCCAAAGGAAGAAGAGGAGGGCGAGCGCGACGATCATCACCGCGTCACGAAGCACCGCAAGAAGGTGATCCGTCGCACGTTCGATGAAGTGTGACTGACGGAAGCTCTCCCGCTCGATTTGAAGGCCGCGTTCATGCAGGCTCGTTGCGAGCGAGTCGATCGCTCGATCGAGTTCGCGCGTGACCCCAATCGTGTCGGCGCCAGGTTGTTTCATGATGCCAAAGACGATGGCGTCCTCGCCCCCATATCCTCCGACCCCGCGTCGTACGGCAGGGCCGATGCGAACATCGGCGATATCTCGCACTCGGACGGGAGTTTGAGCGGAGCCGCCGACGGCGATCTGCGCGATATCCTCTGCGTTCTGTGCACGCCCAAGGACGCGAACGACCGACTCGATACCACGATCGACGAGGTATCCACCCGCAGCGTTGCCGGTTCCTCGTTCCACGGCGTCGCCCACATCGGATTGGGAGAGTCCGTAGGCCGCGAGTCGCGCGGGATCGAGGATGATCTGTACTTCGCGACGGTGTCCGCCGATGACAGTCACTTCCGACACTCCCTCGATGGTCAAAAGTCTGCGCCGAACAACGACCTCCGCGACGCGTCGCATCTCAACGTCCGAGATTTCTGTCTCGCGATCCTCTCGAACCATCGCCACAAATGCGATCTCCGCCATGATCGACGAAGGCGGAGTGAGGTATGGGGAGTCGACGCCCGGGGGCAGTTCGACCGTTCGAAGTCGCTCGGTGATTCGCTGTCGAGCGAGTGGACCGGTGGTTTCCCAATCGAAATCCAGCCAGAGAATGGAGAGCCCGGCTGAACTCGCCGACCGCATACGGCGCAGACCAGTCGAGCCTTGGAGGGTGGTCTCAAGTGGGTAGGTGACGAGCTGCTCGACCTCCTCTGGTGCGAGTCCTCGCGCTTCGGTGAGAACAGTGACGGATGGCGCGTTAACGTCGGGGATCACATCGCGGGGGAGCTCGCTCGCACTTGAGAGCGCGAAGAACGAAAGAGCGACGGCGCAGATCAGCACGAGTCCGCGATTTTGAAGCGACGCTCGAAGGAGTGCCTCGATCATCGTTCACTCATTCTTCGCCACAGCGCTTGGAAGGGCGCAGCGCCACGAAGCGCAGTGCCGCGAAGCGAAGTTCGGGGCGAATCAACGGATCGCTCCCAGCCACCCCCGGACAGATTGTGAAGCCGCTAATGAACATGACCGTGGCCGATGTTTTCGTTTCGGCGGCTCGCGAGACGCACGAAGACTGCGCCTTGTGTCACGACCCGTTCGCCCGCGCGGAGGCCTCGAGTAATTAACACTTCGGACCCGCTGCGAAGCGCAACCCGGACGCTGCGCTCCTCAAAGAGCTCGCCTTCCCGCTGCACGATCACGATATCTCGTCCTTCGGCATCCAAGACTGCTGAGGCGGGGAGGCGAATGCCGCTGGCCTCTTCGCCAACGGGAAGCCGCGCGCGAAGCGATGCGCCGACGCGCAGTGATTCTTCTTCGGCGATCGCACCCTCTAACTCGAAAAACACCGACACTGTCCGCGTCCGCTCATCGACGGAACGACCGACATTGATGAGCGTCGCGCTGATCTCTTGACCTTCAGAAGGCGTCACCCGAAGCGGAAGCCACCGCGTATCTCCGATCAGTTGAAATTCGGCGTTGGCGCTTGCCCGCAAACGTGGCGCCCACGCCTCGGGGACATGAAGGTGCACCCAGAGCCTGTCTGGGTTCACGATCCGGAACAGTTCCTCGTTGGCGTCCACGCTCATTCCCGGACTCGCGAGAACCTCGTCGATCAGACCCTCGATCGGGGCGGTAATTCGCCAACTTCCGCGCCCGCGGCTACTGCGCGCGGCGGCGTAAAGGGAGCGAGCTCTGCGGGCTGCCGCGAGCGACGCTTCCGCGACCCGTACGCCCCGTTCTGCCTCGGCGAGACGACGCTCTGGAATGGCTCCCTCCCCGACCAAACGAACGGAGCGTTCCCGCTCCGCACGCGCGTTTTCAAGGCTCGATTGTGCATCCACGACTGCGAGGTCTGCTCGGACGGCGTCTTCTGGGGCGCCTGGCGTTGGCGCGAGGGTGGTGAGCAACTCTCCCTCTCGAACGCGTGTCCCAGGTTGCGGAAACGTATCGGCGGAGCCGCTGAGTCTTCCTGCGATCGGAGCGTGAACGTGCGCCTGACCGCTCGGCGGCGTGGTGAGGTCCCCGGTGACTTCGACCGTTTCGCGCAGCCTAGCTGTTGTCGCTTCGGCACTTCGGAAATCGACCGTCCATTGCTGCTCTTTGGTGAGTTCGATTCCCGCGTGGTCATGCTCCTCCTCCGCGAGGATATTGGTTCTGCCCTCGACGCGCCGCTCCCGCGAGACCAGCGCAAACTCAAGCTGACCGGTGGAAGGCGTGGGCAAATCGATCGCGTAGATTCCAGGCGCGACCGTGCTCGCTTGGCACGGGGTCTCTCCCGAGAAGCATTGAACTTCCCCCTCCACCGGGCTGAACGTATCGAGGTCGGTGAGATGTGCGTGAATCGACAGCCGGTCGTTCTCTTCGTGAATCTCCGCGAAGAGTTCAAGTTCGCTCGACCAAGCGGTCAGGTGCCTCGACTCCTCATCATGCGCGTGCGCTTCTTCATGAGAGTGTCCTTCTGCGTGAGAGTGAGGCTCCCCGTGGGAGTGCCCGTGCCCGTGGGCCCCCTCGCTTTCCCCTCCGCAGGCCGACCCCCATATTGCGATCGTCATCGCGAACGCCGAGATTCGTCGTGCGCTCATCGGTCCCTCGCCTCGTCGAACATTCCGAGCGCGATCCGAAGCCGTAGGTCCTGGATGCTCGCCCGAAACTGAAGATGCAGCATCCGCTCCTTTGTCTCGAGCAACAATCGATGAACATCGAGCACCTCGAAGACCGAGCGCTCACCCTCCGCATACGCGCTTAGCGTGGCCTCCAGCAGGGATTCGCTCTCCGTGATGCCCTCAAATCTTTCAAGCTCTTCCCGAAGCGCGAGGACCTGCTGCCGCGCCGCGAGGATCTCTCCTCGAATGTCCGCGAGATAGGCATCACGCTCGCCCCCAAGTGATTCGCGACTCGCGCGCGCCTCGGCCCGCCAGGTCTGCCCTCGATCGAAGAAGGGTAGCTCGACCGATGCGCCAATACTCAAGCCATGGGCGGCCGGTGGACCAGGTCGAAAGTAGCCAACCCGAAGACTGATCGGCGGGATGAACGCTCGCTCTGCGGCGTGCGCAGCATGTTCGAGATAGTCGTTTCTCAGGTCCATCGCGTGAACATCGTGCCGGTTCGCTTCGGCGGCGCGGAGAAGTTCGGAGATCGCCCCGGGGGCGCGGCTACGAAGCTCTCCGACGAGCTGACCTTCGAGCGAGAGCCGAGCCTTTAGAGAGAGCTCGCGGGCCGCGGCGTTTGCGCGCTCTTCCGCGATTTCGCTCAGCAAGAGCTCACGTTCGACTCGAGTGCGCCGTTGATCGAGAGATGCCGCGTCTCCTGCGGCGACGCGCGCTTCAATCACCTGGAGTACACTCTCAAGGGCTTCAAGATGTTCGTGACGAAGTCGTGTCCGCTCGCGTGCTGCGATGACTCGGTAGAAATCCGAGAGGTTCGTGAACAGAAATCGAAGCCGCGCTTGGTGGAGTTCGAGTTCATTCCGCGCGACCTCCGCCTCCGCAAGTGCCCTCTCCGCGTCAACCCGGCCGGAGATCTCAAAGGGGATATCCAGCGCGAGCAGGTCTTGGGTTTGTGGATTCGGAGCGAACGCCTGCTGTCTTTCGAAGCTGAGTTCAGGGTTCGCTCGAACGCCCGCGGCTTCCGGCCCCGCGCCGACCCGCGCCCTTCGTCTCGCGCTCTGCTCACGAAAGCGAAGAAGCGCTGCGCGGGCGACGTGGTCTTCGGAGAGGGCGACCGTCTCTTGGGCCAGCGCGATCCCGTTCATCATCCCGATGGCGATGACCGTAGAAATACGGGCGATCGCGAGAATGCGACGATAGGAGGGGCTAGGCATCATTTCACCAAACAGTGAACTGTTCTTTGGTCGCCGGGGCAAGGCGAAATCGGAGGCTGTCGCCCATTTCCTTCGTCGCGCTGCACGCCTTCCCGTGTACTACGCCGTGGTCGACAGCCGTGCACCACGCGGCGTTCAGCCCATTACATCACGCAGCTATTGGAGCAGCTTCCGTCCTCGCAACACATCTCGCTCGCCTCGAGGCACGCCTCGGGCATTTCGCAAGGCCGGTCCGTCATCTCTTCGGTGCCGGGGACACAATCGCCGGATGCGTCACACATCGACGGCGTGACCGCCAGCACCCCACGGCACGCGCTGTTCAAAACACAACGCTCCGACCCGCCGCAGACGGAGCCTTCGGGGAGGTCACACTCCTCAAACGTCGCCAATCCGGGAGTCCCTTCGCATGAGGTTCCCAAGCATTGAAAAGTGGTTGTCTGCACCTCTCGGCGCCCAACGCATGAATCGCGAGCGGCCGGCGTGCATTCATCTCCTGGAACAACGACGTCGTCGTCGCACATCTCGCCGTCTCGGTCGCAGTCCGAATCTGCCATGGTCTCCAGTCGCTCCTCGCCCAAAATACAAGCGCCGGAATCGCACACTCGGGGGCGGATTCTGATCTGTCGCATGCCCATGGGGCAAACGCCTTCGCCCGCGGGATCGGTGGTGCATTCAAGGTTGTCGGTCTGATCTTCTCCGCAGGCGATGCCGTCGGTGCTGTCGAGCTCGCAGTCGATGTCCATAAAGCACATCTCATCCGCGGAACCGTCACAGACATCTTCGCAGTCGCCCTCCGCCGTACACGCGAAGACACTGCGCCGCGCACGACAGCGTCCAAGCGTAGAGCAGATATTCGCTGGGTCGGCAGGGACGCACGCTTCCTCACAAACATCGTCAAGAGTTGGTTCCGCACACGAATCTCCGGCGACGACTCGATCGCACGTCGTGGAGTCTGTTTCCGGGGAGCCCGACTCTTCGCACCCACCGTCGGTCGTGCAAAAAGAGAAGAACGTGTCGCGCCGTTGCGCGCCTTCTAAATCGCAGGTCTCCCGAGCTTCGCATCCGCCGCGCTCCTCCCGGGAGTCACAAACGACTGTTCGAGCCACATCTCGGAAACACTCGCGAGGTTCGGAGCGTTCAACACAACGATCGTCTTCGCACGCGAAGGTCGTCACTTCTTGCGTACCAGAACACGTGTCCGGGGTTCCCTCATCGTCGAACGCGCACTCCGTCGTGGACTCGTCCGGGCATGGGGAGCCGCCTGAATCGCAGCCTCCGCAGAAGCGATCGGCGCCTTCATCGACGCAGTCCAGACCGATCGAATCGCATGAGTCCCCACCGCAAATGCCCGCGGTGCAGGTATCTCCAAGCGTGCACCCGTTGTCATCGTCGCAGGCGATACCGTCTTCGAAGGGCTTCTGGACGCAAACGGCAGTATCCCCGTCCAGTTCGCAGGTCGCGCCGTTGCAGCTATCCTCCGAGCCGGTGCAGTCGAGGCAGGTTCCGTTGCCGCAGCAGCTTTCGCCATCTCCACACGCGCTCGCGGGCATGCAGGTCTCGACGTCCGCGATATCGCGTCCGCACACGCCCGTCTGGCAGGTGTTTTCGTCGGCCCAGAACGCGCCGCAACGGCTTGCGTCACACACGCACCCCTCATCGATCGTGCAGACTTGGAAGTCGTGCTCACAGAGCCGCGAATCGGGCGTGAGTACGCAGCGGCCGCCACTACAAACGGCGGAGACACAAGGGTCGGGTACCTCGCAATCCGATGGCGAGGAACATTGCTGATCGCTATCGAGTGCGACGTCTGCCGACGCGTCTCGCACGCCACCGTCCGAAATCAACTCCGGGTGCGAGACGGAGCACCCGATGCAGAGTATCCCAAGAAGAGCGGGGACGAGATTGGGCGGGACCCTTCCGCCGAAACGTCGATAGGCTTTCATTGCCTCTCCGAGCGTAATCGATTTTTCGTGGAGATAGAATCTTCCAATGCAGGAGACTCGATCGAGCGGGTGGTGAAGAAAGGACTGTTTTCGTCTCGCGAAGTATTGGTGTGCGGTGGGAGTCCCCCGATGCGAGACGCATGCCGTACATCTGTGCCGAGAGCGCACGCCGGAGCTTTCTCCCAACGGAAGATTGACCGGACCGAGCGGGGATGAGAGCGTCTCGAATCCACGGAGGTAATGGATGTCGCAGGAGCAATCGCTGGTCGGAATCGTATTGGCAGCAGGGCAGGGGACGCGCATGAAGAGCGCGCTTCCGAAGGTCCTTCACGAGGTCTGCGAGCGACCGATGGTCAGCTGGGTGGTGCAGGCGGCGCTCGATGCTGGCGCTTCCGAGTGCGTGGTTGTGGTCGGCCACGGTCGTGACGCGGTGATGTCTTTGCTCAAAGACGAGTTTGAGGACCGAGTGCGCTTTGCTGTCCAGGAAGAACAGCGCGGCACAGGACACGCCGTTCGCTGTGCGATGGACGCCGCGCTCCAAGACTACCAGGGTCGCCTATTGGTTCTTTACGGAGATTGCCCTGCGCTTTCCGCGGTGACTCTAAAAACCTTGGTGACGAAGAGCGAAAACGCGAGCTCGGGGCTCATGGTCGCGACGAAAAACGACCCGCGCGGTTACGGCCGCATCGTCCGCAACGAATCGGGTGTCGTTACCGCGATCGTCGAAGACCGGGATTGCACGCCAGAGCAAAAAGAAATCTGCGAGGTGAACCCTGGGCTTTACGTTTTCGATGCCGCGTTTGCGCGCGATGCGATGAGCCGGCTAACGGACGATAACGCGCAGGGAGAACTCTACCTGACCGACCTTATCGCGATGTCGGAAACGCCAGTCGTCGATCTTCTCGGGGATATGGCGGAGATGATGGGCGTCAACGATCGCTCGCAGCTCGCAGAGGTCGAGAAAACACTCCGGCTCCGGATCAACATCGCCTGGGCGCGCAGCGGCGTCACGATTCGCGATCCTTTCGGCACCTTTATCGGTGCGGAGTGCGTGCTTGAGCCCGATGCTGTGATCGAACCGAATGTGCACCTGCGCGGGAAGACGATCGTGCATAGCGGCGCGCGCGTCGACGTCGGCTGCGTGCTCAAAGATGTGGAGGTGCATGGCGGCGCGACCCTAAAGCCGTACACCGTCGCGACGGAGAGTTCGATCGGAGAGGCGGCCAACGTTGGACCCTTCTCTCATTTGCGTCCCCACACAAAGCTTGGACCGGAGAGCAAAGTCGGTAACTTCTGCGAAACAAAGAAGACAACTGTTGGACGAGGTTCGAAGGTGAATCATCTCTCTTATGTCGGAGATGGAATCCTCGGAGAAGGCGTGAATGTCGGCGCCGGAACGATCTTCTGCAACTACGATGGCGTGCAAAAGCACACCACGGTGCTCGAGGACGGAGTATTTATCGGGAGCGATTCGCAGCTTGTTGCGCCGCTCACGGTCGGAAAGGGCGCATATGTCGCGAGCGGATCGACGGTGACCAAAGATGTTCCTTCAGATGCGCTGGCGATGAGCCGGACCAAGCAGGTCAACAAGGATGGTTATGCGTCGCGCCTTCGGGCCCGAATGAAAGCCGCGAAGAAGTAGCGGCTCACCCTCGAGAACGAGAAAAGCCCTCTTCCATAGAGGGCTTTTTGCGCGTCGCCTTAGAATCGGCGCTTCCACGTGAGGGGATTGAGGCAGCCTAGCTTCGCTGCCGATGACGCTCATCCATCTCGCGAGGCACGCATACGAGGTCTTCTCCGCGCGGGATACGACACACACCCTCGATGGAGCCTCGGGGCGTCTCGAATTCACAGAGAGAGCCTTCGTCTTGTTGCTCGCAGGCAGCAAAGGCTTCTGGCGGCGGCCCGTGCCGTCGTCCGCCCTCGCGGTGGTCTCCGCCGCGCTGTGCAGATGCTATGGCGAGAGGGGCGGCGAGTGCCGCAATTACGAATAGGAGGGTGGTTTTTTTCATGATGAGTCTTCCGTTATCTTGTTTAAGACTTCCTTAAACAATGTTTGATAAGAAGACTGTTTCATTACGAGAAGTGTTAGGTCGAAACTCGCAAAAGTATTTGGCGCCCGACATCTTCAGAAGGGTGACGGGCCGCCGTGCGGTGGTGGGCCGCCGTGCGGTGGCGGGCCGCCGTGCGGTGGCGGGCCGCCGTGCGGTGGTGGGCCGCCGTGCGGTGGCGGGCCCCCGTGTGGTCCGGGAGGAGGTCGCAGAGAGCGAAGGCGATCAAGCTCGCGAGATTGCGCATCGGTGAGGACCTCGCGGATCTCGCGCAGCACCTGCTCGTTGATCGCTTCGATGGCTGGGCGGCTTTCCCGTAAGATCGCCTGCACTTCCGGTCGATGTGATTCCATGATTTCGCGAATCCGTTCTCGCTGCTCGGCGCTGAGGTCGAGCTCATGAACGGGGAACGGGTTTCGCGCCCTGCGCGGCTCCCGGTGCACGGACTGCTGGGCAAAACGCGAGATGCCTGCACCGAAGAGCCCACCGAGGGCGAACGTTGCAAGCAAAACGAGGCTCGGTGCGACCTGCCTTCGCTTAGTCATCTTGCACCTGGTCGAGCGTCGTCCAGCTACCCAGCGCTTCGAGCGCGTCGGAACCCGAGGCATCTCCACTTTCCGCCCACTCCATCACCGCCATCTCGGGATCGGTCTCGGCGATTGCTCTCGGCTGCCGGGGGATTGCCCATACAATCAGCCACGCGGCTGCGGCGAGAGCCGCGGCGAAAGACAGCGCTCTCGGGGCCAACGTGACAATGGTCGCTGGAGCGTCCTCACTCTCGTCGTTGGTTTGCCGGTCCATCGGCAGGTGCGCGACCAAATGCTCTCGCGTTTCCGGGACATTCGGCGCCGCGCTCGCATCGAGAATGTGGCCGATTGCCGACTCGAGTGTTTCGCCCGAGAAGCCTTGAAGGCGATGCAGAGCATCTTCGGTCTCGAGGGCATCGAGCACACCTTGAACGCCTGCTTCCCAGTTTTCGGAGCCGGTTGGATTGAGCGAGCCGAAATCGAGGGGTGGATCCACGATCTGAGCGATTCGTTCTTCCCACGCAATCGGGTCGCTTGTGGGATCGAGCGCGGAAAGATCGACGGGCTCTGGCATATCCGGGATTTTTGGTGAGTTGCTCATCGCTTCCCCCCTTCTCCGAGATGCTCGCGAAGTCGCCTGCGGGCGACAAAGAGGTACTGACGCGAGTTTACAACAGAGAGTTCGAGAGCGTCTGCGATCTCGGGGTGGGTGTAGCCCTCGAGGTCATGCAAAAGCACCACGGCCCGTTGGGTTTCGTTCAGTCCCGCGAGCGCTTCGCTCAGCTGTCTTTGACGCGTCAGTCGGTCCGTTTTTGCGCTCGTCTTTTCCCCTGGCGCAGGTTCCATTTCGTGCACCTCGAATCGAGGGACGTCGCGGAGTCGCCGGCGGTCGAGCCAGTTTCGAGAGTGATTGCGAACGATCTGCATCAACCACGCTTCGAACCGTTCGGGCGATCGGCATGTCTCGATTTTGGTCAACGCTTTGATCAGCGAATCCTGCGCGACATCTTCCGCATCGGCGGGTCGCCGAACGATCGAAAGCGCGACGCAATATGCTGGCCTTAGGTATCGTCGCACGAGCGTTTCTCGCGCCGCCCGATCTCCTCGCGTGGCCTCTTCGACCACTTCCGCGAGAGGCTTGGCGCTTGTTGAGTCCGTTTGGTGAATAGAATCGCTCATAGTGGGAGGCGAGGTCGCCGCGAGAATATGACAGCTGGCTTCCGCGTAGCGTTAGAACCGTCCTCGAAATTCCGGAGTTCGTGATGAGTAGCAGCGATGGACGGCCCTGTTGATTTTTCCATAACGCTTCGCTCTTCCGCGCTGTCGGTCTTCTATGAGAAGAACACTTGCTTGGTTCGCCGCGCTCTGCCTGGTGGCTTTTGGCTGCTCAGATCCCGACGAAAATTTGGACGCCTCGATCCCGGATGGAGGCGAGGATAGTGCGATGGGTGATGCTGCTGTCGAAGAAGACGCGGCGATGTCCGATGCTTCACCGGAGGAAGATAGTGGTTCCAGCGAGACCGTGACGTACCGAGGCGAAGTCTGGGCGGACAACTGGTCTTCCATGTACATTGGCGAAACGCTCGTGATGGAGGACAGCGTTCCGATCACGACCGAACGTTCCTTCAACTCGGAGACGTTCACGTTCGAGGCTTCTCGGCCCTTTCAGGTCAACGTTGTGTTGAAAGACTTTATCGAGAACGACTCCGGGCTTGAGTACATCGGTTCCGCGCGTCAGCAGATGGGCGATGGTGGCTACATTGCGCAGATCACCGATACGGACTCCGGCGAACGGGTCCTCCTTTCGAGCGCAGATTGGCGCTGTCTCACGATTCACGAAGCCCCGCTCAACGTTGAGTGCGAAGACGATGCAAATCCGGAAGAGACGTGTGAGGCGACGATCAGCGAGGAGCCCGCTGGCTGGCGCGCCATGGACTTCGATGACTCGAGCTGGCCGATGGCAAGCGTCTTTAGCGCAGCCGCTGTGGACCCGAAACAAGGCTACGACGATATCACCTGGGACCCCGACGCCGAGTTCATTTGGGGGGCGAATCTGCAGACTCATAACACCGTGCTTTGCCGCATCACCGTCGAGTGAAGGAGGACGTGATGGAAAACGATGACTTCTCGGGAGAGACCTACGGCGCGCTTCACGATGTTTTTTGGTGCAGCCTTGCCTGCCTCCTGGCGGCGATCCTCTTGGCCGCATGCGGAGACGACGATATGGGCTCCGATGCTGCCGTCGATAGCGGCGTCGATGCGCCTGAACAGGATGCAAGCGACCTCGACGCAGACCCCGATACCAGTCCGCCCTCCACGGACAATTGTTCGGGTTGGACCCTTCTCGAGACGATGTACCCGGATGTCTCGCTCGATTCACTTCAGCGCTGCACGAGCCCAGAAGGACTCGCGATCGAAGAGTCGCTGATGAACTTTGAGGGCATCGTGGTCGCTGGCACCATCGCGGCCGACGGGAGCGATGGTGCGACGCCGTGCGTCGAGGTTCTTTGCGATGCCGACTACGCCTACATCGCTTCGAACGCGCTTCCGCACTATTCGCCGCAGGCAGCCCCGATTTTTGAAACGGCCGACACGCCGATCGTGCATCGCATTCCGCTTTCGCCGGCGCCGATCGATCAGAGCACCGCAGCGGATTCATTTGAGGGCATCAATGGCTGCGATAGCGCGCTGAACATGGCGGTTACGCACGAGACACCGACGATGCCTCCCTTCTCGCACTGCTGGTACGAGACCGAGGATGGTTCCGCGAATACGGGCCTTCACCACATTACGGATGGCGAGCATGTCTACACGAAGATCCATTGCTATGGGCAGACCGCCGGGTTGATCACGGGCGTTCCCGCCTTCGCTCCCTGCGAAGAGGCGCGCCCCGACCCCTACGGTTCTCCGCTCTTCTGGTCTTACGCCGACCCGGATACACTTTTTGTCGATTATTGCGGCACGCACCCGGCGGCGATCACGCACAACCACTGGATCAACGAGGTTTGCCTCGAGCAAGATGAAAACGGCGCCCCGGCGAACGGTTATGCGACGGGTGCGACCGCGTTCGTGGTGGAAGACCTCGATGAAGCGGATTGCGAGAGCGAGTCGGATATCGTCGGCTGGTCCTATGACGGTCATCCGATGCGCGGCACCTGTCTTTGCATGGCGCGTGCGGACGATGGCTCGTGTACGGATCTTCGACGGGCTCGTTCGGGCTATGTCTACGCGGGCCTCGCTCGTTGGTCCGATGACGAGAGTGAGCTTCCCAATGTCGACTCCGCGACGGTGAGCGCGAGCTACTTCGGCCGGGAGTTGATGGAGTGCGAAGACGCCGGCGATTGCTGCCCTGATGGCGGACTCTGCCGCCTCCACTGTCACCCCTTGTTGGTTGAGGACGGCGACTCGGTAACCCTATCCAATCGCTGCGTGACCCCGGACTATAGTTGGTGCTCGCATGCGTTCCGAGACCACGACGATGCGCTCGAAGACTCGGGGTATGTCTACCTCGATCGCTGCAACGGCGTGGAGACCGCGGATGGCTATGTCTACGTCGGCACGCCGACGTTCCCGTACGTGAACAGCTGTTTCCGGGATGCTCCCTCCGAGACCGCGCGGGACAATACCTATATCTACCTCGAGGCTGGCGGAGGTGGCGGGCGACCGCCTCGTCCCTAGCGATTCGTTGCGTATGCCTTCGACTATGCGCCGCGGACGACGTTCGGGTTGGCTGAGCGCGGCGTTTGTCGTGGGCTGCGCGGCGCTCCCCTTGCCGGAGCTTGCGCCAAATCAGATCGAATACTGGGTCGAAACCGATTGGGAAGGCGCGCACCTCGAAGAGGGCGTGCGGGTCTTCACGACGGACCTTGGATACGTCGTCGGGCTTGAGTCGTTTTGGTTTCGGACGACTTCGGTCGAGCTGGTGCCTTGCGAAGACACGCTCGAGGAAGAGCTGGAGGAAGAGCAAGAGCACGGGCAAGCGAACGATGCGATCTCGCAAGGGCTCCGAACCGTCATCACGTCGCTCTTGCCAGGACGCGCCTATGCCCACGGGAGCGCGTATGACCACGATATCTCGGTGAGTGAGCCCGAAGATTTCGACGAGCTCCTTAGCGAGGAGCTGCACCTTCGAGGGCAGTCCATCGCGCTACGTGCGCGCTATTGCGAGCTCTTCAGCGTGCACGGCACAGGGCGCGATCAGACGGTGGCGAGCCTGCGTGGCTGGTACCAGCTGCCCGGCAGCGACGAACGTATTCCCTTCGAAGCAGAGCATCCGCTTGGCGTGACGGATGTCAGGCCGCTGCCAGTGGGCGCGTGGAACGACGCGCTTTTGCCTTTCGCTTCGGAGGTGATCGTCACGCGCCATCCTGCGCGCGCGTTTGATGGGCTCGAGCTCGAGACGCTGCCGCCCGTAGACCTCGCGTACGAGGTCAGCCTGGGGCTCCTTCGAAGCCGCAGCCTTCATTGGTCGATCGGACCGGCCGAAGAGTAGCGCGATTTTTCTTGCCCTCCTCGGGGCGGAATTTAGGTTGTCGGAATGCGAGGAGGGGACGCGACGAAGGGGGAGATGCCGAAGAGAGCGGCGAAGGCGAAGACGTTTTTACTCCCTCTGCCGCTCGACCGTATTTGCCTCTCAGGTCTCGCCATTTTGCCGTTGGTGGGTTGGGGCTTCTGGGATGTGCGCGACCTTGCAATGCCTTGGAGTGCCGCGCTGCTAATCGCATCGCTCCCGCTCGCGATCTCCGGCGCTCACTTCGCCATG
Organism: Myxococcota bacterium; assembly: GCA_020629955.1. Taxonomy (GTDB): domain Bacteria; phylum Myxococcota_A; class Polyangia; order Polyangiales; family Houyiibacteriaceae; genus JAHDCI01. Next base: position 45,419 of record JAHDCI010000001.1, on the reverse strand, counting down.
ATGGGGCTTTATCGATCGCTCCCGAGAGAGCGGGAGGTGAGACTTACCGAAAAGGCGCTTGAGTTTCCGAAGGAGGTTAACGCGTCGATTTCCCTCCCGATCAAGAGCATCGAAGTCGAAGGCTTTGGAACCCGCAAGACCATTCTCATGACGGGACCCGTCGGAGAAGCGGAGGTCTCCGCTAGTTCGACCTGTCACTCGCTACGGGGAATCTTCGCGGAGCTGCAGGCGTTCTTCGATAGCGGAGAGGCGCTCGACTACGATGCCGTCAAAGGGATCCTCGAGTCGCGGCTTTCGAAAAGGCCACAGACGTTTTGAGTTCAGATGTTTCCAAAGAAGAAGCGACCCGAACGTATGTCCTGCGCTCGTCGTGGACATTGCCGGCGTTTGTCACCTTCGGCCTGATCGCGGCCTCTGTGTTTTTGGCCTGGTTCGCGGAAGGCATTCTCTGCTTTGCGGGACCGGCTCTGCTCTGCGGGGCGTATCTCACTTTCCGCTTCGTGTCGGAATACCTCCCGCGAAAGCGAAGGATCGTTGTCTCGGAGATATCGGCATCGTTGCCTGGGGCAGAGGGCGTCGAGCTCTACTTTCCCTTCGTTGGATGTGAGCGCTACGCCGGAGATTCTGGGTTTCAGTTCGTCATCGAAACCGCCGGCCGCCAGCAAGTTTCGATTACGCCGAACTCCACCATGGCGCGGTCACGTTTGAAGGAACTCCTGACGCGGATGGAACGGCGCATCGAAGAGGAGCGATTCATTACTCGGGAAGACTTCGTCGCGATCTGCGAGCTGGTCACGCGTCCGCCGAATACCTTCTGAACTCTCCTTGCGCTACGGGCGCCCGCTCGGCAAAGGAGAAAGGGCGTTCTTTCGTGCGTTCTCTCCGACTCTCTGAAAGGTTCCAGACGTTTTGAGTTCAGATCTGCAAGCGGAGCCGGAGCCCCGAGCGTACGTGCTGCGCCCGTCGTGGATAGTGCCGACAGGCTGTTTCGTCCCTCTCGTTTGTGTCGGCGGCTTCATGATCGCGGGTGGCCAGGGTGCCGGGGTGTGTTTTGGCTCCCTCTTCGCGATTGGCGGCATCGGGCTCGTTTACAAATACCTCCGGGACTTCCCAGCTTCGAGGCGTAGCATTGTCATTCGAGGCGAAGCGCTCTCATTCCCGAGCGCGCGGGATACAGAGCTCTACTTCCCGCTGGTACGTTGCGAGATCGATCGCTCTTACGATGAGCACTTGGTGTACATCGTGGAGACCGCCGGGCGCGACACGGTGCGTCTCTGCCCCAATGACCATATCGCAAGCGCGGATCTGCAAGCGCTGCTGCAGGCGCTCTCCGAGCGATTGGACGAGGTGAATCTTATTAACCGGGAAGACTTCATCGCGATCTGTGAGCTGGTCACGCGTCCGCCGAATACCTTCTGAACTCTCCTTGCATTTCGGACGCCCGCTCGCCAAAGAATAGGGTGTTCTTTCGGCCGCTCACTCCGAACTTCGACGCCGCGCTGCGGGATGTCACCTCCAAGGATGAGAACTTTCGTCTGCGCGCTGCGCACGGTCTCGCGGCGGTACCCGAAGGGCGCGAGGAAGAAGCGCGGGCCGGATTAGAAGCCCTCGCCAAAGATCGCCTCGGTCCCATTCGAGCTGCGGCATTTGAAGGCTTGGCGCTGGTCGGGGTGCCGGCGTTCGTTCGGGAGGGACTGAGCGACGAGCACGCGGAGGTCCGTCAATCGGCCGCGCGGGCGCTCTACGCTCTCTCGGAAGGCAAGCGTCCGGACGTGCTCTCAGAGCTCGCTGCGAGCGACGATTTTGTGCTTCGTTTTCAAGCGGCCGATCTCTGGCGCCAGGAAGAAAGCGTCGACGCGAAAGCGCTGCTCAAATTGCTTCGGGATGAAGATGGCCGGGTCCGAGCGGCTGCGGCCGATGGTCTCGCACTCGCGCACCACGAGACGGCTGGCGAAAAAGATGCGATTGTCACGGGGCTCAAGAAAGCTCTGACCGATGGAAATGAAGAGGTCGCAAATGCCGCCGCGATTGCGCTCTCCTACTTCGGAAATAACGCAGGCGAAGTTCGCCTGATTCGCGGGCTCTCGCATCCACTCTTGGCGATCGAAGCCGCGGAGGCTCTCGGACGCGTCGCGAGCGATCGCGGCAAAGCTGCGCTCTACGATCGCGGCTCGAAGTTCTTCGGTTCTCTGCTCGTTCGCGCGGCATGTGGCCGGGCGCTGGTGCAGCTTGGGGACGCCCGAGGCGATGAACCGTTGAACGCTGCGCTAAAAGCGTGGCGTGCCGATGGTCGCGATTATGCGATCGCTGCGGCAGGTGAGTATCAGCGAGTCGCGCTCCTGCCTGCGCTGGCCCGTTTGTGTGAACGTTTGCGAGGGGCGGACCCGCGATTGCTCGCGGAGACGCTTGCTTCTATCGCCGAGGTGGAACCTGGCGCGGCATCCGCGCTCGAGCGACTCAAGCAAAAGGGATACGCGGTCTAAACGCCCGCCTGGAAAAATAGACATCATGCTTTTCGATACCCACTGCCACCTCGACCATCGCAAGTTCAAAGACGACGACCTCGACGAGTTGCTCGGGCGCGCGAAAGAAGCGGGCGTGAAGCGCATCGCGACCATCGGCTGCGCGCGATATCTCGATTCGGTGGATTCGGCGCTGAAGATTGCCGAAGCCAATGCGGACTGGATTTGCACCACGATCGGTTTTCACCCGCATGACGCCGAGACGCTCACCGAGGAAGATGGCGAAGCGATCTACGCGCGCATCGAGGAGATTGCGGAGCACCCGCTCTGCGTGGCCATCGGCGAGATGGGGCTCGATTTTTATTACGACAACAGCCCACGCGAGCAGCAGAAGGAAGTCTTCCGGCGCCAGATCGCGCTCGCGCGCGACGTCAAGAAGCCGATCATTGTGCACACCCGAGATGCGGCGGCAGATACCCTCGAAATTCTTCGCGAGGAAAACGCGCGCGACGTTGGCGGGATTATCCACTGCTTCTCCGAGGACCCCGAGTTCGCAAAGGCGGCTCTGGATCTCGGCTTTGTGGCGAGTTTTTCTGGAATCGTGACGTTTAAGAAATCCGAATCGATTCAGGAGGCGGCGCGAAAGCAGCCGGCGGATTCCATTCTTGTCGAGACCGACGCGCCCTATCTTGCCCCGATGCCGCTTCGCGGAAAACGGAACGAACCCGCGTTTGTCGCGCACACCGCGGATTTCGTCGCAAAGCTGCGCGGCGAAGATCCTGAAGAATTGCGCGCCCAGACGTACGCGAACGCATGCCGAATCTTTGGAATCGAAGAATCGGCTTGACCGCGGCCCAATCCTCAATACCCTACGCACCCTTTCGTCGATCTGGGAGAGCCAGATGGCGCGGTCATTAGGACCAAAAAAACACTAAGAAGTTCTTATTTTACTTCGAAGTCTTCGAACACAGGAAGTACCCCAGTGAACACGTCACTCGGACTCATCGGCAAAAAAGTCGGCAACACCCAGGTTTTCACGGACGACGGCGAGATTCGTCGCGTCACCGTGGTCGAAGCGGGCCCCTGCACCGTCGTCGGCAAGCGCACCGTCGCGAAGCACGGCTACTCCGCGATCCAGCTTGGATTCGGTGTGAAGAAGACCACGACGCGTCCCGTCGCCGGTCAGTTCTCCCACGTTGAAGCGGGCGTCCCGGAAGTTGTTCGTGAGTTCCGCCTCCCGGCCGAGAAGGTCGACGGGTACGAAGTCGGTCAGCAGCTGAAGGCGAGCGAGATCTTCGAAGAAGGCGGTTTCGTTGACGTCTGCGCCACCTCGAAGGGTCGCGGCTTCACCGGTGTCATGAAGCGCCACAACTTTGCCGGCTACAAGGCCACGCACGGTGCGCACGAGTACCAGCGTCACGGCGGCTCCATCGGTATGAACATGACGCCCGGTCGTGTTTTCAAGGGCAAGAAGATGGCCGGCCAGCACGGCAACAAGCGCGTCACCGTGATGAGCTTGAAGGTCGTCAAGGTCATGGACGAAGAAGGCATCGTGATGGTGAAGGGCAGCGTCCCCGGACCGCGCGGCGGCGTCGTCACGATTCGCCAGGCGGCGAAGAAGGCCAAGAAGGCCAACGCTTAAACCACCAGCGAGCAACCATTCAACGCGTTGGTTCCTTGGAACCAGCGCGTTTTTGCGTCTGGCAGGCTGGTGAAAAACGTCCGAAACCGCTTCGCGGTATTTTCACCCACTCAAACGCCATCCAGCGCCACCCAGTTCCCGTCACGTTCCGAAAATCGGATGCATCTGGGCACGAAGAATCCAACGAACCAACATCGGCCCTTTTTCACCACCCTGCTCGCATCCAAACGTTCCCATCTGTGAAGCCGCTGGATAATTGGGGTGCGCACGGAAAAAAATCGCGAAGTTGTTTTTGGGCGTTTGAAGCTTCGCCAGAGATAAGCAGTCTTCTTCATCCGGAGCCTCGTGATGGTCGTGCAAGATTTCGCAAACGTAAGGGAAGTTGTCTGAGCGAGAATGCAGGCCGGATGTGAGCGAAGAGAACTTTCCTTGCGATTGCGAAGGATTGTGCGAGGGCGCGAATCCTGGTGATGGATCCCGGTTATGGTGAATTAAGGCAAAAACGTTACGTTCGTCCCCCATTCGGGGGTATAGTGCTGATCGCAGCCGTGCCGAGTCCCTCATCACTCACGCGAGATCCGCTCCTTGGACATGTGCTCGATGGCAAATACGAAGTCGTCGAGATGCTCGCGCGTGGTGGTATGGGTCGAGTGTATCGCGCCATTCAGCGTCCGCTCGGTCGCGCTGTTGCGCTGAAGGTGCTCGATAGCAACCTCGCCTCGGGCGACGCGGCCGCGGACTTTGAAAAACGGTTCTTCCTCGAAGCGGCGGCGTGCGCGAAGCTGACTCACCCGCACTCGGTTGTGGTCTACGACTATGGGAAGGCCGAAGAGGGAATCTTCTACATCGCGATGGAGCTCCTTGAGGGGCGAACGCTGAGTCAGGAGATTCGCGCCTTCGCTCCACTCGACCCGGCCCGCGTTGTCCACATCGCGTTGCAAATCTGCGGCTCCTTGGCCGAAGCACATTCCCACGGAATGGTGCATCGTGACGTGAAGCCCGGAAATATCATGCTCACATCGCGCGGCGCCGACGACGACTACGTGACCGTTCTGGATTTCGGCCTCGTCAAAGGGCACGACTCCGATCTTACGGAGAGTGGCGCCGTTCTCGGTACGCCCCGTTATATCGCGCCGGAGCAAATCGCCTCGACCGCGGTGACTCCCGCCGCAGATATCTACTCTCTCGGGGCGGTGCTCTACCATCTGCTCGCCGGAAGACCGCCCTTCGAATCCGAGTCGAAGTTTGTGCTGATGGCGTCGCATGTGAACGTTGAACCGCCGCGGATTGATTCCGTGGTTGTTACCTCTGCGAGCGATCAGCTGCAGGATGTCATCATGCGCTGCCTTCGGAAGGCGCCAGAAGAACGTTTCGAGAGCATGTCTGCGCTTGTCGACGCGCTCGTCCGCTGTCCCGAGGAGACCGGCGTCGGAGCATCTTCGTTGCCCTCTGCAAGCTCGAGTTCCCCGAGCCTCTCCGGTCAATCGGGGCCGGTGCCTCGGGCTCCGATTCCCGTACCGAGCACAGCGAGCCCGAGTTCGCCGACCATCGCCGGGAGCCCAAAATCGATGCGTCCGGCGGACGCCTCCGAGGCGTCCGGCGCAGCGAAGGCGGGTTGGTTAAAGCTCGCCGCTGTTCTTGGGATCGTGCTGGCGTTCGGTCTCGTCGGAGTCATTGTCGCGTCGCAGACGGGCGAGGTGGAGGCAGAGCCAGAGCCCGAGGTCACCGTCAATGAGTCCGCAGGCAATGAAGAACCCGAAGCTCCGGTCGCGGCTCCACAACCGGAAGCTGCCGGCGATTGTTGTGCAGTTAGCATTCGGAGTGAGCCCGCAGGCGCTCGCGTCACCGTCGACGGGATGGACTACGGGGACACACCGACGGTTGTGGATGTTCCCCAAGGCGAACGATGGGCCGCGGAGATCTCGCTCGAGGGATACGATACTCGCGAGATTGCGCTGGTGGGCCGAGAAGGTGAGCTCAGCGTGACCTTGCAGCGTGCTGAGACGGTATCCGGGGCAATGCGCCGTCGCCCTGGCATGCGTCGTCAGCCGGTTGTCGAAGAGCCACCTCCGCCGACCCCGATGGAGACGGCAAGTCCGATGCGAGGTGGTTCGCGTTCGGATAACCTCGACCCGTGGAATATGTGATAGAGATCCCGATATGAATTGGTTTCGACGGCTTCGCGGCTACCGCGCGACGGCCCGGCTTCTGGTCTTGTTCGCAGGTTCGTGTGTCTTTTCATCGCCCAGCTGGGTGGCTGCGCAGGCAGTCTCTCCTGAGGATGACGCGCGAGCGCGGGAGCTCTATCAGCTCGGTGATCGATTGTATTCACGCGGCCAGTACGAAGGCGCATACGACGCTTTCCAGGAAGCTTACGAACTCTCTCACCGACCCGCGCTTCTCTTCAATGTGGCGAATGCGCTCGAGCGGGCCGGACGTCTTCAGGAAGCTCGAACGAACCTTCAAGAGTATCTTCCCCACGCGACCGAAGAACAGCGAAGTGATGTCGAGAGCCGCATTCGTAGCCTAGAAGTCCGCATCGAGCGCGAAGAGGCGGAGGCCGAGCGTGAGCGACTCGCGCAAGAAGCGGCCCTAGAAGAAGAGCGAAGGCGTCAAGAAGAGGCGCGACTGCTCGCAGGAGATCGCGAAGACGAGGGCGGGAGCCTTGCCGGACCACTCTTGCTCGCTGGCGCGGGCGCAACGTTGGCTGGCGGAATCGTTGCTGCGCTGATCGCCAACGGCGCGCGCTCGGACCTCGAAGAGGCGTGCAATGAGGGGATCTGTCCCGCGTCTGCGGAAGCCCTTGAACGTCGCGACCTCGCCGCCTCGGTTTCGGCGGATGGGCTTTTTGTCCTCACGGGCGTGTTAGCGACTGTCGGCGTTATCCTCATCGCGACGAGTGGCGGCGACGACGAAGATGAGCCTGCCGTCGAGGCTGGGATTGGGGTCTTGCCCGGCGGCGCCGCGTTGCAGGTCGGAGGACATTTCTGATGCGCTTCAACGCTTTTGCTTTTGCGCCCCTCTTGTTGCTTAGCTGCACGTTCACACGTTTCGATGTCGAGGCGTGCCAGACGAGCGCAGATTGTCGCGACGCGCTCGGCCCGGGAAACGTTTGCTTGGCGAGTGGCTTCTGCGAACCGGCGACGCTCGACTCTCGCTGTTCGGTGATCTGGCCTGAAGACGGAGACTTCAGCAACCGCATCATCATCGGAAATCTTGGAGCGCTTGGGCGTGAGAGTCATCTGGCACGAGCGCGCGCGCTCCTCCTCGCGGTCAAGGATGCAAGCGATGCGGGCGGCCTCGAAGGCAAGTCGTTTGCGATGATTTCCTGCGACTACGGACAAAACGACGATGATATCGGCGAAGCCTCCGAGCTCGCGACCTACCTTCGGGATGTCTACGGGGTAAGTGCCATCGTCGGACCGATGTCCTCCGCGACCGTCGCCGGGGTGTACGAAGAAATCGGTCAGACCGTGCTCTTGATCTCCCCTTCTGCGACCAGTGGCGCGCTGACAGACCTCGAACCCGCGCCATCCGACGAATCGCCTGGAACCCTTTGGCGAACCGCGCCGACCGATCCCCAACAAGGCGCGGTGATCGCGGCAGATGTTCTGCGTCGGGGCGTCTCGAACCTAGGAATTTTGGCTCAGTCCGGCCCCTACGGAGAAGGTCTGTCGATGAACGTCGTTGACGAACTTCAGGGGATGCTTGAACCAGAGGTGCTCATTTATCGAAGTGCCGCGCAGCTCTCCGAGCGCATCGCCGAATTTGGGGGCTCGGAAGTGGAAGAGATTTTGGTGATCTCTTCCGAAGAAGATGAACTCGTAAGTTTCGTGAACGTTGTTGCGCGTGATTCGAACTTCGACATGAAACGTTTCTTCTTCGCCGATGGAGCCGCGACGCGAACTTTCGCGACCGCCGTCGAGGCAGCCGGAATCGGGGACCGCCTCCGGGGAACGCGGCCGACCGATACCGACACGCCCGTCTTTACGATCTACGCGACTCGCTTCCGTCAGGAATTTGCGGATACCGACCCCACCGACGTCTCTTTCCTTGCGCAGGCATACGATGCGAGCTGGCTCGCTCTCTACGCTACGGCTTGGGCGCAATATAACGAGCCCGATCTCGGACCACGCAGCCTCGCTCGCGGGCTACGGCGGATCAGCAGCGGCGCGAATATCTCAATCCAGCCCTCGAATTGGCCGGAGGTCGTCGAGGCGTTCCAGGACGGTGCGTCGATCGATCTTAGCGGAGCGTCTGGCCCCCTCGATTACTCTCCCGAAACGGAAGAACTGACGAGTGGAGCCGTCTCGGTGTGGCGCGTCGAGAGCGGCGCGATCGTCACGATTCAAGAAGGCAGCTGAGCCACGCCCTTCCGAAAAGAGTCCGGGCGGCCTACTTCGCCACACGACCCAGGCCCGCGCGGTTCAAGCCACCAAAGTAATTGGGCGAGCCATTCAGGCATCGTGAGTTCAATAGTGAAAATGATTCAGCGGTAAATCGTGGTTCCTACCTAATGAGCCTTTGTGCGCGCGTTTACAACAGCTGACGCGCGCTGGTTCATTTCGAGCAGAGCGACGCAACTCTTGATTTTCCAAGGAGAACCCAATGATCCGACACGTATCGATGCTTCTACTAACCTCCTTTGCTTGTGGTGGAGGAATGGCCCTCAATTCGACGAGAGAGCTTACCAATACGACCCAGGCTTCCTCCGCGTCCGGAGATGAAGGGAGCACCGAGATCGCCGCTGGCCCTGAACAGTCGGAATCGCCTGACGATACGAGTGGGGAAGCCAGGAATCGCATGCCACGCGTATTCAGGATTCAAGACTTCGTACGTCGTCCGGTGTGGGTCTTGGGGACCCCCAACTACACCGCGACGGGCGAATCATGCCATCACAGTTTCATCTCTGCGCCAGGCGCTGCGCAACGGGTCGTCACTGGTTGTATTCAAGGGTTTCCGGAAGATGCAACGGGGATGTATCAAATGCAGCTCAATGCCCCGGATTCCCTAGATAGGCCCATCGTCTACACGATCGAGTCGGTCGTTGAGCACGTGCATTCGACAGAAACGACACTGGCCGTGCCGGTGGTTCCGGGAGAGAGTATTGCGGGGCTCACGCTTGCGCTTTCCCGAGAAGAGCGCGCGTCGAGTGCTCCACAATTCGTCCACGGCGAAGACTCGATCCGAGCAAACCTACGCGACCTCGTGCGAATCCAGGTCGGACAGGGCGCCTATTCCGCTGGTCAGCCGGTGGAGAATCTCGTTCGCCTACTACCTGGCTGCTCCCCTGCCGTGGAACGGGACAATATGATCACGGTCACATGTGAAGGAGTTAGGGCGATCTATCCTGCGGCCGGATCGGATGGCGACACCTCGATCGAAGTCTTCTCTGCGCCTGGCTTACGCTAAAGCGTTCCGACTCCGCGAAGCGACTCAGGATGGGAGTCGTGCCTACTCTGCGGGGCCCTCCTGAAGCCTGCTCCGCTGTTGGTGCACCGCGGCGTTCCTTTCGATGGAGCGTCGCTCCTGCGCGGCGCGGTCTCGCTCCCGGTCGAGTTCTTCTTGTCGCCAAACAAAGCCCCACCAATCCGAGCGATTCTCGCGATAGAAGCGAATCTCCCCGCGCGTAGTGGTGACGCGTAGTTCGTTTCCGTTTTCGTCTTGCTCGACCGCGGCGCCGAGTCGCCCCGCGAGCTCTCGACGACAACCGGCATCGCAACGTTCCAAAAAGAGAGCCTCCGCCGATTCGACATTCGCGGCGTCCCCGAGGGCTCGCAGCGCTGTCTCTCGCTCCGCTGGCGGATAGTGCTCCCGAATGGCCGCCGCCGCCGCTCTGCGATCCTCTACGATCGAGATCATCGCATGCCGCGACCGGACATCGAGAGCACGATAGAGCATCCCGGGCTCGTCTCTTTCCATCGCGACCGCCAGGTACGCGAGCGCACCGTCAACACTCCGCGGGTCGGGGGTGCCACCCATCCCACAGGCAGAGAAGAGCGCAGAGAGCGCGATGAGCATCGCAAAAGTACGAATATTGTGTTCTTTTTCAGAGCAAATCTCTGAAAATATTGAGAAAAACGACCTGACCAAACTGCACCACTTCATTTTTTTCCGCGCGAGGCTCCGTGATAGGCTATGACATCTCATCCCAGTTTTTTCGTCGACTCGTGAATGCGTCCGGCGTTGCTGGGGAACGAAACGTACATGAACTTCATCGCGGCAGGTCTAAGCGACGTCGGGCTCCAGCGCGAGCACAACGAGGATAGTTTCACGATCCTTCCAGAGCATCGGCTCTTCATCGTGGCCGATGGCATGGGTGGGCATCGCGCGGGAGACGTTGCCAGTAAGATGGCAACGCACACGATCGCGAACTTCTTTAAGTCGACCGAAGCGGAAGACTCCACGTGGCCCTTCAGTTTCGACCCTCATCTCTCCGTCGACGAAAACCGCCTCGTTACCGGTATTAAGCTCGCGAATCGAAAGATCTTCGAAGCGTCGGTCCGCCACCGCGAAGTGCACGGCATGGGCACGACGGTTGTCGGACTCCTTTTCTCAAAAGACCGGCACCGAGTGTACATCGCTCATGTCGGCGATAGCCGCGCGTATCGAATTCGGAACGGCGAGATCACGCAGCTTACGCGCGACCATTCTCTCCTAAACGATTGGTTGTTGGTCGAGCCGGATATGACGGAGGAGCAGCGCGAAGAGCTGCCGAAGAACGTGATTACCCGCGCGCTTGGCATTCAGAACTCGATCGCGGTGGAGATGACTCCGGACGAACCTGAACCTGGCGATGTCTACCTGCTCTGCTCCGATGGACTCAACGGCATGATCGTCGACGACATGATTCTCGATCTCGTCATGGAGGCGGGCGGCGACATGGAAATGGCCGCAGAGCGCCTGGTGCGAGCTGCCAATGACCACGGCGGCGAAGACAATATCACCGTCGTGACGGTTCGCTTTACCGGATGACGACCAAGCTCCAGATGAAGCATCCCATCAACTGCACTCCAGAGCAGTTTTGGGAGTGGGTTCACTTTGGCGGCTTTAACCAGGTGATGTACTCGGAGATCTTTAACTACGGTTTCCGAACGCTCGAGGACGATAAGCCCAGCGGTAAGCGGATGACGCACGTGACGCCCGTTGTGGAGACGGCCCCCAAGGCCTTGATCAAGGTTTTCGGCAATAGCGTCTCCTTTGAGGAGCATGGGCAGCTCGACCGCTCGAGCGACCCTTGGGTCTACCGCTTCCGAGTGAAGCCCGGCACCTTCGAAAAGAAGATTCAGATCTCCGGTCAGCTCATCATGACACCTCGTGAGGGTGGCTCCTGGCGGGAAGTCGACTTTGATATCGACTGCTCTATTTTTGGTGTAGGCGGTATTTTCGAACGCTTCGTCAAAGCCGAGATCAATAAGAGCTACGACCAAAGCGCTGAGTTCACGAACGAGTTCATCGCTCGTCGTCACGGATAGCAAGGTAACGCGTGAAGAAGAAGGCGGGTCTTTGTCTTGCCGGCGGCGGCATCACCGGGGCGATGTACGAGGTTGGCGCATTGGCGGCGATCGAAGACGCCTTTCACGATTTTCAAGCGTGCGATTTTGATGTCTTTGTGGGCTCTTCTGCGGGGAGCTGCGTCGCGACAGCGCTCGCCGGCGGCATCCCAGCACAACGTCTCTATCGTGCGCTCCTAAGCCCCACCGACGATTTCTTTCCGCTACAGAGGCAGCATCTCCTTCGCCTCGACCTTAAGGAGATGCAGCGCGTTTTTCGTTCGGCAGTGGGAGCGGCTCGAAGAATGCTTGGGTCTGTCACGTCTCGACCCTTGGAGGTCGACGTTTGGACTGAGCTGGAGCGCTTTGTCGACTCGCTTCCGGCCGGTCTCTTCTCCATGGACTCGTTCGAAGATTTTTTTCGCGAGTTCATGCAGCGGCGGGGATTGCCTCGCAGCTTCGATGATTACGCGCGGACGCTTTTTCTTGTCGCCAGCGACCTCGACGGCGGACAGCGCGTGGTCTTCGGTTCGGGCGAGGGGGCTGAGCGAGCGCCCCTTCCTCGAGCGATTGCCGCCGCGAACGCTGTTCCGATCCTTTTCGCGCCTGTGCGGATTGATGGTCGCGATCTCATGGCTTCTCCGATCGGAGAAGCCGCGCACGCAGACCTCGCTCTCGCGGAGGGATGCGAGATGATCTTGATCATCAACCCCATGGTCCCTGTGAAGAGCGACCCAGGGGAACGGACGATTCCTACCGGGCACGGCACGATGACTCGGGTCCGAGACAAGGGGCTGCTCTGGGTGCATTCGCAGAGCTGGCGCCTGGCGAGCGAGGCGCGCCTCGTCGCCGGGATTGAAAATCTCCAAGCGGCCAATCCAGAGGTCGCGATTCACCTTGTCGAGCCGGAACGGGACGAGGTGGAAATGTTTATGCATTCTCCGATGAACTTTGCTGCGCGTCGGGTAATCCTCGAAGACGGATACACGCGAACCCTCCGCCGGCTCCGAAATCCGGAGTCTCGACTTCGCCGCTCGCTCGAAGAGCTCGGATTGGTTCCGAAGGAGCGTGAGAGCGTCGTCCCAGGTCCATGACGCGCGGACCGGGTCGAAAAGGGAAAACGAAACACGCCGCGAAACACAAAGCGCGTCGAGAGGTTCCCAAGAAAGATATCCGCGAGCACGAGGGCGTGGTCCGGGACATGGCGCGCGGCGGCGCCGCACTTGTCGAAACCGATGCTGGACTCGTTTTCGTGACCGGCGTTTACCCGGGGGAGCGCGTTCGGCTTCGAAGCTATGAAGGCTCGAAACGCACCCGGCGTGGTGAGGTGCTTGAGCGGCTCAGCGAGAGCCCTCTGCGTCGAGAGGCCCCATGCGCGCATGCCAGCCGATGTGGCGGTTGCCCCTGGATGGAGCTTCACGAAGAGGCGCAGCAGGACGCAAAGAAGAGCTTTCTCGCAGACGCGCTCCCGCCGTGGAAAAATGCTGAGCCTTCCGCAATCGAGATCCATTCCGGCGCGGCGCTTGGTTACCGGCGCCGGGCCCGCCTTCTCTTTTCACGCGATGCATTCGGTTACCGGCGACCGAAAACGCATCGCGTCGTCGATATTCCTGACTGCGCCGTTCTCGATGAGCCGCTGGGTGCCGCTTATGAACTGTTGCGCGAACGACTCTACCCGGCGCTAAAAGGGGAGGGAGAGATCTCGCTCGCGAGACGGGATCAGCGGGCCGTTGCGTGGCTGGACTGTCAGGAGGTGCAGCCGCCGGAAGTCTTCGCTCTCTGTGAGGACCTCGTCTCCGATTCTCCGATCGCGGGGCTGGTCCTCGAAGCTCGAGGCGTTCGAGCTCGATTTGGTGAGACAGAAGAGCGGATCCTCGCATCGGATGGCAAACCTCTTCGGTTGCCGGAGCGCGGGTTTAGCCAGGCGCATGCCGAGTTCGACGCTCTCGCGCGGAAGGTACGCGAGTATGCGGAGGGGGCGGGGAGGACACTCGAGCTCTTCGCGGGCAGCGGTACCCTTAGTGTCGAGCTGGCCTCGGTCGTCAAATCGCTGACCGCGGTCGAACTCGATGACCGCGGCGTCGAATGCCTCCGCGAGAACCTGCGCGTGCGAAACCTCCAGGCGAAGATTCTCTGTTCGGACGCAGCAGAGATCCCCAAAGGGACGTTTGACCTGGTTGTGCTCGACCCACCTCGGGCGGGCGCAAAGGAATCGATTCTGCGAATTCTCGAAGGCAAGCTTCCGCGGCGGATCATCTACGTGTCGTGCGATACGGGAACCTTAAAACGAGACCTCGCGCTTCTCGAAGCGCGCGCGTACCGAACCGTCTTTGCTCGCGCGTACGATCTCTTCGCGCAGACGGCCCACGTCGAGTCGCTTGTTGTACTCGATCGAGACCGAGCTTCAGTTTGAGACAAGCATCGTACGCTGTATCGCTGAGGCTTCTTGAGAGAAGACACGCGTCCCCTTGCGCGGAGTGCCGACGAGATGTTTTATTATAACAGTGACCGATTGGACTCGATTTGTCGGCGGCGCCAGCCGCTCTGCTATTCTCGTGATGCTCCTTTGGGTGGGGTGCGGTCCCGGTGTGCTGAGCACTGGCGATAGCGGCTCGGATTCGTCCGTCGACGCTCCATCCGATGTGGCGATCGATCGGAGCGAACCGATGGACGCTCCCGCGGACACGCAACCGAGCGACGCTGCAATCGATACGATGATGGACGCCGCAATGGATGTGCCCGCCGATACCGGTTTTGATGCCGCACTGCCGCCTTGCGACGACGACTGGATGGTGCCTCGGGTCGCGCGCGAAGGTGAGCCTCTGATCGCCCGCTTTGTGCACGCGACGCAGGGACTCACTCATGTCGAAATGCGTGTCTCCGGCGGCGGGTCCTCTGTCCTCGAAGATGTCGAGTCCGGCTCCGCTCCCTTCCGTTGGCGATTCCGAATCATGGGTCATCGTGCCCCCTCGATCCGCATCGAGTTCGTCGCGGACCCAGACGAATCGGTTTATGGAGTTTGTGAGCTCGGGGTCGAGCCCGCGAGCGAGGATGGCGGCGTGCCGGACACGGGGATGCCCGACACAGGAATGGACACCGGCGGTGAATGTGTCCCCGATTGTTCGGATAAGCTCTGCGGTGAAGATGATGGATGCGGAACGCCTTGCACGGGCTCACATCGACGCGACCATGGAGCTCCGACGGATTGCCGCCTGCCAGGAAACTGCGGTTGCGGCGTGGAACCGAACGACAATATGGAATGCACCGGCGATGGCATGTGCCGGATCCGCTGTTCCTGCGATTGCCTGCCGCCTCAGCTCCGAAGCGCCGAAGCCGTGGCGGGGCTTAACCACGCAGCCTCTTGCACCATGGTCTTCCGCGAGAGCGGAGACCCCACCATTTGGGATGCAGAGCGCGGCGTTGCGCTTTGTCCTGTTGGCTACGACCCCTCAAGCGCTGCGCACTGCACGGAATGTCCGCCGTGTCATCGCAGCCGGGATGCGTGTGGGCTTGCCTCGTGGTGCGAATGCGTCGATCCCGGCTATCGCGCGCGGGATCCGCAGTACAACGCGATGTGCGGGGGCTGAGAAATGAACGCCCACCGCTTCCTTGCAGCCTCCCTGATTCTCCTCGGAGCCTGCGGAGATGACGATGGCGCGCTCGACGCTGCGACGGATGGCGCGCTCGATGCCGCGGAGGATACTTCGTTCGATGTGTCCACAGATGTCGCATCAGACGTCTCTACCGACGCTTCCGACGGCGCGATCGACGTTGCGCCAGATGGCGAGCCGGACGCGGGACCGGAGATGCGATCGGCCTTCGCGCTCACCGGCCATCTCGCGCGCGTCATGTTGACCTGCGACGGTGGCGAGACCTGGGTGTGGAATCGCTCGAGCGATGACGACGCGCGCTGCTGGGACATGCTGGGAGGCTCCGGACCTGAGTGCGACCATCACGTCGAGAGCAACAACGGGGTTGCCTTTGGCGAGGGGAAGGTGCTCTTTACGCTCGGATGGGGAGAAGACCCGGCCGGGGAACACGGGCTCTTTGAGTTCGACCCCTTAAGCGGTGAACACACTCGCGTACAAGCGGGCACCTTTAACGGCATCGATTACGGCGCCGGCATGTGGATCAGTGGTAGCCGCGAAGCATGTGTCGCGAGCGGGGACTTGAGCTTTCGATGTTTGGAACCTTTTCACTATCGGCCTGTTCGTCATGCCTTCTTCGCAGACCTCGAGAGCGGCCCACTCTATGGGATCGTTGCCGACGATTTTGAGATCGTCGTGACAGGTGATGGAGAGAACTTTCATCGCGATTCAGGAAGCTGCGATGCGGGAAGCATTTCTCGCGGGATCGGCGGCGGCGAGACGGTGCTGATCTACAGCTCGCGCGACGACCGTGGCTGTCGTTCCAATGACCGCGGCGAAACCTGGATGCCCTTCTCCTTTGGGGTGGACCTCGCGTCGAACCTCGTTTGGGACGGGGAAGCGTTTGTCGGTTGGACCGCCGATAACCAGCGTGTTCGTTCCGCGGATGGCACGCTTTGGGCAGGCGAGCCGCTTGAGACTCCGGGCGTGCAGTTTCAACACGTGGCGCGCAGCGCGGATGGCACACTCCTCGGGGTGACAAGCATCTGGGCGCAGTACTACGAAGGCGCGCGGCTCTATCGAAGCAATGATGGCTTATCGTGGGAGCAGCCCTCCGGCGCTGCAGCGGTGAACGGACATCCGATCCGGGCCATCGCGAGCGGAATGGTTCCTGCGGCGGCTTGTGCATCCCGCTAGAGAACCTAGTGCGTGGTTCAAATCGCTAGAAGGGCCCTCTTCCATCGATCTGATGCCCGCACTAGCCCGAGGCGGCCGCTTATGTGTCGCGTGCTATTCTTCTTCGCCGGTCGCGCGAACGGGCGCCGCCTTGGCCCTCCGCCCTACCCACAGAAGAGCCGCGCCGATCGCCAAGGGGACGAGGTGTAAGCCGATATTGGTCGACTGGTCCAAAGCGCTCTCCGCAACATAAACTACGGGGGCCTCGGCGATCGCATGAAGGACGATGGCAGCGACGATCGTTGCGACCCAGTGCTTTCCGTGGATGATTCGAGACATCATCCATGCGGAGAGGCCGACATGGAGCACGAGCATACAAAATTGCTGCAAAAGCTCGAGTAGGGGGCTCCACCAGGGCTGATTCCACCAAACGTCGATCTTGATCGCGATCGCGTTGGAATCCGAAGGAGCGATGCCAAGCTGGGAAACAAGCTCTTCGGAGCTGAGGCCGTAGCCGTCGAACGCGAGCTTCACCAGGCCACCTGCCAGCAAGGCGAAGAAGAGAAGCTGCATTCCGCCGTGCCCGAGACCCTGCAGGATACCGCTCGAGATGGTTCGCTCTTCGGGCGGGATATAATCCGTGAGTGCGCGATGGCGAACCGGCTCTTGGGCGAGCGCCGCGACCCATGCGCCGACGACCACCGCGAAGGTTGTGACGTTGTCACGTGCGGGTTGTTCCAGCCATTCCTGGGCGAAGGCGTACTTGAGCCCGGTCTGGGCACCGATCCGAAGAACCTCCGCGATGATATACGTGAAGAACCCGAGCCAGAGCGTCCGAAGTGGAAGGGTGTGCTTCTTCGCGTAGAAGATTCCGAACGCGACGCTGCCAAGACCAATGACGATCAGCGTGGCGATATAGGTGGCGGCGAGCGCTTGATTCATGACGACCGCTTCGGAGTGTAGTTCAAGTTCGGTCCGAGCCAGCGTTCGGCTTCTTCGCGGCTCCAGCCCTTACGCTCCGCGTAGTCGAGGACCTGGTCCTCATCGAGCTTGCCCACCGCGAAGTAACGCGCCTCGGGGTGTCCAAGGTAGATGCCGCTTACGCTCGCCGAAGGGCTCATCGCAAAGCTCTCGGTGAGCTCCACGCCGATCTCCTCGGCGCCCAAGAGCGAGAAGAGCGTGCCCTTCTCGCTATGCTCGGGACATGCGGGGTAACCGAATGCCGGCCGAATGCCGCGATACCGCTCGCGAATGAGTTCTTCGCTATCGAGGCTCTCGTCTTTCGCGTACCACCGCTTTCGCGCCCGAAGGTGGAGGTATTCCGCAAAGGCTTCCGCGAGTCGATCCGCGAGTGCCTCGACGAGAATCGCGTTGTAATCATCGCCTTCGGCTTTGTAGGCCTCCACGATGCCGGCGGTCTCCGTACCTGCGGTGACGCAGAAACCGCCGATATGATCTGCGTAGCCACGCGGCGCGACAAAATCGGAGAGAGCGTAGTAGGGGCTATCGCCGCGCTTGACCTGCTGCTGCCGGAGCGTGTGGAAACGTGCGCGTTCTTCCCTGCGAGAATCATCCTTAAAGAGAACGATATCGTCGCCCTCGCGATTGGCAGGCCAGAAGGCGATCACGCCACGCGGGCTAATAAGCGATTCGTTCTGCAAGCGATCGAGCATTGCCAGACCGTCCCGATAAAGCTCCCGGGCCGCTTCGCCGACTTTCGGGTGTTCGAGGATCTTCGGGAACTTTCCGCGAAGCTCCCAGGCGGAGAAAAACATCGTCCAATCGATAAAGGGGCGGAGCGTCTCGATCGTGACATCCTCGACGATTTCGCGAGTCCAGCCTTTGTCGCCGAGGCCTTCCGGGGCGTGGAACTTCACACGCTCCCATTCGGTCTCGAGACCGCTCTCTTGTGCAATCGAGAGTGGCAGCATTTCGCGGGTTTGCTGCGTTTCGAAGAGACGCCGCAGACGGTCCTGTTTTTCACGTTCCGCCTCGATGTAGGGGCCGACGCGTTCCTCGTCGAGGAGCGCATTCATGACGTTTACAACGCGCGAGGCATCGAGGACATGCACCGTGGCGCCTTCGTATTCGGGGGCGACTTTCACGGCCGTATGCTGCCGGCTCGTCGTCGCTCCACCAATAAGGAGCGGCATCTTCATCCCGCGGCGCTGCATCTCATTGGCGACGCTGACCATCTCGTCGAGAGATGGCGTGATCAGCCCCGAAAGACCAATGGCGTCGACCTTCTCTTCTTGAGCGCGCCGGAGGATCTTTTCCTGCGGGACCATGACACCGAGGTCGATGACCTCATAGCCGTTGCAGCCGAGCACGACGCCGACGATGTTTTTCCCGATATCGTGCACGTCGCCTTTGACCGTCGCGAGCAAGACTTTGCCTTGGCTGGCCGCGCTCTCGTCCTTCTCCGCGTCCATAAACGGCTCGAGATGGGCGACGGCTTTCTTCATCACGCGCGCGCTCTTGACGACCTGGGGAAGGAACATCTTTCCGGCGCCGAAGAGGTCGCCAACGATCGCCATGCCGTCCATGAGCGGACCGTCGATCACATTCAGCGGGCGGCCAAGCTTCTGGCGCGCCTCTTCTGTATCTTCGACGATGAAGTCGACAACGCCGCGGACGAGCGCATGCGCGATTCGATCTTCGACGGAGGCTTCCCGCCAGCTGAGATCTTCGACGCGCTTTTTGCCTTTGCCTTTGACCGTCTCGGCAAACGCGACAAGGCGCTCAGTCGCGTCTTCGCGCCGGCAGAGAAGTACGTCCTCAACATGCTCGAGCAGCGCTTCCGGGATCTCTTCGTACACGGCGAGCTGTCCCGCGTTGACGATGCCCATGTCCATGCCGGCATCGATCGCGCGGTAGAGGAAGGCGGCATGCATCGCTTCACGGACAACGTTATTGCCGCGGAAAGAGAAGCTTAGGTTCGACACGCCGCCGCTGATCTTCGCGCCGGGGCATGCTGCTTTGATCTGACGTGTGGCTTCGATGAAATCGAGCCCGTAGCGGTCGTGCTCTTCGATACCGGTCGCGACGGCAAAGACGTTCGGGTCGAAGATAATATCGCTCGGGTCCCAACCGGCTTCTTCCGTGAGCAGCTTGTAGGCTCGGCTACAGATCTGAACACGTCGCTCGAGGGTATCGGCCTGCCCGTCTTCGTCGAAGGCCATCACGACGGCCGCGGCGCCAAAACGGCGGAGCTGGCGCGCCTTGTCGAGGAACTCTTCTTCGCCTTCTTTGAGGCTGATCGAGTTCACGACGGCCTTGCCCTGGATATGCTTTAGCCCTTCGAGGAGAACCTCCCACTTGGAGCTATCGACCATGATGGGAACGCGGGCGACTTCAGGCTCCGAAGCGATGAGGTCGAGGAACTTCCCCATCAGCTCGACACTATCGAGCATGCCCTCGTCCATATTGATATCGATGATATTCGCGCCGCCGCGGACCTGCTGGGTCGCGACGACGAGAGCATCCTGCAGCTTGCCATCCTTGATGAGGCGCATGAACTTTCGAGAGCCCGTGACGTTCGTACGTTCGCCAACCATCTGGAAGCCGCTCGATTTGGTGAGCTCGAGCGGCTCGAGTCCGGAAAGACGCGTGTTCGTGCTCTTCTTGGCCGGCAAGTGCGGCTTCGCTTCTTTGACCGATTCTGCGATGGCCTGAATGTGGTCGGGCGTCGTCCCGCAGCAGCCGCCGACGATGTTCAGCATGCCGTCCTGAGCGAACTCTCCGAGGAGCTTACCCATCGTACTCGGGTCTTGGTCGTACTCTCCGAACGCGTTTGGAAGACCGGCGTTCGGGTAGCAGCTGACGTAGGTGCTCGCGACCTTGCAGAGGTCGTTGAGGAAGGGGCGCATCTCTTCGGCGCCAAGCGCACAGTTGATGCCCACGCTGAGCGGACGTGCGTGCTCGACGGCGTAGAAGAACGCCTCGACCGTCTGTCCGCTGAGGGTTCGGCCACTGCGGTCGGTGATCGTCACGGAGATCATCGTCGGGATCTGCCGGCCGGTCTCTTGGGCAAGCTCGTCGATGGCGACGAGCGCTGCTTTCGCGTTCAGCGTGTCGAAAATCGTCTCGACGAGGAAAAGGTCGACGCCCCCTTCGAGGAGCCCTTCGAGCTGCTCGCGGTATGCGGTCTTGACCTCCTCGAAAGTCACTGCGCGGTACCCTGGGTCTTCGACATCGGGCGAGAGCGAGAGGGTCTTGTTGAGCGGCCCGATCGCGCCAGCGACGAAGCGTGGACGGTCTTTGGTCGAGTAGGCGTCTGCCGCCGCACGCGCGACCCGCGCAGCTTCGACATTCAACTCACGGGCGATATGTGAGAGGTCGTAGTCTTCCTGCGCGATCGTCGTTGCGCTGAAGGTGTTTGTCTCGATGATATCTGCGCCGGCCGCGAGGTATTGACGATGCACGTCTGTGATGACGTCGGGCCGCGTGAGAACGAGCAAGTCGTTATTGCCCTTGAGATCTTTATGGTGCGCCGTGAATCGCTCTCCGCGGAAATCCGCTTCGGTCAACTTCGCGCGTTGAACCATCGTCCCCATTGCGCCGTCGAGCAGAAGGATTCTTCTGTCGAGCGCCGCCTTCAGGTCGGAAATGGAAAAGGGAGAGGCCGGACTTTGGTCGGACATGCAGAGCAGCCTTCACTATTTCGCCCGCCGGTCAAGATGGGGCTGTGCCAGCGCTCGCAGTGTGAAAATGACCCGGGTTCGCGAGGACGTGAGCCCGCTATCCGCGCGGTCACCGATGGATGTCGGTGTGGATGTCGCGGTGAACGTTCGACGGGGGATCGGGGCGCGGGGAGAACGAGGGCGTGAAGGGGACATCCAGAACCTTTGCCGCCTTTTCTCCCAGTGTTTCGAGACTTGGATCGAGGAGGTCTTTGCGGGTTCCGAGTCCGAGAACGGTCTGCCCCTGCTTCGTTTTGACGAGGTAAATCGGCACGTTTACTCGGTCGACCTCCGCTTGTTGCGTGATGCTTCGTATCTCCGAGCGAGGGATCGCGAGCGGGTCCCCACGGAGGATTCCTCGATAGGACAGCACGCCCCATCTCGAATAGCTTGACCACCGGGGTTGAAAGAGCAGGGCGATCGGAAGACTTAGGCAGAGTAGCAACTGGGCGATCGCCGACCCGAGGCCTTGAGTGTCCGCGAAGATTCTCCACGCCACGCCTCCGGCCATCGCAAGCAATCCGAGTAGAATCCAGATTGCGCCGGCGGGCTCGGTATTGGACGCCTCACTCGGCTGGCCTAAGGCCTTCTGAAATCGCTTGGTGGATCGCGCGGGAACTAGCAGGAACTCTGCATCCGTGATTGCAATCCAGACGAAGCCCCGATGCGTTGCGAACCCGCTCACGCGGTGGCGCTCGACCATGCGGATTTCGTTCTGGACTTCGGCAAATAGACAGCGCTCTGAGAGTGCAATCCGAGTGGGTTTAAAGTAACCGCTTCCTCCGGCGCGGACTGGCCGGAATCGCTTCGTTTCTGCGATCAGCCCGTCCGATCGAAAGGGACCGTCTTCGGACCCTCGACTCGGCCACTTCGCTGTACTCGACCATCCCATCTCAAGTGGGGACAGAATAGCACGAGGACGCGAAGCCCCGCTGGATCAGAACGTGGGCTGGATGAGAACCGCGCTCGATGAGGAGCTGCCCTCGATGAGGAACTGCCCTCGATGAGGAACTGCCCTCGATGAGGAACTGCCCTCGATGAGGAACTGGGCTGAAGGGCAACGCGGCGGCCGCGGGACACCTGTAGTGACGGGGCGTTCAAAGACGGGCATGATAACAGGCGTGAGATGTGATTGTTGCGGCACGGAGAATCCTGGCTACGCGCGCTTTTGTGGACAGTGCGGGAGCGGACTCATCGCGCATACCAAAACGATACGGCCTCAGCCCTCACCCTTGGGGATTGGGCCGGTCGAGGAGTTCGCGGATCCTGCGCGTGCCGCGAGGATGTCTCAGCAGATGGTCGCCGTTCGTTCGTCGCGTGCTGTCGGCAATCGCACGATGGCGATGGCAGGCATTACGAGTGCGAAAAAGGTCTACACGTGGATGGGCCTCGCCGCGGCGGGGCTCGTCGCGCTTGGTGCCGCCGGAATGTGGTTTCTCTCGGAGGCCGAACCTAGGGTCGTGGGGAATGCGGAGCCTGGGGCGCCGGTGATGATCGGCGAGATCGCGCCGGCGGCAGAACATGAAGCGATGCACGAACTCCCAGCAAGAGAAGAGCAATCGGTCCTGCCCGAAGGAGTGGTTCCGCCGGGCGCTGACGATACATCTTCGGAGGATGTTCAGGAGCCTTCCCCCACGGAAATTCAGGAGCCACGGGTCTCTTCCATGCGCCCCACGCGAATGACTTCCCGGCGGCAGGTGAGCCCACGACCCACGCGGCCCCAAGGGGTCGAACCTTCTCCCCCGCTGCAGCCGGCTCAGCGCCCCGCACCCGAGCCGAGCGCGCCTCCTCCCCCTTGGCAAGGGCGCCCCGCACCGGAGCCGACGAGTGAACCTCCGCCGGCACCGACCGTGCCCCCTGCTGGCGGCGTCGGCTCGTCACAGACGGGAGTGATGTATGCGAGCTCCGCGCGCCGCCTGGTGGCGACTCGCTATGTGGGCGACGTTCAGACTTGTTTCGATCAAGCGGACGCGCGCGTTCCCGGTCTCAGTGGAAGTATTGTGATGGCGTTTGTTCTCCATGAGGATGGCCGCATCGCGTCGGCGCGGCCCGCGCGAAACACGACCGGGGATTCTGGCATCGCGAATTGTTTGACGCAGCGGAGCCGAGGCTGGCGTCTTCCTCCGCCTCCGCCGCGAACCCTCGAATTCCGGATGACCTTCGCTCGATAGAAGCTTGAGCGACGACACCATCTGGTGGGCGAGGAGCGAAACGAAAAAAGCCGGCGTATCGCCGGCTTCGTTCATTGCTTTAAGGCTCTCGGAACCCTCTACTCCTCGGCCTTCAGTTCTCCGCGGCGCGCCTTTTGGAGCCACGTGTCGATCTCTTCCTGAACGATGCCCATCGCGAGCTTTTTGAATGGGCGAAAGAGGAGCGGAACGTCGAGGTCCATGAGAACCTTGTTCGGCTCGAGATCGATGCTGCCCTCGAGCGTCACACCCTTCACGGTGAAGGTGACATCGCAGTGCCGATCGCTGGCCCAGTTTGCGGTGGGCTGATATTTCGCGAAGCGCTCCCGGTAAGATTCGTACGCTTTATCGGCCGCGAGCTTCGCGGTTTCCATATCGAGGTCGTGCTCAATAACGTGCTTCATTCGTGTTCCTTGATCGGGCCTTCGCGGGAGGAGAGAGCGCCGATCGGTCGGCGGATTTCTCCGAGCTCAGGCTTATCTACCCAATTGGGGTCGGTCTTGGTCGATGTCCAGTAATCACACCCTCGCGAAGAGGTGCGAGGTGCTTCGATGATAGATGAAAGTGAAGTAAAATCATAGCGTTGCCGCGCGCCCGAACCATGACTGGTGCCGGGGCGCGAAAACGCGAAAGAGACGGGTTCCGAGCCTAGCAGGGTGGTGAAAAAGGGCCGATTGTGATTCGTTGGATTTTGGCGTACGCAGATGCGTCCGATTTTTGGACTCGTATTCCACATACCTGGCGAAAATTGGATGGCGTTTGAGTGCGTGAAAATGCCGCGAAGCGGTTTCGGACGTTTTTCGCCAGCCTGCTACTGTCCTCGGGAGAAGACCTGATAGAAGTAGTCTCCCTGTCCGGCCGCGGCCTGTACCTGGAGGTCGTAGTTGCCCGCCGCCTCCGCGCAGTATCGAATGGTCGGAGAGGCGTTGCGCGAGTCATCGCCGGCGACGAGCTGACCGCCACGGGAGAGCTGCGCATTCAGATCCTGGACACCATCGCCGCCGACGACGGCGATCGCGACGCACTGCCCTTGCTGGAGAGGCACACGATGGGACGCGCTCATCCCCTCGCGGCGGAGGCTCCCGCGATCTGGGTCGATGTTCAGATCGGGTTCGTAGCCATCCACCCCGAGGAGCCCGGAGACCTCTCCGAGCCGAACGTAGATGAGGCCGGCGAGCCCGAAGGGACCGCGGGTTCCGCGTGGCCATCGGTAGGCGTGATAGATGAATGCGCCTTCCCCTTCGGCCATTGTCATCTGCATCGAGTATGTGCCGGTGTCTTCCGCACAGACGCGCACGATGGCGCGGGAGTCCGTGGCGACCTCGCGGTCGAGGTAACGGTTCCCCTGATGCAGTGCGAGGTCGACGTTGCGTACGGAGCTCGCACCAATCGCGACGATCGCGTAGCACTTGCCACCTTCGAGTTCGATTGGGAACTCACGGTTTTGGCCGGAGCCGAGGCTGCCGCGTACGGGCTCTCCGTAGCTCTCGTAGCCGCGCGCCTGCATATCGGCATCCGTAAGCGCATAGCGCTGATCGACGGTCTCTCCCTCGGAGGTATTGCCCATCACCTGACCATTGTTGTTTTGGGGCTGCGCCGACTGGGCTTCCTGTACCCAGCCCGCCACGAAGACCGGTCCATTTCCGCTGTAGAGGTTGGCAACGAGCGAGTAGCGTCCGCCCTGCGTTGGGCAAAACTGAATCCGGCCATCGATGTCCGTGCCGCGGTCCTGTTCCAAGGTCTCGCCTTGCTGATTGCGAAGCGTCAAATCCGTGTCTCGCGTGCCCGGACCGCCGAGCGACGCAAAGGCGTAGCAAACGCCCTGCTGTAGATTAAGCTCGCGAATATAGTCTTCGTTTGCGGCGCGAATCATCCCTTCCGGCTCGCCGACGCGACGATATCGCGACCGGCTCAGCGCCTCGTCCATCTGGATCAGGCGTCCCTGGGTTTCTGCGTCGATTTCGGCCATTTGGGCCACAGGCGCTTCGTTGATGGCGGCGGGGCTTCCCCCGCTCAGCACGGACGCGAGTTGAGGTGAGCTACCCTGCGGCCCCTGGTAGAGCGCGTAGTAGAATTCACCGTTTCCACGCAGCATCTGAAGGCGCACGATATGACGCCCAGGGGTCGTTGGACAGACCTGCACCCAAGGGCTTTCATTCGCGAGGACGTCGTGGTTGAGGCCTTGGCCCGCTGGGTCGAGAACAAAGAGATTGAGATCGGTTTGCTCTGTAGCGACGGCCACGGCGACGTAGCAGTTGCCCGGCTGGGGATCGACAGCGTAGGCGATCAACGAACCCTGCATCGCGTTGTTGTTGTGAATCGCGGGGCCCACTCGGTTGTAGCCGTTTTGGGTCATGAAGGCTTCGACACGCTCAAGGCGTTCACGCGGGGTGCCCACAGCGCCCGTCGGAGCAGAGGGACCCGTGACTTGGGTCCCGCCGACAGGACCAGTGATTTGTTGCCCTTGTCCGTTGGGGCGCACGCGCCGGGGCGAGCCGCCACACGCCATCGCAAGAACAAGGGATGCACAAAGAAGGGAACGAAGCATTGGGGAACTCAAGCTCATAATGGGTAGACGAGGTGAGAGGTCGTGCATTTACTGCTTCTCTCGCCCGAGTCCGATGGTATCCGTCATTTTGCGGTGGCAGGCAACTCTCGACCGTGTTTTCTCTGGGGAAAGACACTGACGAGAGTTTCAAACGCTCGGAATGAAAAACGGAAAACGCCACGAGTATCGTGACGTTTTGAGCGAGTCCGTGGCTAGCTAGGGGCCATCCTCACCGACGGCTGGGGGACCGTTTTTAGTCGGAGCCCGGGATGATTTGAATGCGTCGCTTCGCGCCGTGTCCTTGGGAGAGCGTGGTCACGCCTTCAAATTTCGCGAGCGAGAGGTGAATCACGCGACGATCACGCGGACTCATGGGGTGCAAGGTGACGGTCTTGCCCTCGTCCATCGCGCGTTTTGCTTCGCGCTTTGCGAGTGAGACCAAACCACGCTCGTGGCGCTCGCGGTAGTCGCCCGAGTCGACGATGATGTACCGACGATCGTCCGGGGATCGGTTGATGATCTTATTGAGCAGGAACTGAAGCGCTTCGAGCGTCTGCCCCTTCTTGCCGATCACGCGGCCGGCGTCAGGGCCTTGCGCGTCGAGCTCGATCTGTTCGCCGTCCGCGCGAATCTCGACCTCGACATCAATATCCATGATGTCGAGAATGTCCTCGAGAAGGTCCGCGGCATCATCTGCCTTGGCGTCAAAGTCTTGGGAATCTTCGTTCTTCGAGACAGCGTCAAGAAGTGGGCCTTCGCCCGAGCTGGTTTTAGCGTCGTCCACTGCGTGCCTTTCGCTTCTTTTTCTTGCCGGACGTGGGGCGACGAGATGCGCTTCCGCTGCCGGGGTTTTCTGTGTCGGAATTGTCAGTTTGTGCGTCGGAGTCGTCATCAACGTCCGCGTCGTCATCGGCCTCGTCTTGAGGACCCGCAGCTTTCTTCGCCGCTTCCTTCTCGTCGAGTCTACGATAGATCCAGCGCTGCTGCAGGATGGAAAGCGTTGAGTTCGTCACGATGTAGAGACAAAGGCCAGCGGGCAGGAAGAGCATGAAGCCGCCGAAGATGATCGGCATGACGTACATGAAGATCTTCGCTTGCGCCGGATCCATGGTGTTGGGCGTCAAGCGCTGCTGGAAATGCATCAACAGACCGACGATGACCGGCAATACGAAGTACGGGTCGGGCGCGGAGAGATCTTGCCACCAGAGCGCAAAGGGTGCGCGGTAGAGTTCGACGTTGGTCGAGAGCGAACGATAGAGCGCGAACCAGACCGGCATTTGCAAAAGCGAGGGTAAGCAACCCGCAGCGGGGTTGACTCCTTCGCGTTTGTAGAGCGCCATCGTCGCGGCACCCTTGGCCTCTCGGTCATCGCCGTACTTCTCATTCAGCGCGTCGATCTGCGGCTTGAGGCGGCGCATCGCGGCCATCGACTCGAAGCTCTTCATCGTGAGCGGCAAGAAGAGCAGCTTTACGAAGAAGGTCAGGAGGATGATCGCGAAGCCCCAGTTGCCGACGAAGCCGCGGATAAACTTAAGCGCGGAGATGAGACCGTCTGCAATAATGCTGAACCAACCAAGGTCGATGACTTCGGACAAATGATGGCCTGAAGCCCGAAGGACGTCTCGGTCGTGCGGTCCCATGAACGCTGTTGCGGTCGCGACGGTTTCTTGGCCGGCATCGAGCGTGGCTTGTGGGAACCGAAGCTCCGCCTGCAGAAGGGTGCCGCTGTAGCCTTCTTCGCCAGCGCCGCGTCGTTGCGCAGAGAGCACACAGCGCGTTGCCTCTCCCTCGGTCGAGATCAGGAGGTTTGAGAAGTAGGTATCGTGAAAACCCGTAAACTCGGGTGAGGGAAAGCCCACCGTGTCCGTCACGAGGTCTGCAACCTCGGCGCGATCCATCGACTCTTCGTCGGAGTGATAACACGCACCCTTCGCAAGCCGGGTCGGAGGACGCGCGATAAAGCCGCCGGATTCGTCTTCGCGGCGTAGATAGTGATGCGTCATATAACGCACGCGAGCGTGACGCTGATGCGCGGATTCGTTGATGACTCGGACGCGTGAAACAAGCTCGTAGTTCTGTTCTGCCGCCCTGATCTCGCGAACGATGCGAATGCCATCTTCCGTTCGGTACTCGAACTCAACATGCGTTGCGTCGACCTGACGACCGGTCCAAACCGCATCCTCCGGAATTTCAACTCCAGTGACGTAGACCCGGAAGGGAAAATAGCGTTCTTTGTCGGTGGTTACGAGCTCGAGAAGAGAGCCGTCGTCATTGGCGAACTGCTCTTCTTTAAGCTGCACCGATACGACGCCAGTGTTTCGGTCGGTAAATACGGCACGCATTGCGTCCGTTTCGATTGTGTAGAGCGTCTCGGCAGCTTCGCGCGCTTCGCGGACGCCGGCGTCGAGAGGTGGCGCGCTAAGCGGATCGTACGCTCCGCCCGTGTCCGCAGGCGCAGCCTCCGCGACTTCTGCCGCAGGGGTTTCCTCGTTTTCTCCGTCGCCTCCGAGGATCCCGGATTCGTAGAGGCCGAAGGTGACCGCCCCGATTACTACGAGGAGCAGCAGTTGTCTTTTAGCGTCGTCCATAGATCGTCAGCGGCAAAGCGAAGGCATGCCTTGCAACCTCATTGCACAGAGTGCAAGCCGCGAAGTTCTCGTCCTATTTTGCGAATACGTCCACGAGCGCCTTCAAGTTCCTTGAGCGCGCTCTGGTACGAAGGGATTTCCGCACCGCGCTTGACGATAATCACCGTGTCGCATCCGTCAGGGAAAATCCCTCGGTTGCGGCGAAAAACTTCGCGGAGCACACGGCGAAAACGATTTCTCGATGGAGCATGACCGACTTTCCGAGTCACGGTGAATCCGATCTTCGGGGAGGTCTCTCCATCGAGAGAGGGGTGCAGTAGCACCAAGAAGCTTTGCGTGTGGACCTTTCGGCCCTGAGACTGAACGCGTCGAAAATCGCGTCGAGTCTTCAGCCGATCAGCGCCGCGAAAGCGCTGCAGGCTCACGGAGCTTTACTTCTTGTAGGTGCTGACGGCGAGCCGCTTGCGGCCCTTCGCGCGACGGCGAGAGAGGACCTTCCGGCCGGCCTTCGTCGCCATACGGGCGCGAAAACCGTGCTTGCGGAGGCGGCGGGTACGACTGGGCTGGTAAGTACGCTTCACGTTCAAATCTCCTTAGGAGGTCGGCACATAAAGCACTTGCCTGATGAGGTGTCAAGGCGACTTCCTGCACTTCTTCGATCATTTCTGCGATCACGTGCGGACGCAAGGCTGGATCGAGCGCTTCGTCGGTTACGCACGCGGGTGTGGATATCATCATGGAGAGCCATAGTGGGATCATTCTTTTCCTCGATCTTTGTGTGGTTTGCTATCGATTAACGACTCGATTTCCTCGAGCCGCCCGGCGTCGAGAAAGCTGAAGTAGCCTTCTCGCGCGACGATGATGTGGTCCAGCACTGGAATCCCGATGAGCGCACCGGCATGCGCCAGACGTTCGGTGAGAATGTCGTCCTCGGGGCTTGGTTCGGGTCTTCCGCTCGGATGGTTGTGGACAAAGAGTGCTGCGACCGCGTTGGCTCTTAGAAGCTCGCGAAACACGCTCGCTGGCTCCACGGGGCAGGACATCCTTCCTCCCTGATGGACGAGAATCTCCCGCGTCGGTCGGTGTTTTGCGTCGAGTGCAACGGCCACAAAGCGCTCACTTTCCGCGGCCCCAATCCCCAGCCGGAACGCGCGGTCGACATCACGGCTGCTTCGTAGCGGTTCACTCTTTGAGAGTGGACGTGTCAACGCGCGCCGTCCCAGCTCAATGGCGCCGGCGATGCGGCTCGCGCGTGCGAGCCCGATCCCTTTGCTTTGCATAAGCCCTGCAATCGTCGCGCGGCCAAGCCCCACCACACCTCCATGTTCCTCGAGGACGCGCGCCGCGAGCTCTTCGACCGATAGCGAAGATGTCCCGGTTCCCAGGAGGAGCGCGACGAGGGCGATATCGTCGAGACTTGCGCTGCCGCTCGAGATCGCTCGCTCTCGAAGCATCGGCGTCTCGACTCGCTTGGTTTTCGGTACTTTCCCCATCCACGTTCCTTTTCAGCGTCAGAACGTTTCACGACGTGTGCCAGGAACCTGGTGCAACGAAATCAATGGCTTAGCGCGTTGATGGTGGCGGATGTTGGCGAAATGGCGCGCGTTCCCGCCAGCGGCCGTGCAAAGATCCACTCTCGCCCACCGGCTTTTGTCAGGTCCCCCCAGATGTGCCAGAGTCCGCCCTCTTCGTTAGGAGCAACGTGCAGCGCAAGAATATCGCCATCGCCCTTATGTGGATCGTCGCCGGCGGCGCCGTCGTGGCGCTCTGGATGAAGGACGATCCCTCGCAAGAGCAAAACCACACCGCGGGGCCAACCCCAGGTACGGCGATCCGCGTCTACGGACCCGGTGACGAAGCGGACCAAGAGGACCGCTCGGAGTTGGCGGTTGGAGAGCTTAGCGAAGATCCGCCCGGCGCGTATCGGGGTGGCGCTCGTCACGCGGGCCGATTTGCGCAGCGGGGCCCCTCACGGGCGGGGCTTCTCTGGCGTGTTGAAACGCGGGGGCGCACCACCGCGCAGGCGATCGTCGACCTCGGCGGCGACATCTTCGTCGGCAGTCACGACGGAACGTTCCGAGCGATCAACCCCGCCGGCAACATTCGCTGGCAAGAGAACCTTGGCGGTCCGATCTACTCCACCGCGCTCCTCGCTTCGGATGGAAACCTCTACATTGGTAGTGACGCAGGAATGGTCTTCTCCTTTACGCGAGGTGGGCGCGAAAGGTGGCGGATGAACACCGAGGATGACGCGGACACGGGCTTAATCGAGACGCCGGATGGACGCATCGTGTTCGCTGCAGGGCTCGATGTTTGGTCCATGACGCTCGAAGGGGAAGTGCAGTGGCGCTTCTCCGCTCGCGAGAAGATCTTCGCGACTCCTGCCGTCGACTCGGATGGAACCGTGTACGTCGGTTCTCAGGACGATCACTTCTACGCAATCGCGCCCGATGGCCGGATGCGCTGGGCGTATCGGACGGGCGACGATAACGACTCGAGCCCGGTCATCGGGGACGACGGCACGATTTACTTTGGGAGCGATGACCGCAATGTCTACGCGCTCACTCGCAACGGTGAACTGAAGTGGTCCAAAGAAGTCGGCGGTATGGTTCGAGGCCCAGCTTCGCTTTCCGCGCGCAATGAACTTCTCGTACCGGTCTTCGGTCCTCATCCGCGCGTCGTGGCGCTCTCTTGCGACGATGGAGAAGAAGGCTGGAGCTTTAGCACCGCCGCCGCTCGAATGAGCACGGAAGTTGGGATTGTCTCGGGACCGATCGTTGACGCCGATGGTGCGATCTACTTCGGTTCTCATGACGACTTCCTCTACTCGCTCTCTCCGGAAGGGGAGCTCCGATGGGTCTTCGAGGTGGGCGCCGACGTCGACGCACCGCCCGTTCTAAGCCGAGAAGGGCATGTCATCTTCGGTTCCGACGACCGCCATATCTACGCGCTCGCGCAGTCCAATGTGGAACCGGCTCCTGACGGGCCCCCGGTGCGCCGGCCGGAAGCTCCCGTTCAAGACGGAAGCGATGAAATCGACGCGGCGGAAGAACCTAGCGAGCAGGCAGAGACAGCAGAGACGGCGGAAGCTCCGGCGGACGACGAGGGCGCGAACGAAGAGAGCGAGTAGCGCGCTACTTCTTTTTGCCGAAGAGCTTTCCGAGCAGTCCCTCGTCTCCGGACTTCGATTTCTTCTTGCCTGACCCGCCTCGCATATTCGCGAGTCGAACTTGACGCGCCGCCGCCTCGTTCTTGGGATTCTTCGCAGCGACCTCGCGGTAGAGCTCGATCGCTTCCTCGTCTCGGCCGCGCCGGCTGAGCAGTTCCGCCTTGAGCATTTTTGCGCGCTCGTTCTTTTCGTCCATTCCGAGCGCTTTGTCGGCAAGCAGGAGTGCTTCTTGCTGAATTTTTTTGTCCGTTGGCGACTGTCGAAAAAGCAGAAGGCCGTGCATCGCGTGGTAATCCGGGTCGTCGTCGGAGACTTCGAGGACCTGGTGAAGAAGCGTGAGCGCCTCGTCGAAACGGCGCCTTCGCTCGAGCACTTCGACTTTCTGAAAATCGAGCGCGGCGCTGAGCACCGCCGCGAGCCTGCGATCGGCTTCCGGAGTGCCGCCGCCGCCTTGAACCGACTTGAGATACTTGCCGCGCTCTTCCAAATCCGTAAGCGTTTTCTCAGCATCGGAAAGATGGCCGAAGATGGTATCGGCGGTTTCCCGAAGCGGTTCGAGCTCCGTAGGAAGGCGGTCCGGGTGCCACTTCTTCACCAGTTGGAAGAACGCCGGCTGAACATCCTTCGGGCTGACCGTCTGTTCTACGCCGAGCATTTCGAAGTAGTTCATCGTGTCGACCCGTTTGGCGAACTCGACGATCTCGAGCCAGCGTTCGCGGTGCTCTTCACTCAACGAGGCGGGAGGCGCAGGAAATTCTCCCTCCGCACTCTCCGGCGCAGGAGGAGGTTCGCTCAGCCCCGGTAGATCGAACTCCTCCGACGTTTCCTCGACGGGCGGGCGACTGATCCGCGCCGCTGGAGGTTTTGAGTTCGCACGCTTTTGTGCCGCCTGCTTTAAGGTCGCCGGATCGATCGCTTCTACGCAGCGAGTAATCGCGAGCAAATAGAGCATGCGCCGCGCCACACGTGCGTTTGGAGCGACGTCGATGAGGCGCTCGACCGACTGCGGCTTTGCGCGAATGAGATCGACAAACGCAGTTTCTTTCGCGATCAGCCCGAGGCGCTCCATGGGCGCTCCGCGGCGCAGCCGTAGCAAGCCGTTGAGCCGCGCGAGAATAGGATCGACGACATCGTCTCGAAGCACCCCGCGACACGAGGCGGCGATCAACCTCAGCGGATCTGTTTCCCCTTCGACGTTTGCATCGGGAACGAGGTCTTCGGCATAAAACGCGTAGGGGACACCCGTTCTCTCAAAGAGCGGGAGCAAGCTACGATCGAGGGATGAGCCCGGGGTCTCCACGGCGGCAGCGACGGGCACTCCATCCGCGAATCGAATCCGATCTTGTCCTTGGGCTCCGTCTGGCCTCCAGATCGCCAAGGTTCCGGAGAGCTTCTTTCCTGCGAGCTGCAAGATGAGGTGCGCGAGCGGCGTTTTGGTTAGATTTCCGTGTGCTTGCGGCGTGGGCGCCATGCACCACACACTAGATTGTCGATGCGGTTCAAATCAAGGGCGTTCGCCTCTACCGCCGACGTCGACGGGCGACCAAGCCGAACAAAAGGCCGAGACCAAGCGGCGCGCCAATCGGGGTTCCGCCCAGACCTGGCGAGCTCACAGAGCAAGGCCCGCCGGCGGGGGTAGGATCGGTTCGAACACCTGGGTCTCGCGGCGTGGGGCGAGGCGGCGTCGGAACGGGCGCTGGCCTCGAGCCGGGTCCGGGCTCTTCTTCGGCGGGCGGCTCTTCGGGTTCGGACGGCGGCTCGACCGGCTCCCGTGGTTCTGGAACTGGCGGAGGCGTGGCGCCCAACTCGTACGCGCCAATATCAATGGCCCCGCCTGCAGGGCGCATCTTCCCATCGCGGTCGAGGATCGGAGCAAGATCCATCGTACCCGCGTTCACCGCCGAGCTGCTTTCGCGTAGACGCACATCGAATGCGCGCACATCGACCACGTGCTCGTGGATGTTGGTGAAGAGAATATTGTGGTCTTCACTGACGGATTGCCCCGGCACGATATTGACCCTCGAGACCAGATTGTTCCGCACGATCACATTCGAGCTCGGACGACCATCTTTGTGTTTTGCGATTCGAATCTCCGCAGAGAGTCCCCCGCTTCCTTGATAGACCAAGGTGTTGTTGACGACGCGGCTATTGACGAGCCCGGCAAACGTAATTCCGTGATCTTGATCCACGATGACGACATTGTTTTCGACGACCCACTCTTCGTACATGCCGTCGAAACAGCCGATTCCTTGAAGCTGTCCACGATAGAGCCGGAGTGGGTCTTCGAAGCCAATGATCGTGTTGCCGCGCACGACGACATCTCGGATGACGCCGGCTCCTTCGACACTGCCCGGTCCGGTGCTCCATCCTTGAATACCATCGTCGTGATTGTCGTCGCCGGGGATCGCATACGAATTCTTGATGAGGTTGTATTCGACAAGGGTGTGGTCTCCGGTGATGCGGATACCGTCACCGGAGAAGCCGTCGATCGTATTGTTTCGGATCTGGTGCATCTCGCCGCGGCTATCGATGGCATAACGCGTGTTGGTGATCGCGTTGCCTTCGAGAATATGTCCGTCGCCTTCGGCCCAGATCCCGCTGATTTGGTTCTGCATCCACTCCGCATCGCTCAGGTCGGTGATGCGATCGACGGCGAAGACCTCGCAGTTTTGAATCGTGATATTGGAGGTCGGTCCATGCCAAGGGTGCCGCTGGAGATCGACGATCGCGTTGTCGATTTCGACATCGCCGAAGCTTGAACTGATGATGAGACCATCAAAAATGAGATGGGACCCGCCGCGGATCTCAAGTTGGCGAAGACGCGGACGCGCGCCGTCCAGCGCGCGAATCGTGACGGGTCCATCCGGATGATACGAGCCCTCGAAATCACCTTTGCCGTGGTCGCCCGAATAAAGATAGATCGTGTCTCCGGGCCCGACCGGCGCGCGCGGGTTCATCGGCACCAACATCGACGTGCTCTCGTCGTACGGCGGATTGTGCCAGTAGTAGCGTTGAATCAAGTCGTCGGCGACGACCTCTTCGAGTGTGCGCCAGGGGTAGTCCATGCTGCCGTCGCCCTCGCGGGAACCGCGTGCAGGGTCGACATAGAAATCACGAGCAAGGCTCTGAGCAGGAGTTAGCGCTCCGAGAGCGACCAGCGCGACAAGGCCAACGAAGCGCGCAACCCGCTTCGAGTGTCGTCGCCGTCGACCGAGCGCGAGAAGAACGAGGAAGGCGAAGAGACCTGCGGGAGCAGAGCTTCCTTCGGTGAATCCGGCCGCGCAGGTTGTGCTCCCGATTAGGCTTCGGTTCTCGGGGCGGTTTCCCGCGGCGCCAGGTTCGGTGCCCGTGCCAGGAAGCGTGTCGTCACCGAGGTGACCGTCGCCGACGCGACCGTCCGAACCACTTCCGAGGCCGTCGGAACCGCCGCCGTCGGAGCCGCTTCCATCTCCCGTACCAGTACCGGTTCCAGACCCGTCTCCCGTACCAGTACCGGTTCCAGACCCATCTCCCGTACCAGTACCGGTTCCAGACCCATCTCCCGTACCGGTGCCGTCGCCTGTGCCCGTTCCGCCGGTTCCCGGACCGGCGCCGGGGCGATCGCTGCCGCCGGTTCCCGGACCGCCCGAGTCTGTTGCGAGCTCGTAAGCGCCGCAGTCGATCGCTCCGCCATGCGGACGTGAGTTTCCGTCTCGGTCTGAATCCGGGGCCATATCGAATGTACCGGCATTGATCGCGCTGCTACCGGAGATGAGATGAAAGTCGAAGATCGGTGCGTTGACGAAGTGCTCTTCGGGCCGTGAGTACTCGAGGTTAAAGTCGGCGAGCACATCCTGACCGGAATCGATGACGACGCGCGGCGTGAGATTGTTGCGGACCAATACGCCAGTGCTGGGCCGGCGGTCTTTGTGAGGGGCGACGCGAATCGACGCGATGTCACCCCGAGTATTGTCGAGTGCGACAATGGTGTTGTTCACGATGCGGCTGTTGCGCGCACCTTCGAAGGTGATTCCTAGCGCGTGGCCCACTGCGATGATGTTGTTTTCGACGACCGCGTCTTCGTAGAACCCATCGAGAAGGGAGATGCCCTGGAGCCAGCCGACGAACGGTCGGTCCGCATCCTCGCGATGAAGAATGACGTTGTTCCGGATTCGGAGTCCGTGGACTACGCCGCGGCCCGGACGGCCGGTCGCATCCGCGGACCAGGATTGGATCGCGTCGTCGTGGTTAAAGTCCCAGTCCACGAAGATGGGTTCACGAATCAGGTTGTTGTCGACGGTCGAGTTGTCGCCAAGGACGCGGACTCCGTCACCGGAGAACCACGCGATTTCATTCGCTTCGATGGTCGCGTTCTCACCGTAGCTCTGAATGCCGATAAAGATGTTTCGGATCAGGTTGTTTCGGAACGTGGCGTTGTCCGCTTGGTTCCAGATCGCCTTCGTATCGTGCGTGCGGCGCCAGCGCCCTGCGTCCCAGGACGTTGTATCGTCTTCGAGGAAGATCTCGCAGTCCTCCATTTGAACCCACGCCGAGGTTCCATCGGTGCGATTGTCGCTGTCGATCTGCACGACCCCTCGTGGGTTGGTTTGCGTTCCGAACGAAGGGCTGATCGTCAATCCGCGAATGACCATACCGGCGACCCCGGAGAGCAGAATCTGCGTGAGTGTGGGGCGCTCCCCATCCGCGTTCACGATCGTGATCGGGCTGGCGCTGCGGACGCCGCGAAGCGTAAACGACCCATGGTGTCCTTCGTGGAGGACAATCGTATCGCCCGCCGCGATGCGTTCGCCGATCCAGCCAGCGTTCGCGACATCTTCGAGACGGCCGTAGGGACGCGCTTCGGATCCATCGCCCGTCAGCGAACCGCGTTCGGGATCGAGATGAACCTCGGCCGCGCTGGCATGTGCGCAAAACGCGAAAAAAGCTGAAAAAACAGTGGCAAACGTGAGATTCCGGCAGAGCATGCTCCTCTGTGTTGCAAGGACCGATCCGCGAAAGAGCCGACGTTTCTTATGCCCCGCATCCGATCGAGCGTCCGATCAAGTGGGGATTTGGTGCCCCAGGCACATCTTATGTTCCCGGGGTCTTTCGTGAACGTGCGTCGCGAAAGCGATATCCCGCGTTGGGACCCTCGCCTCAGGTGACCCTTCGCGCGATAAAACACGGCGTGAGCGTAGTGTCGAGCCGCGTTCGCTTTCGGCGCGCTCGCTCCCCTCGGCGTGTGAGGCATTCCTGGGCAAGGACCGGCTAGTGCGGGGACCACGTCGATAGAAGGGATGATCTTTCGTCAGGGGCGCCGTGGCGAGCTTCGAAGGGCGAACGACATACCGAGTAGTTCGAAGGAAGAGCGAAGCTCGGATCGGCGTTCCGTGCGGAAGAGGGCCCTTCTCGTCATGTGAACCATGCACTCGCTCTTTCGCCGCTCGGGGATCGCAAGGAGTTCAGCGCATCACACGCCGGCCGGTCCATTGCACGCGAAAACCAGCGGTGGTCTGTGTCGCAAATGCGAAGGGGCCGTCATCGACCTGGAGGCCATAGAGGCTGATGTCGAGCGAGATTCCGAGGTAGCGGTTCAAGTGAAACGCGAGATTAAACTCGCCCTGCAGTAGGTGCCGGAGTGGAGCGGAGGTCGCGATCCCGGAGAGGAAATAGTCCGCGCGCAGTTCGACGATCAAACGGCGCATCCCCTCCCGCATCAAGGTCCACGAACTGACAAGCCACTGCACACCAAAACCGGGAGCGACCGTGCGCGCATCGGCGTCGAGCGCGTCTACGATCTCAACACCTGCGAGCAGGCGTAGCTTCACGCGTAGGTGCGGCCGCCACTGAAACCCGGCTGCGAAACGAGCGCTCATGAAGTGAATATCGCGGTCTTGTCCGGCCGTCAGTTCGGTTCGGAGGAGCCCCTCTGCGTACGGATCGGGGACATAGATTTCGTCGCGCCGGTCCCGAAGCCCGCGGTGAGTCAAGCTTGTGCGATAGAGGAGCTGATCGTTGCCCTCGACAAAGCCATCGCTGCCGGTTGTTGCAGCGCGGGTGTAGTCGAGGGTTAAGTCATTCTCCCAGGCGAAGAGTCGTGAGAGTGCGCCGAGATGAACGCTGGCGGCGAGCCCAAGCTGAAGCTGATTGGCGTTTTGCAAGGGACCTTCGCCATAACCACTACGGTCGCGAACGGCCGAGCCGCTAAACGTGAGGTCCGCCGTGGTGCGGAGGGTCCATTCAAGATCGTCCCAGGGATCGTCGAAGGAGTCCCGTGGATCGACTTCTCGCGCCTCCGTCAAATGGTCGAGCACCACCTCACGGAGCGTGCGCCCGGTCGGTTCCCATTCGGCGTCGGGGAGCGCGTACCCATCTCCGTGTTCGGCGACGAACCGGATCGTGACAACGTCGTAGAACGCATCATCGTCGAGGGGTCTTCCGTTGACCTTGACCCGTTCGAGCGCGGTAAAGGCGCCGCTGATTGTCACCCCAAGCGCGCGCAGCTCCTGACTCTCCGGGTTCTCTCGGGCGAGCGTTCGTATCCAAAACGCGGGCACTGTGGCCCTCACGAGCGGTTCGTCGTACTGCACCGCGATATTGACGTCGCTTGCCGTTAGCGCTTCGCCGTTGCCGAGTGTCCATCGCTCGTCGATCGCCCCTTCGTTGACGATCGCGATATCCGTTCCGGTCGATTCTCGCATGCTGGCGGCGACGAGGTCGATCACATCATCGGCGTCAAACGCACCGTCTTCATGGTCCGCGTCGATCCGCCCGCCAGCGAGCGGCTGACCGAGCGCTTCACAATAGGCCGGGCCCACTCGTTCGATAAAACGGACAAACGCAGCATGTGCCGGTGCGTCGCGTTCTGCAGGCGAGGAGAGGACATCAAAACGTCCTCGCTCGCGATCACGACGAACGTCAACATCCGAAGCACCTCGCGTTGGCGCTGCGATTAGCGCCGGGCGAAAATCTGCGGGGCGCGCGAAGACGAGTTCGGTGCCGGCGCGAGAGACCAGCACGAGGTCCGGACGATCTTCGGGTTCGAGTTCGCGCATCCATGAGCTCACGCGGGCGAGCCCTCTTGCGCCGGAGCCACCGTCGATGATCGCGATGATGACGTCGACCTCCTCGCGAGCGCGTCGCACGTCTCGACGAACCGAGGGCACGACACGGCCAATGGCAAGTCCTTCCATTCGGTCGGGGCCGACGCGCGTTGCGGCTTCTGGATCGAGGTAGGAGAAAAGCGCGATCCGCTCGCCGTTTCGCTCAAAGGTCGTGAGCTCCGAGTTGGCTGTCCGAAGCGCGGCGCAGATCTCCTGCGCGCCATCGCCGTCGGCTCCTCGGCAGTGGAGGTTGCTCGCAAGGATAGGCGCAGAAATCGCTTCTGCGCGCGCGAGCACGAGCGGACGGGGATCGCTGAGGTCAACCTCGGAGAATGCGAAGGCATGAAACCCCAGCGACTCAGCGAGTTCAGCGAGAGCGCCAGGATCGTGACTCGACGCAAAGCGAGCCAGGCCATGGCGGGCAAATAGGCCGCCAGTATCGATCATTAAGCCGGCTTCTCGATCGTGGGCCAGTTCGCTGGCCCAGATTTGACTCCGCGCAATTTCCGCCGCTTCGAGCGTCATCGCGTCGGTGCAGTGTGGCGTCGCGAGCTCTCCGGCGACGCCACCCGTCGCGAAGAGGCGAACGAGTTCCTCAAGCACCACCGCACTCGGCGCATTTGCCACATCATCTGGGGCGTTTGTTGGAGTCGCCGAAGGGGGACGCACGTTTTCCTCGGTCGGCGTGGTCGAGCCTTCCTGCGCGCACGCGACGCTTGTCGTGAGAGGCGTGTTCCAAAGAGAGGCGAGGGCGATCGCGAACATGAGCCCGCGAAGCTGTGGACGTGTTGAGCGGCTCATCGAGGTGGCGGGGATTCTATGCGGGAGTGACGGGGAGAGCTTTTCGATCGGGAAGGAAATAGCGCACCGCGCTGCGTCCGAGGGCAAGCGTGCCGGAACCTGCAACTCCGGCGCTTACAATGCTGCCCATTCCCGGAACGAGCTTTACGATCTGCTGAGCGCCCCAGCGCATCCCCATTCCGGCACCGCCCACGACGCCGAGGGAGGTGATCCACTCGGTCGCTGAGCGTCGGTCCCATGAGCGTCCGCCAAGATAGGCGATGCTCGTGACCATGATCCCTTGCACGGGGGCAAGGAAGACAATGTCGGAGAAGGGGATTGGGGTCAGGGCCACCGTAACCGAGAGTGTCGAGCAACAGCGGATGACATCTGCGGCGATCGCCTGCCGTGCCTTATCCGCGAAGACAAGAGAGCGTCCGCCTTCGATTTTTGCAGGCGCGGGGAGTTCTTTTGCGAGCGCCTCCGAGAGTGCGACAAGCCCGCTCGCAGGCGCGAGTTCCACTGCGAAGAGTGCCTTTGGCGAGTGGCCTCGGTCCTTCAGCGCTTTTTCGAATGCCTGACTCGCCACTTGGCTTGGCAGAGACTCCGGGTCTTCTTCGCAGACCAGCACAGCGAAGACAGGCGGCTTCTTTTCGAGATCGCGAAGCGAGCGGAGGCTCGTCCGAATCGCGTCGAAGGTTTCGTTGGCTCGTCCTTCTTCTGAGATGGACTTGATGTCGATTAGGACCAGCGCGAGATCGGGCTCCTCCAGCGAGCGGAGTCGCTGTCCCGCTTCAAGGGGCAGCCATCGGAGAAGACGTTCCTCGTGCGAGAGGTCGAGCCAGCTCCCCGCGAGCCCGCCATCGAGTGGCGCATCATCGTCTTCGGGCGCGTGTTCGCCGAGCAGTCCGCGAATCAAGAGGTCACCGCGAACTCCGCCGGCGGCGACGGTCACGAGCTTTGGTGCGCGCCGGTGATAGACGAGATTTCGAAGGTTGGAGAGGTCTCGCTTCAGACCCGCGACAAAGGGGATCTTATCGACAATCCCCTCAAGCTCCGTCCACAGATCGCCTTCGTCGCCCGCCATCAGCGCTGCAGGATACCGACGAGGATCGCAGCGCCGAGCAATCCAAAGATGACGAGGAGGAAGATCTTGGCGCCGTTCGTCGACACGTGGGTGATCTCCGGTTCGGCATTCGGAGCGGTCCGATTCTCGCGGGCCTCCCGGCGCCGCTTCCGGCGTTCTTCGGCCGTTTCGCGCTTGGGCGGCGCGGAGCTCTTGTTGGTCTCGGCCCTAGGCGCTGGGTTGGGCTTTTCGTCCAGCGCATCGTCCGCATCTTCCTCTTCAAGCGCGTCGTCGTTTGACGCTTCGCTGGAATCGGCGCCCGCGTTCTCTTCCGCAGTCTCGTCGGTTTGTTCCTCACCGGTCTCTTCCAGCGAGTCGCTCTCCGTTGCTTCCTCGGCCTGAGCGAGCGCTTTCTCCGCCGCTTCTTCGCGGTTGACGCGTTTCGCCTTGCTCTTCTTGCTCTTCTTTTTGCCTTTGGCCATTGGCTCATCGATAACACGCGAAATGCGGCCAGTCTGTTGATTTATTGCGATAAACCCGCACAACGGGGCCTTCTCGGACACTTTCCTTCGGATCGGGCCTATTTTCTTTGCACTTATTGCGGATTTTGCGTCGCGAATTGGGTCTTTCGGTCAGCGTAAATATGCCGGAGAGCGCCTTCGAAACCGCGGCGTCCTCTCGCGTCTGCTATCGTTCGCGCCATGTTCCTGACTCGCTCGATGTTTGCGCTCCCGCTTCTCCTCGCTCTTGCTGCAGGCTGTCCATCGGGGGGAGGGGCTCGCCAGCGGGCACTCGATACCTCTGGAGACGAAGACATCGCGTTTCCTGATGAGGTTGAAGCCGAGGCCGCAAGGCATCCTGCGAGCCCAAAGGTCGCAGAGGGTGAGGCTGCCCTTGCCGCTGGCAATCTCGCGCTTGCTCAGCAGGCGTTTGAAGAAGCCGTGGACGAAAACGATTCCGATCCTCGCGCACATTTGAATCTCGGCCTGGTT
The DNA here is from genome assembly GCA_020629955.1 of Myxococcota bacterium. GTDB lineage: Bacteria > Myxococcota_A > Polyangia > Polyangiales > Houyiibacteriaceae > JAHDCI01. The sequence goes on along the minus strand of JAHDCI010000001.1, from coordinate 3,963 downwards.
CGAGAACTTCAAAACCAATATCCAGGCGCAGAGAGCTCCTACCGGCGGGCGGTCGAACTCGACCCAGAGTTTGCTGAAGCTCTCAACAACCTGGGGCTTCTTTTACGTGACCTTGAGCGCCGTGAGGAGGCGATCGACGTTCTCCGGCAAGCGACGGCGGCCAAAAGAGATTTCGGAGAAGCGTGGCTCAACTTGGCGATGACGCTCGAAGAGGCGGGGCAAAATGACGCCGCGCGTGAGGCGTACGAAGAGGCGACTCGCCTACGGCCTGACGATGCGCTCGCACGTGCAAACCTCGGCCTCCTCTGGCTTCGGCTTGGCGAGAATGACCTTGCTGCGATTGAACTCCGTCGGGCCCTGCCGCTCGCACGCGGCGATGCCGCCGCGCTTTCCGCGATCGGCAATGGTCTTCGTCGCGCAGGACACGCGGAGCCAGCGGTGGACGCGATGGAGCGCGCCATCGCGAGCTCAGAACAACCGGCGCCTGCCCTGTACGCCGAACTCGCGCTCGCCCGGCGCGCGAACGGTGACGCGCAGGGGGCCGAGAACGCGCTCGATGAAGCGATCGGCGTCGACCCTGAGTATGCGACGGCGCATGGCTTGCTCGGTAGTATGTTGGCTGCGCGTGGGGCGTATGCTGAGGCTATCGCTGCATTTGAACGCGCGCTCGCTCTCGAGGGGGACCATGCGCTTGCGCCTCGATGGCGCCAGCATCTCGAGGCTGCGCGCGCGGCGCAATAGAGACATTCGAAGCCTCGGAGCGCGAACCCGGTATGCATCGGTGAAAACGAATGCGTCGCTTCGCAAAGGTCTTGTTTTAGGGTTAGTGTCCTGTCGATGCCCGCAATGTTGAAGGCCATGCGACCCAAGCAGTGGGTCAAAAACCTCTTCGTGATCGCCCCGATCGTGTTCGCGAAGAGCTTGATGGTCCAAGAGATGGCCCTCCGTTCGGTCGCTGCGTTCTTCTGCTTTTGCATGGCCGCGAGCTGCATCTACATGATGAACGACCTCTCGGATATCGAGGCCGATCGAGCGCATCCGAAAAAGCGCTTTCGCCCGATCGCGAGCGGCGAAGTCTCCGAGAAAAGCGCGCGCGTCGCGACGGTGGCGCTCGGCATTCTTGCGCTGACTGGAGCAGCGCTCCTAAACCTAAACACGCTGGCCGTTGTCGGTGGGTACATCGCTTTGCAGATCGCTTATACGTTCGCGTTGAAGCGTGTTCCATACGTCGACGTCTTCTGCATCGCGCTTGGCTTTGAGCTTCGAGTTCTCGCAGGCACTTTCGCGATCGGCGTACAACCCTCTGTCTATCTCTTGATCGTGACGGCGTTGCTTTCGCTCTTCCTTGGCTTCGGCAAACGAATGCACGAACTTAACCAGGGCAAGGGCAACGCGGCGAAGCAACGAAGCGTGCTCGCGCGCTACGACGCTCGCGTGGTCAACGCGCTGTTGCAGCTTACCGCGCTCGCGACAACCGGCACCTACGTGATGTATACGCTCGACCCGCACACGCGAGAAATGTTTGGAACAGACTATCTCGCAGCGACGATCGTCTTCACCGAGTTCGGAGTGATTCGTTTTCTGGAGTTGGTCCGGCGCAGCGATGATGCGGAGAGTCCGACCGACCAGATGCTCCGAGACATTCCCTTTATCTTGAATCTATTCTTGTGGGCCGTAGCGGTGGTCGTGGTGATCTACGTCACCTGAACTCGTCCGTGCGTGTTGGGTTCATCATGCGGCGGGAAGGCTTCGCAGAAGAGCCTTTGACCGGCTGATGGCGTCGTATATCGGCAAAGCTACCTAAAGCGATTTCTGCCTTCGAATCGCGTGTGAGCATGTGAAGACTTCGCGGATTCGACAATGAGCGGGAATCAACGGTCTGCTAGAGTGCACGCATGCGATTGGCTTTTTCCTGCCGGGTTCTCGGCGTCCTTCTTTTTGTGGCATGCGGAGCAAGCCCCGCCCCAGAGCCTGTGCATGAAGCGATCACTGCGCCAAGCGAGCTTGATTGGATGCTCGGCGATTGGGTCTCTTGCGAGGGAGGAAATGAAACCCGGGAATCGTGGTCGAGGGATGGCGATGACTTGGTGGGAGAGGGGCACGCGCGCCTTCGAGATCATGAGACGGGCATCGTCCGCGAGAGCTCCGAGTCGATGCGAATTGAGCGCTCTGGTGAGGGATGGGTGTATTGGGCCCACCCGCACGAAAACGGTGGCGATGAGGCTGCTGGTGATCACGGACCCACTCGATTTTGGCTCGCAACCTCGGGTGAACGGACCGCTTCGTTTGAGGCGCCGGAGCACGATTATCCGCAGCGCATTCGCTACGATTTCGACGGCATTACCCTGGAGGCACGAATCGAAACCCTAGTTGGAACTCGGAGCCATAGCTGGCGTTTTCGTCGCGGCACCGCGTGTGAACCGAACGTGCAATAAATCGGTGAAACGAAAAACGCCCAGCTCGAAAGCCAGGCGTTTAAGGAATCGTATTCTTTCGCGCTTAGGCGGTGTGCTTTTTCCCGAGAACCACGGCCTTCGACACTACGACGTTTTCGCCTCGGCGCACTGTTGTCGACTGAGCGGGCGCTCGACCCGGACCTTCGGCTTCTCGGTACACGCCTTCATCGACTGGCGGAAGCGCCGGCATCGCGACGATGGTCGCTCGCGTGGAGTTGCTCGGCTCGGGGGTGGAAGCCACCAAGCGTAGGGCGGACCCTCCACGTGGTAGGGAGCGCTCTTGCTTCTCGCGCACTTCCGCGGCGACCTGGAAAAGATGCTCGAACCCCGCCAAGATCGCCGTCTCAAAGTCGTCGCTCTGACGCTCGATCACGAGCTGGCCCCAGCGCAGCTGAACACGGTGGATTAGGGTATTCGCGGGCCATCCGCGGCGGCTGCCGCAACGCACGTGAATGGGGAACGCACCCATCGCCTTCGCCTCGGAGACGAGGGCGTCGAGAATGTCTTGTTGGTCGGGAGTAAGCATGATTCCTCTGGACTGCGATACTGCAGCTGCATATATGCCTTGCACAAAACGATCCATATCCAGATGGGGGAGAAAAAAGCAAATTACCGGTTGTTTTGTGACTCGAACGCCGCCCGAGAGCATTTGGGATCATACAGGTGGCTGAGCGGGTAGCCATCGCTGCTGGGCCAAAGCGACACACCGGTCATTCTTTTCTTTTGTAATTTATTAGCTTGAGTGTAAATCGTTCTGCTGACACAAAAAAAGACGCCCTCCTGGGGGCGTCTCCTTCTGGCGGATCCTGTTAGATAGAGCGTTTTTTTGCGCGCAAGCCTCGTCGGCTTCCACCCTTTCGCTTCTTCTTCTTCCGTGCCCATGCGGGGCCTTTGCCCCACTCGTCCTGGGTGCTCCCCTCGACGTATTCCTCTTCCGCAAAACGTCGATCGCTGGTGTCGTACTCAATCTCGGGGATGGCCGGTTGCTCAAAGCGTCGTCCGCCGCCGCCGGGCTTGCCTCCGCGGGGCGGGGGGCGACGAGAAGCGCCTCCTTCTCCCTCTTCGCGTCGGCCGCGGCCTTCGGAGCTGAATTCTCGTCGGCGACCGCCGCCTTCGCCATCACCGAAGCGACGACGACCGCCGTCTCGACCGCCGCCGTCTCGACCGCCGCCGTCTCGACCGCCGCCGTCTCGACCGCCGCCGTCTCGACCACCGCCGCCGTCTCGACGACCGCCATCTCGACGACCACCGCGCCGCATCTCCGTTACGGGTGCGCTGCGCTCTCCTCTTCGACCACCGTCCCGACGACCGCCGCCACCACCGGGGCCGCCGCGTCGTCCGCGCTCTTCCGCGGGGTTGATGTTCAGACGTCGACCGCTGAGCTCTGCTCCGTCGAACTGTTCAATGCATGCTGCCGCCGCTGCTTCGTCTGCGAACGTGACGAAGGCAAATCCGCGCGGACGTCCAGTCTCGCGGTCAGTGGGCAGAAAGCAATCTACAATCTCTC
>JAHDCI010000304.1 GCA_020629955.1 Myxococcota bacterium | reverse complement strand
ACCAAATCGATAACGCCCCGGAAGAGCGAAAGCGCGGGATCACGATCGTGGCATCACACGTTCAGTACGAGAGCGAGCTTCGTCACTTCGCGCATATCGATTGCCCCGGACACGCGGACTTCATCAAGAATATGATCGCGGGCGCCTCGCAGATGGACGCCGCGATCTTGCTCGTGGATGGCTCGCAAGGGCCTGAGGAGCAGACGAAGGAGCACATCCTTCTCGCGCAGCAGGTCGGCGTTCAGGACATCGTGGTTTTCATCAACAAGGTGGATATCGCGGACCCGGAGCTCCTCGAGTTGGTCGAGATGGAGATCATCGAGACGCTTGAGGCGCGTGGCTTCGTGAACTCCGCGATCCTCCGTGGGAGCGCGCTGCAGGCGCTTGAAGGGGATCCGGAGAGCGCGGCGGCTGCGCCCATCGTCGATCTCCTCGCGGCGCTCGATGAGCTTCCTGTCCCTGAGCGAAACCTCGATGCACCTTTTTTGATGCCCATCGAGTCGGTCTGCACGATTCCGGGACGCGGTACCGTTATCACCGGCCGAGTGGAGCGAGGTCGTCTGGTTCACCAAGAGAGCGTTGCGATCTTGGGCAAGACGGGGGAGCCGATCGAGGCCGTCGTCACGGGCATTCAAGAGTTCCATCAGGATGTGGAAGCGGCGGAAGCTGGTCACAACGTTGGCTTGCTTCTTCGTGGAGTCGCTCGCGATTCGGTTGTGCGTGGTCAGGTCGCCTGTGCACCGGGGTCGGTTGAGCCTCGCTGTGAAGGAGAGGCTGAGATCTTTGTGCTCGGCGCAGAGGAGGGTGGTCGCAATACGCCGTTCTCCTCCGGGTACACGCCTCAACTCTACTTTGGTACGGCCGATGTGCCGGGCGCACTCCTCTTCGATGAGGAGAGTGTGGCGCCCGGAGAGCGAGCCACCGTTCGTTTTCGGCTTCTGAAGCCCGTCGCGTTTGAGGCGGGAATGCGCTTTGCGATTCGCGAAGGTCGCAGGACCGTTGGAGCCGGTGTCGTCCTGAGCTCCTCTTAGAAGAGAGCGCCCTCTGAATCATCAGGGGGCGCTCTTCTTTTGAAAGGTCCAAGGTTGAGAGTCAGAAACTCCGAGGCGCTGGTTCCTCAGGTGTTCCAGGAGGCGGCGGCGACTTATAGAGCAGGCTCAGGAGCAGCCCGATCACCGGCAAACCGAGCGACGCGAAAATGCCCGGCTGATACGACTCGAAGAGTTCCTTCGATTCCGCAAAGAGCATCGGACCAAGCGCGCTGCCGATGACGACGCACATCATCTGAATGCCGTTGATGCTCCCAAGATGCTTGCGTCCGAAGAGGTTCGCGTAGGCGATCGAAAGCAGCGTGCCAAAGAGCCCACCGCTCACGCCGAGTCCAAGTGCGAGGGGCAGGTAGTTCGCGTTGATATCGGTGGCGGCCCAAATCCCGAGCCCCTGCGCGAGCACCATCGTGACCACAAAGATGCGCAAGGGGAGGCGGTCTGAGGCTGCGCCTGCGACCAGGGCGGTGATCGTGGAGACGATCGTCATTGGCACAAAAAGCTCAAGCGCTTCGTGACGGGAGAGCCCCGCGGCGGCGCCGATGTCCACGATATGAAAAGAGATTGCGGTGATGATCAGCGCCTGTGTGGAGACGACAAATGCGATGGCCCAGAAAGCGAGCGTGCTCATCGCTTCCTTGGTCGTATAGCCCTCGACGATTGCGGGTTCCGCGTTGGCCTCTTGCTCCTGACCGTCCGGTAACAAACCGCATGCTTCTGGGCTGTCCCGGAAAAAGAGAAGGGCGGTCGTCATCATACCGCCGGCGATGATGAGGCTCATCATTTGCCATGCGCCACGCCAGCCGAACGCCTCGACAGGGATATCGAGGATTCGCGGCGCGGCACCAAACCAGAATGCGGCGAAGACGGAATGGATGCCCGTCGCGAGTCCGCGCCGTTTGTCGAACCAGCGCGCCATCATGGTCCGGCTCACGAGGGTCAGCATTCCCTGCCCCGAGAAGCGAAGCGCGTAAAACCCCAGACCGAGCGCCGCGAACATGGAGCCAATCGCCGCGCCGAAGGCGTCGATCTGACTCATGAGGATCAAGACGAGCGCGAGCCCGGCCGACGCCATCACAGCGACCGGACGGGCGCCGAGTTTGTCGATCGCTTTGCCTGCGAAGGGCAGGGTGAAGCCGGAGAAGATCGTGCCGAGTAAATACGCGAAGCTTACCTCTGCCCGGCTGAGCGAGGTCGCCTCGATCAGGGAATCCGTGAACACGGACACCCCCGCCGTTTGGCCCGGGATGCTCATCCACACGCCGAGCGTTGCGACCCCAACAATCCACCAGCCGTAGAAGAACGGGAAACGGTTCGGCGAGAATGGCCAGTTGGGGCGCGGCGTGAGCACGAGAGGTCGCTTAGCGATCGATCTTCGCTTGAAGCTTTAGGAAGATATCCTGGTAACGCTTCGGAAGCGCGCGCTGCACGCTGTCGATGATCTTCGCGTCGAGACCGACGAGGATGCGGCGTTCTTTCCGCTCCATTCCTCGGACGATGATCTCGGCGGCCCGTTCAGGGCTGGTGCGCGCGAGGCGATCGAAGGCGCTGACGGTGGCGGATTCATCGATCGGGCCACCATCGACATCGCGTCGAAGTCGGGCGTTTCGGACGATATTGGTTCGAATGCCTCCCGGGTGAACCGAGCAGCACGTCACATTGGTATCCGAAAGCTCCGATTGCAGCGATTCATTGAGCGCGCGGACCGCGAACTTGCTTACGTTGTACGCACCTTGGGTCGGCACCGCGATCATTCCGAAGATGCTCGAGATATTGACGATCCAGCCCGTATCGCGCTCGAGGAAATGAGGGAGCGCGGCTTTGGTGCCGTAGAGCACTCCGTACAGATTGATTCCGAGGAGCCAGTCGATGTCCTCGTACGAAATCTGCTGCCAGGTATCCTGAACCGTAACGCCGGCGTTGTTCACGATCGCGTCGAGCTGTCCATAGTGTTCGATGCAGCCGCTCACGAAGCCTTCAACCGCTTCTTTGCTTGAGACATCGAGAACGTGCACTTCACACGGCGCGTTTCCCGCGCGTCGCTTGGTCTCGTTGAGCCCCGCTTCGTTGATATCGCAGAGCCAGAGCTTTGCGCCCTTTTTCGCGAGAAGGAGCGCGAGCGCTTGGCCGATGCCGCTTCCTGCGCCGGTGATCGCGCAGACTTTTCCGTGGAAGGTGCTCATGTTCTTACTCCTTTAACGAATCGAGGATTCCGGACGCTTGCGCCACTCTGGTGACCGTTGGAAGAACAGCCTCATACGCCGCGCCATTGCACGCGAGGATGCCGCCGCGCGTGCGAAGATCGGTCGTGCGGTAGTCGTAGGTGCTGCCGTCGCCGCGCTTAAAGATGCCGCCGGCGCCGCGGAGGATCGCTTCTGGCCCGCACGAATCCCAGAGCGAGGAGCGGTCGGAAAGGTGGACATAGAAGTCGGCCTCTTGTTCCGCGATCAAACCTACCTTGAGGCCGACGGAACCGGAGGGGCGAATCGTCGTGATATTAAGCTCGTTTGCAATCTCGTCGACGGTCGCCGCACGATGCGATCGGGAGACGACGAGTGCGAGCGTCGCCGGCTCACTCTTCGCGCTGACGTTGAGCTCTCGCGTTTCCCCGCCGCTTCGTAGGATCGCAAATTCCTCCGAGACACCGATGTACATTTTGTCTTTCACGGGCTGGTAGACGCAGCCGAAGATCGACTCTCCGTTGAGGGCCGCTCCGACCATGACGGCGAACTCACCGTTCTTCGCGATGAACTCTTTGGTGCCATCAAGCGGGTCGACGAACCAGACCCGATCGCTCTTGAGCGCCTCGCTCGCGTCGACACTTTCTTCTGCGACGATTCCATCTTCCGGGAAGAGGCTTTTTAGGCCTGCGACGATATGTGCATTCGCGAGCTTGTCGGCTTTTGTTACCGGGTCGCGAGGTGATTTGTACTCGACCTCTGGACCTTCGGCATAAACCTGCATGACTAGTTCGGCCGCTTCGCGTACCAGCGCTTCGACGGCGTCTCTTTCGCTCTCGTTTAATCGGCGACTCATCGCGTACTCCTTGCCGCTCCTATGGGGTGCGGA
>JAHDCI010000070.1 GCA_020629955.1 Myxococcota bacterium | reverse complement strand
TGCGCTTGGCTTGCCCGGTCTCGAGGAACAAGCGGACCTGATCGGCAGCAACTAGTGCATCGTTCAAATCGATAGAAGGGACCTCGTCCGCCAGGAGCGCCGATCCGAGCTTCGCTCTTCCGATATACTCGGCATGTCGTTCGTCGATTTGATCCTCGTACGAGCGGGCAAAGGACGGCCGCAGCGGACAGCGCGTTGATTGACTCCCGCCCAATATGTCCATGCGAAGCCCAATTCGTGAACGCGCCCGCACACGCCCCAACTCAACCTGTTGGAAAAGGCTCGTTTTCGCAGCGCGTCAGGAGCTGGCTTCGAGAGCTTCGATCGCCTGCTCCGCGAGCGCTCCCAGCGTGATCGCGGTCTCTTCACCAAAGCCGTCCAAGGTCACATCGCGCATATCTTCCGAGTGAGCGGCGATCGCCTCAATCAGGCCAGGGTCCTCTAGCTCAACGCAGGCTTCGATGGCTGACGCGATAACCTGCGCGTCCGAGTGCTGGAGGAAACGACGCAACTGTTTGGGGGCGCTCCCTTCACCGACTTCTGCGAGCAAGAAGGGCAGCTCTGAAAGCGCACGAATCTGCGAGCCGTCATCGAGCGCCCGATCGATCGCTCGCGCGACCTCTGCGTAGTAGTCGTAGCTAACGTCTTGGAGCGCCGAGGCGACGGCCCCTCGCACAACCGGCGAGTCATTGTCGAGAATCGCAATCATCGCGTCCATCGAGGTCGCATCTGCCACTTGCGCGCAGAGGTCGGCCAGTCGTTCGAGACGCATGGCCTGCTCAACCTCGTCTTCCAGCGAAGTTGCCTCTTTGACGGCAGAAAGCAGCGCCGCGGAAAGCTGCTCCTCGTCGCGTACCAAGAGCTTGGCCTCGGCTTCTCGCAGAGCGCGCTCTGCCGCAAAGACCGCTTCGAGCTCAGTCTGAATCATACGCCGAGCTTCTGGCGCAGCGCCGTACCGTTGGTCTGCATATCGATATTGCGGAACACCAGGAAGCCCTCGGCCTCAGAGTGTTCTTCGCAATGCGCGGCAATGGCCGCGATGGAGTCTTCATCGTAGCGAGAACGGTGACCGGCTGGCCCAGGAAGACGCGCATAAAGCATATCGCCAGCAGGCGGGCCCTGAACGAGAGGGTCGTAGGCGGCGATGACTTTCCCGGCGCACGCATCCACGACCTGCTCCGGTTTCCACTCGGGAAGGTCAATGACAATCTGCGGTAAGGTTTTCGGCAACCAGTTCACAAACGCCTTCAGCGTCGTCCGGTTCGCCTTGTTGTGCTTAAATTCTGTGTGCTGGAAGATCACGGCCTCGGCCGAGACGCGCTCTGCGAACTCAGCAAACGCCTCGGCGAGTGCCTTATTGTCTTTGGTCTTCGAGAAACCACTTTCCGCGAATACCTTGGGCGCCAAGGCCGTAAACGCGAACCCATCAGGAGACTCTCGAAGCCAGCGACGCGTTGTACCAGCGCCGGGGATACCAAGCTCCGTGTCGGAGATTTCGACGGACCCGAAAAGGTCCCAATAGCGGCTCACGGGAAGCGGGAATCCGGAACATGCGATGTGCAGCATAGGCGGCGCAGTATACAGAATTTTCTGCGTAATGCTCCCTCAGATCCCGGATTGCTTCGCAAAGTCGGCAAAACAAGGGATCTGCGCGCTTGGACTGACGCACTACGTGAGGAAACGAACGCTTTTGAGCACCAAAAAGGGCGCGACTTGCGTCACGCCCTTCTCATCATCGGATATCCAGATTTACTCGACGACGTCGAGCCCGGCGAGCTGCTCACCGTTCGCGTTGACGTCGACAAAACGAAGACCGCCAATGAGGCTCTCGAGGTGTTCACGACCCTGGAAGGACCAAACCTGATAAACGCAGGACTGTCCGGGGACAGCGATCAGCGCGGAAGCGACGCCGTCTTCTTCCGAAATCTCCGCGACGCTGCCGTCGGCAAAAGCCGGCGCAGGCTCGGGCATTGCATCGCTTACACCGAGCGACGTTCCAGCAACACCAAAGGAAGCGTGTCCGCAATCCGCGCACGTCTCCCCTTCGGCGTTCATGCCCGGCGCCCCCGGTGCATCAAATTCAAGCGTCCAGCCGCCTTCGAGGTCCGTCGCACGCGCATGACTCTCGCCAGCGACGACGAGGGGAGAGCACCACTCGCGATTGCCCGCAGCGGCCCAGGTCTGCATGGTCGAATCGTCGACGTCGGCAGCCGCGACCGTGCCTTCGGTCCATGGCGCCACTGGGAGACGACGCAGCCGACGGGCGTTAAACGAAGGGAGTTCGCCCTCGGGTGCATCGAGCGTGGTGTCCTCGACGGTGACGGGAACGAGGTCGCTGTCAAAATCCGCGACCAGGACATCACCGGAACTCTGCTCGACATTCGTCTCGGGGTGAGCGTTCGGCGTCGTCGCAACTTGCGTGGGAACCGTGCTGCCACATCCAAGTCCAAATACCGTCGCCAAGGCCAAAAGCTTCTTGTTCATGTCTTCCTCCCAAACGCGTTCCACTCGAACGCATGCGGCTCGCCCGCCGCCAACAACGCGTATGCCTGAGGGCGCTCCGAAGACGCAAAAAAACGACAAGAAAAAAATCGGGACCGACTTTAGCGGTATGTCTGGCCCGGTCGATAGGTCACTTGAATCGGTCTCGCCTGTACGACGACGAAACGATTCGCGCCTCCGGTCACCATAAATTCAACGTCGACTGCGTTGGAGCCGTCGGTGTAGCTCGGCGTCATGGCGTCATGAATCTGACTGAGAATATCTCCCAGTTCTCTCATCTCGTCTTGCGTCAGAATCGGCCGTCCCCCGGTCTCCGAACTCCGGGTGATCACTTCGGGCTCATTCTCTTCTGCCCAGGTGTAGATCATCAGCTGCTCCGGGATCCGGTCATTGCCACCAGCCGTGACGTTAGCGCCGCCGGAGACCTGAAGGTTCACGAATACGCCGGGGCGCGCCTGGTCGTTTGGGTTACGTGTAATCGCCACGCCGTTGGCTTCGATCGATTCCACCAGTGGCTGAATCAAGACGGACATGGCCACGCGTCGATGATCGATCCGGTGCCAATCACGTTCCTCAAACGCACGCTGTAGCCACACCGATGCCCAGACCTCCCGGATCGCATCTTCAACCGCCCGTTCACTCATCGGCGGCCGCACAATCACGGAACGATAAAGCCCAGCGCCATTAAAGCCGGGGAGGTCCTCAGCGTTCGTGCTCGAACGAAAGATCCACGCTCGACCGCTTCCCCGCAATCGCTGCACGACCGTTCGCAAGACGATGGGATCGACGCGATACCGCTCCATGCGAGCACGCATCTCTCCGAGAACTTCTGCCCTTACTTCGCCCTCCGTTTGAAAGCGCTCACTGGAGAATCGATCGAGAAGCCCGCTCGCTCGGCTCCGTTGAAAGTGGTTTTGGTAGTGCACGAAAGGAATCACAAAGCCGCCGGGGTTTGGGATTCCGAGCGCGCATATCTCCCCTAACTGAGAAGCCTTCGCACCTGCGAAACGCACATCCCGAGCTCGCAGTGAGCAAGTCGGGATCAAGCCTTCGATGCTCCGATCCGGCTCTGCGAGCTCGGTCGGCTGTGGACGAATCCGGGCAAAGTGCGCCTCGGCCTCCGCAGCGCTCGCTCGCGCGATCGAAAAATCTTGGGGTCCCACTTCGAGGCGCACCATCTCGCCTTCGAGCGCGATGAGCTCTGGCTGAGAGAGAGCATCGCGCAGCGCCATATCGGGAGTACCTCGGTTGCGACTCAGGATCGCTACGTGAGCCAGGGGCGCTTGGAGTCGCGCCGTGATGAGCGCAGCGACGGGTGGGAGTTCGTCCGGCACATACTCGGTCACCAGAAGGTCCGTGGGAGAGACGCTTGCGATATCAAGCTCGCCGCGAACGAAGCGAAGACGACCGAAGGCAACTCCGTTGACGAGAGATTGATAGCGAATCTGAGCGCGGAGGGCGGCGCTATCGAATGCGGGAATTTCAGAGTGGGCCAAGTGCCCTTCCTGCGTCGGAGAAAGCGGGCGGTAACGGAGGTCCGCGCCTTCAATGCGAAAGCTGTCGCGGACGATCCCGATCGCTCGTGAGAGTCGCTGCGTGTCGAGAATATCGCTTGCCGCTTGTTCGATGCTCCACAGGTTCGCATCAAGATAGTGCACGACCGAGAGGCAAACGAAGCGCCGATCCTGGCGGCGGTATTCACGGATATTAAACGCGGCGTGGTCTTGGCTTGGATCGATAAAGCGCTGAACGAAGCCGAAGTGAAGTTCGTGACGCAACGAGTTGATAAAGTAGAGACGCCAATCCCGCTGAAGATCGATGACGACCTTCACAACCTCTGTTCGCGAAGCGTTTTGGTACTCGGGCCGGTAATAGAGATGTTCCCAATCTTCTTCGCCGCGGATGGCATGAAGGAAATCCTCGGAGCGCGCGCCAAGCGATCCCGGCGCCGGAGGCCCCATCTCCACATCGATCACGTGATCGTCGCCGGAAACCTCTTCCGCAGGTGAAGTCTGAGGGGGCGTCTGAGGTGAAGTCCGAACGGGAGGCTGAGCGGTGCCACAACCCCACAGCAGAGCGAACGCGAACCAAAGCAGAGCGAACGCGCGAGACCCTAATTCAAGAGAGCTACCCGCGGGGGGCCGGAGCGAGTGCGATTTTAGAAGCAACACGTTCGTGATACCCGCTCAGGCGTTTGAAGGTTGGATCATTCGCTCAAATAGTGAGCGACGGCCGTTTCGATATTGGCGAGAGCGACTTTGCGGTTCTTTCGAGAATCGTGGGGATCGAAATCGGGAAGGTTGTCGATCAATCGATCCAGCTCGCGGATTGCCACTTCACGCAGACTGGCATCCCGTGAACGCAGCCCGAGGAGGAGAAGTTTCGCACGGTGCACGCCCGTATTTTTCCTCCACCATTTCTGCCACTTGCGTTGCGAACTCCCGTTATCTGCCGCAGTGAGCAGCCGGAGGACACGCTGGGCAGCGAGCTGCACGCGATCGTCCTTGTGGGAAAGCGCAGCGATCGCGGGAGGGATGCCGTGCAGCGTTCGCAATACCCCGAGCGCGCGAAGAGAAGCCATGGTGCGGTCGAAATCACCTTCGCCCGAAATCTGAACCAGACGTTCGACCAGCGGCTTGAGCAACTCGAGTTCGCACGGAAGCAGCGCGTGAAGCGCGGCATCTCGCACGCCGAGGTCCTCGTCGAAGAGTCGTTCCCCAAGCACCTGCACCATGGCGCTGCATTCACGGGTGGAGCAGGTGGAAATGAGATCGTGAGCGACAAGAATGGCGTAATATCGAACGTCAGCGTTCGGCGATGCGATCAATCCCTGAACCGTCGATACCGCACGGGAACCAAACGCGACCAGAGCGGCGCCGAGCGGACCAATGTCTCGTCCTTGCGGAAGCTTTCGATGTGGGGCCGCTCGATGAAACCAAAGCAAGCCTGGAAATCGAAGCTCGATCTCGAGGAGCGCGATGCGAGCATCCGTCTGCATCAATGCACGCACGCCCGGTTCTTCATCACCAGGCCCCGCAAGGCTTAGCTCTTTCAGAGCGGCTTGAATACGAACGCGTGCGCCCGACGGAATGGGCGCTCGTATCGATGCCGTTCCCACTGCATCGATATCGGTCGAGATGCGCTCCGGGAGCGGCTTTTCGCCCGAACGCGCATTTTTGCCGGTCGATGGCAAGGGCGGCGGTTTCGGCTCCGAACCTCCATCGAGCGCGTCGATCTCCGAGTGAATGCGCTCCGCCTTCGGAACGGCCACGTGTTCAGGGGGACGAGGTTCCGCCGGCGCGGTCACCGCAGTGTGCGGCGAATGCTCAAACGAACGGCTGAGCGGCCGCAAAGGGACCTCGGATTCTCGAACCGAGGCAATCGCTGCCTCGGAGAGCGCCCGCGGGTCCACGACAACCGGCGTCGTTTCGTCATGCTCGAAGGCTTTTGCGCGGGGGCGCGATTCGTCGGCGCGTCGTTTCGCGCGCACACGGGAATCTTCGGCTTCAAGCGCTCCCGTCCCGACCGCGCTCGCGCGCTCACGTCGCGAAGCTTCTGCGAGCTTTTGCATCGCTTCCTGATGCGCGCCCCTATCACCCGCCTCGGCCGCCTTCGAGTCGCTGGACCGTCGCTTTTTCGAATCGCGTGGGTCGCGAAGAACGATTCGTTCCTCGATCGCGTTCGCGACATGGTACGAGGTCCGTAACTTCTTCGAGTTTTTAGGATCAGAGGACATAAGGGAACGTTGAGGGGAGAAGTATACCGCAAAGGTGCGGTTTTCGATCGCGCGGCTCCGGATTTCTATCTCAACGCTCACATTTTTTTTACCAACCGAGCCGATGAGGATCACGGTTCAACGCGAGTCCGTTTCGCGCTACAGTCCTGACCTTCCCCTGTGAAACGCCGACGACCAGACCGAGCAACAACTCGAAGCGCCCGCCCCCGCGAGAGAGAAGCGCGTGTTTGTGAGTCCTTCTCGCCAAGGGGACGATATGCGTGAGTCGACACTCACGTTCGGTCGTTACGAGGCCCTTTTTCACATCGCAAGCGGCGGCATGGCGGAAGTCTTTGCCGCGAGGCTTCGCGGACCCCACGGGTTTGAAAAGCTGGTCGCGGTAAAGCGACTCCTTCCCGATCTGAACGATGAGCAGTTTATCACGATGTTCATGGACGAGGCCCGCCTCGCCGCCCACATCAGCAGCCCACACGTCGTGCAGACCATGGAGCTTGGGCGCGCCGCTGACGATGGGGCTCTCTATATCGTGATGGAGCTTGTCGTGGGCATCACGCTCTACGACCTCTCGGTCAATATCTTCAACAGCAAGACCGGACGCTCGCCAATCCCTCTGGTCGCGGAAGTCTGTGCCCAGGCGGCCCGTGGCCTCGATGACGCCCACAACGCAACGACCCGTACAGGTCAACCGCTTCAGGTCGTCCATCGCGACGTCTCACCTCAGAATATTCTTGTCGGTGCAGACGGGCGGGTGCGCGTGACCGACTTTGGGATCGCGCGTGCGGTATCGAGGAGCACTCAAACGCAGGTAGGGCAGCTCAAGGGGAAGGTCGCTTATCTTTCTCCGGAGCAGGCCTACGGAAAGAACCTCGACCGTCGAACAGACGTTTTTGCGCTCGGCATTGTCACCTGGGAGGCGTTGACAGGACGCTCGCTATTCAACACCGGGGACGCCATAGAGACCGTGGAGCGAGTGCGCACAATGCGAATCCCGGCACCCCATGAACTTCGAATGGACGTGCCGAAGGAGCTCTCGAAGATCGTCATGTGGGCGCTGGAGCGCGATCCAAACGCACGATGCCCGAGCGCAGCTCGATATGCGCGCGCGCTTCGGGAAGCCGTCCCGGTTCGCCCTTCCGCTCGCAAGATCTCCGAGTTCGTTCGAGATCACGGCGGCGAAGCGCTCAAGAAAATGGAGACTCGTATTCGCGCGGCAGGTGAGAGCTCTTCGGTGCTGAAAAGAACCACGACCGGTTCGCGCATCGTTCCCGATGCAGCACCCGAGCCCACCGATAGCAGAATGCTCCCTCTCAGCGTGCAATCAAAGGAACAGGCGAAGCACGCAAAGGCCGAAGCTCGACGAAAACTAAAGCAGCGTGATCTCTCCACGAAACTCGTCGGCGAGGAGCAAGCGGAAGCCAGCCTCGGGCAGGCCCCCGCGCCGAGCCAGCGAGAAGCGCAGGTCAGCGCCGGCATACTCGCCCTCGGCGTACTCGCCTGGATCGGCGCTGCGGTGCTCGCGTACTACGTGCTCTTCTGATGAAATCGCGTTGCCCTGACCAACGAGCAACTTGATTCAAAACGAAGAAACCGCGCACACTCTCGACGTGCCTTCCCCGCTTGCTTCAATTCTTGAGACCGCCCTCGTCGCAGTCGTAACGGCTCCCATTGAGGAGCGAGTCTTTGATTGGGCCGTTGCAGTGTCGAAAGGCGGCATCCACCACCTCGGAGTTCCCGTGACCTTGCCGAACGTCACGGAGCTCGTTTCCGATCTCGACGACCAAGAGCTTGTCGTCGGTCTCTCAGGGGTTGTGAAGAAGGAACAAGTCTCCATCGCGGTAGCGGCCGGAGGCGCGTTTATTATCTCGCCGATCGCCGACCGCGAGATCTTGCACACAGCGAAATCCCACGGGCTCTGCGCGATTGCGGGAGCGACGACCCCGACAGAGATCAAGATTGCGATGGACGCTGGCGCGGACATCATCGCGGTGCATCCGCTCGGGGTTCTGGGCGCGCCGCAGGCCTACGCGAAATCGTTGCTCCGCACGTTTCCTTCCGTTCGTTTTGCTGCCAGCGGCAACATCGGCGTGGAGGACGCGCCTTCCTTCCTGGAGCTTGGTATGAACGTCGCGATCGTGGACCAGGGGCTCTTTCCAAGCACGAACGATCCTGCCGCGATCGATGTCATCACAATGCGCGCGCTCGCGCTCACGGAGGTCTGTGCGGACGCCCGCGGGACCCCGCAACGTCAATCTTTCACCGGGCTCATGCGCGCGCTTGGGCAGGACGAGACACCGCCGCTCACCGGCGAACTTGAGTCAGCCGCCTCTCCCACGGAGGCGGGATCCGGTGCGCTCGAGTTCGACATCACGGACGAGCTTTCGTAACGACGAATCGCCCGGCCGCTCGCGGTCCATGGGCGAAGGTAGCGAGAGTGCGCTATGACGAGGCTCATGAAACATTGCCTCGCTTTTGCGCTCGTGACCACCACGATGCTCTCCGCTGCGCTCGGCTGTGGTGGAGATTGCCCGTGCGCCAACCCACCGCCGATTGGGGTTGAGGCGGAGCAAGCGAGCGGGGATGAACGGCCCGAGCCAGCCCCCGAGCCGGCGCCACAGGCGGCACCGAGCGGTCGGGTCACCGAAGCCGATGCCGTGAACATCGCGATATCGCTCGCCGAAGCGGAAGGATACGACACGGGTGCTTACAACGACGTCGTGGTTGTCCCGAGTCCGGACTCGAGCGCGTGGCTCGTGCAAATGCGTAGACCCCATGTTCTTCGCTTCATCGAAGTCACCGTGCCGAAACGAGGCGGAGACGCAACGCTCAACATGCGCTCTTCAAGCTTCTGATACGACTCAAAACGCGGTTGGCGGTTTCGGTTCATTCGAGCGAGAGATTTTTCGCCGGCACCGCGCCAGGATGCGTCGTACTCGGTCCCCGAGAAACTTCGATGAGCGCCTCACTCTGGCGCCGAGAAACGCGGAAAGCCGCTTCGATCGGTCTTCCAAAAAACCAATCCACGACACAATAATCACAAAGCCAACGAACAATTTGATTGGCAGTTCTGACCGCGACGACGGGTCCGAACTTCGTCCGTTTTCTGCGGGAGCCAGAAACTCGGCAACATCGTTCCAAGAGATGCCCCGACCTCGAAACGAAGCGGCCCACGCGACAGCGGTAACGGCGGCGCCGACAGCGAAGCCGATTCCGAGGAGCCGCAAAAGCAATCTCTTCGGAAACTTCGCAGGTGTTTCTTCGGTCACGGGGAATAATCTGACCCCGAAACGAGACTCCGCAACGTTTTATGACCGCCTATTTGATCAACGCGCCTTGCTCTCAAGGAAATCGCGCATGGTGGCCCCCTCATCGAACTCCGGCTCAAAGCCGGTCGCGTCCACGAACGCCTGACTGTCGACGACGATCGGATACTTGAGGTGATCGATCGCGCCGCGTGGCAATCGGGGTAGACCAAACCGCCCCATCGCGACATTCATCAACGTCTCGGGTACCTGGAAAGGAAGCCTCCCTGTCTCACGGACGAGTACGCTGAGCGGCACGGGCGGCGGACCGCTGACGTTAAAAACGCCGCGGAGGTTCTTATCGAGCGCAAGGACCAGAGCGCGAGCAACATCGCGTTCGTGAATGAACTGAAAGAGCGGGTCGAAGCCGAGCACTGTGGGAACCCTCGGCCCGCGAAGGAACGCAGCAAGGGTTCCGTGACGAGATGGACCGAGAGAGTAGCAAACCCGAAGAACACTGGTGTTCATCTCCGGGTGTCGCCACAGCGCCGAACCCGCGAAGAGATCGGCGGCCACGAGGTCGGCGAGCTCCGCAAAACCGTGCATGCCGAGCGGCGGCTCATCTTCCGTATGATAGAGCGGCGAATCCGGTTGCGCGCCGTAGTAGGTATGGCGCCCGCAAAAGACGAGCTGCTTCACCCCGTAGGCCGCACAGTGATGAATCGTGGCGCGAGTTCCTTCGAGATTGATCCGAAATCGGTCTCGGCTCCGCTGCATCAAGTGGGTAACCGTCGCCATATGGATGAGCGCGTCCGGACGCTCGGTCCGAAAGACATCTTCTGCGCCGCGCTTTCGAATATCCGCTTTGTGGAGGGTCACCTCTTTTGGCGCGTGCGCCCAGGGGCGCCGGTCGATGCCAACGACTTGGTGACCTCGCGCCAAGAGTTCACTCGCCACGATGCGGCCGAGCTTGCCCGCGATACCTGTCACCAAGACCTTCATGGACGTGATGTTAGGGGAAGGCTCAAGAGCGCTGCAAGCCCCGTGAAAGAACCAGCCCAACACGCACCATCGGGAGGCCGGAGGGATTGAGGTAGACCGCGGCAATTGAATCGGGGAGACTGACTTTGTGAGTTCCTTTGGGCACTTCTGTGGTCGTTTGCTCTTGGCCATCCAAATCTTCATCGTGTCGCCCGGCGATGCGCAAGAACCTCGCGACCGGTGCGTTCTCGTCCTGGAGAGCGCGGACTCAAGCCTTCAGCCGGCGGCACTTCGAGAGGCGCTCTCCGAAGCATCTGGCGTTGCTATTTTGTCTCTCGCGGAAGCGGACGCTGAAACTCGGCGAATGGTTGTCGTGGTGCCAGCAGCAGGGCCCGCAGTTGTCGTGCTTCGCGAAGCGAACGGAGAAAGTTCCCGAGCCGAGGTGGCAAGGGAGAACTTCGTAGCGAACCTCGCGGCGCTGCTCGGTCCCGAGAGCCAAAGCGGACAGAACGCCCGCTCGGAGGAAACCACAGGACTGCCTGCGAGCGAGGACGCAACACGCGAATCGGCCCCTTCCGAAGCGAGCCCCTCCGAAGTGAGCACCGTAGGAGTGACGCCCGCAGAATCGAGTCCTGCAGAAGCTCCAAGGCGCACGCGGCTCGTAACGCTCGCGGAGTGGGACGACAGCGCGCCCCGAAGCCGCCCTACTCCCTCGGCCCGCAATCGAGGGACGGTATTGGTCAACTGGGACGGTTCGCCCGTTCGAAATCGGACCGGTTCTCTTTTGCCCTGGCGTCGTCCGCGTGGGGCAGACAGACAAAACGCAGAGACAAGCGATGGCCTCGCGCGACCACCTCGATAAAAACGTACGGCAGGTGTAAGCGACGCAATGCCCAGGCGTTTGGGATGAGAAAGGAAATCATCTCATGCGCTCTCTCCCCCTCCTCCTTCTCGTTGCGACCTTCGGGATCATTGCCGCTCCGCCGAGTGCGAATGCACAAGACTGGGGCGTTCGCCGCCCTCATCGGACGTTGCTCGTTCCCCACGTTGCCCCCCAACCCGTTCAGGTCGTCGTGACGCCTCCAGCGACCCGGGTCATTCGAACCCGCGTCGTGATACGTGATCCGCAGCCGACCACACTTGAACTTCGTCCCGAAGAGCGGATTCAGACCGCCGGCCCGCGTTGGTATCTGGGCGCGGGAATGGGAGCCCTATTGCGTTTCGGGGACGAAACAAGTGCGACGCCTTCGTATCGATTCGACGCTGGCATTCTTGCGGGAAGTGCGGAGTTCAGCCTGCGTTTCGATCTCGCACCGGGCTTTGACGAACGCGCGTCGCTTTACACCGCCGGAGCCGGCTTCGGGTATCGATTCCTCGAGGGCTCTCGCGTTCGTCCCGTGCTGGGCGTAGGGCTCGAAACGATCTTCTACAATCCGCAGGAAGAAGATACTCAGCGCGCCTTCGCAGCGACGGGCAGAGGCGCCGTAGAGCTCGATGTTCCCACCCGTTTCGGCAATCTCGCGATCGGTCTCGACGCAACCATTCACCAGCCGATCGCTGGCTCCGAATCCGCGATGCGGCGTTTGCTCGGCATCGGAGCACATATTCACCTCGTGTTCTGAAATGGCCGATTCGCGCGGGCGACTGAGGTAACCTCTTGTAATCGCAAGAAAACATCTCATCGCCCCGGCCTGGAACGTCGATCTTGAATTAGGGGTTTTTGTTTTCCGTTGCGATCATCTCAATCGCAGCGCGTGTTCCAAGGTAAGCTGACGCCGTGCATCTCCTCGCCATCGATCGCCCCCGTCTGCGAGCAAGGTACGGCGGAAATACGTGCACGCCTCGGCTGCGTTCACAGATCGTGCGGACGCAGGCCAAAAAGAAGACAACTTGCGGTGATGAACTCAGGACATCACGCCACCGTGTGCCGCCACGAGGAGCCCGAGGAAGAACAGAATGAGTGATACCACCGGTGGTAAATCCGGCACCTTGATGTGGGTCTTCGGAGGCTGTATCGGACTCTTCTTCTTCGGGGGATGTGTTCTCTCGTTCGGGATCAATATCTTCAGCGGTCTCTTCGATCCCGGCGTGGGGTATGCCGTGCCGACTGCGCCCGTCGGCACCACGACCGGACAAGGTGCGGCGAGGGGTGGACCGATCTTGCCGCGTCTCGGTCCTGCCCCGGGTTCCCGCCAGGAGCCGCCGCCATCGATTCAGATTTCCGCTCGAATCGTGGAGACGACCGGCACCCTCCCGCTCTCCGAGGGCGATCGATGCGAGTTCAGTGTGGTTCGGCGCGAGCGTGCTGGCGGCGACTTCTGGTGCCGAGCTCAAGTCATGTGTGGGGAGCAGCTTCTCTATGGCGCGGCGAACACTGGATACTTCGACTGCGTCTTCGAACCGCCCATCGTTCGGGGGGAAGACACGGGCTCGACCGCGGTCAACACAGATCCTGAGTTCGCGATCGATACGGGAACCGGCGTGCTCACGTTGGCAGATGATTCGAGTGGCGCGTTCGGAGAATTTACCCTGCGCGCCGAGATCGAATCGCCGGCGCCAAGCCGAGAAGGCGTCGAGGGGAACCAAGAGAACGGTGGAGACGACGACGCGAATCGCGTGCCGCAGGTTCGGACGGGACAGCTCAGCGTTCAAGGCGCACTCTCGCACGTGGTGGTTCGACGTGTTGTTCGCCGGCATCACAGCGAAGTTTCGCGCTGCTACGAGGCTCAGCTCGACGCCAATCCGGAGCTCGCAGGCCGGGTGAACGTTCGCTTTACAATCTCCGGAACTGGTACGGTCGAGAGCGCGTCGGTCCAAGACTCTACGGCCGAGAACGACGCTCTTCACACGTGCATTACCAGCGCGGTTCAGCGCTGGACCTTTCCGGCCCCAGACGGGGGCGCGCAGGTGGTCGTCACGTATCCTTTCATTTTGCGCACAGTCAGCTGAACCGACCCGGCGTAGGCCCGAAGGGTTTTCTCAGTTGACGGCTGTTTGCTGACGCATCGTTTCGATCGCAGTCTGCGTAGGCAATCGCTCGAATGGACAGAACTTGCTCTTCCTTCGAAGGCAAGACCTCGTCCGCGAAATAGCTATGTGGAAACCTCTTGAAATCGTCGCGTTGAATCGCCGCTTTCGGCCTCGCTCGATCTCACTGCCCATCATCCTCGGTGCGGTGAGCGTGCCGCTCTCTATTGCCCTCCTCGTCGGGTGGACCTTGCTCCTGGTTCACCAGCTCTCGGAGAGCACCGACGTAACGCTTGAGGTCTGGTTGCTCGCGGCAGGCGGCGTCAGCTTTACGATCATCGTCGGTGTGCTTGTCATGTTCAGCGTGTATCTCGCACGGCAAATTCTTGAGACGCGCAGGCAGGATAGTTTCATCGATTCGGTCACCCACGAACTGAAGAGCCCCCTGGCCTCCCTGCGCTTATGTCTTGATACGATGGCGCGACCGGATTTGCCCGAGGGCAAACTCGACGAGCTCCATGTGATGATGCGTGAGGATATCGATCGACTCTCCGCGTTTATCGATGATGTGTTGCACGCGAGCCGCCTGACATCCGAGAACGAGAAGATCGCCACCTCGCTCACGGATGTCGACCTTCGGCGAATCGTGGACGATGTCGTTGAAAAGGTGATCGCGCGGCGGAAGGTGGATCGCTCGTGCTTCTCGGTTTCCGTGCCCGAGCATTTCCCACTCGTGACCGATGAGGCGGCTCTCACACTCTCGCTCGCGAACCTTATCGACAACGCGGTGAAGTACTCCAATCCGCCCCCCGAGGTGAGCATCGAAGCCACACAAGACGCCGCCGGAAAAACGAAAATTGTGGTACAAGATCAGGGCATCGGCTTCGATCCAAAAGTAAAAAAGCGAATCTTTGAGAGGTTCTACCGCGTCGACGCGACGGACGTTCGCTCGCGCAAGGGAACCGGACTTGGTTTATTCGTGGTAAGCGCTCTCTTGCACAATCTCGGGGGGAGCGTAGAAGCATCGAGCGAAGGACGCGGGAGAGGGGCTCGCATGGAAATCCGACTCCCACACCGAGGCAGCCCTAGAAACCCATGAGCGAACCCCCCACGTCAAAGCGCCGCCTTCTCGTCGTCGAAGACGAAGAGCATCTGGCCGCAGGTCTCAAGCTGAACCTTGAGCTCGAAGGTTATGACGTCACGCTCGCCATCACGGCCAAGGAAGCCCGCCAAGCGCTGGTCGAATCCGAAGCGTTCGATGCACTGGTCCTCGACGTAATGCTCCCCGATATGGACGGGTTCGAACTCTGCGCCCGCCTACGAGAAGCGGGAAACTTCGTTCCTGTCGTGATGCTAACCGCGCGCTCCGCAGCCGAAGATCGCGTGCGTGGGTTAGAAGCCGGAGCGGACGACTATATGGTCAAGCCCTTCGCGCTCGACGAGCTTCTTGCGAGAGTGCGCTCCGTGCTACGTCGCCGAGCGTGGGACAATCGCACCACCCCAGAGCCAGAGCCCAAAGCAGCCGCGCTCGAGTTTGGTCGAGCGATCGTCGATTTCTCGACACACGAAGTAAACGTTCACGGTGAACGCATCAAACTTACGCAACTCGAGCTCGATTTGCTCCGCTACTTCTCGGAGAATCCGCGACGCGTCATCTCGCGACAAGAGTTACTCGAGAATGTCTGGAAGGTTCGCAGCGCGGGAAGCGCGCGGACGGTCGACAACTTTATCTCGCGCCTACGACGGCATTTCGAACTTCGTCCGACACAGCCAAAGCATTTCCTCTCCGTTCGCGGTGCGGGCTACCGTTTCGTTCCGAACGGCGAATAGCGCAGCCGATTCTCCACCCGGAGGCCCTTTTAGTGCGGGGATCACATCGATGGAGGGGATGATCTTTCGTCAGGGGCGCCGAGGCGAGCTTCGGAGAGCGAACGACATGCCGGGTATATCGAGGGGATGAGCGAAAGCTCGGATCGGCGTTCCCGCGGAAGAGTGCCCTTCTAGCGATGTGAACCACGCAATCGCGATCTGAATCACGCGCTAGCCGGCAACTTCGACTGGTGCGGGTTCGTCACGGGTGAGTTCGTTGACAACCGATGCCGCGATCGAATCGCTCCACACGTTCACCGTTGTCCGCGCCATATCGAGGACGCGATCGACCGCGAGGATCAAACCGACCGCTGAGGTCGGCAATCCCACCGCGCTGAGCACAACGACCATCATGACCACCCCCGCGTGCGGAATTCCCGCCGCACCGATGCTCGCGAGCAACGCCGTGAGCGCGATGACGATTTGGTGTGAAAGCGTCAGGTCAAAACCGGTCGTCTGCGCGTGAACCTGCGCAATGAAGAGAACAGCAACAACTTCGTAGAGCGCTGTGCCGTCCATATTGATCGTTGCGCCCAGGGGGAGCACAAAAGCGCTGACTTCCTCTCGAACCCCGCTCTCTTCGACAGAGCGCATCGTGAGCGGCAGCGTGCCGTTGCTCGAGGCGGTCGAGAACGCGGTCAAAAGCGCGGGACGCATAGCGCGGAAGTGGTTCGAGGGGCTGCCACCGCCAACGAATTTGAGAATCAAAGGAAGCGAGATGGCGGCGTGCACAAAGAGTCCAAGCGCGACCGTTAGGGCGTAGAGCCCGAGCGCGCGAAACGCCTCGGTTCCATGACTCGCGGACGCGTGCAGCATAAATCCGAGCACCCCAATCGGCGCGAGGGCAATCACCGCAAGCGTCATCCGCATCATCACCGCAAAGAGCCCTTCAAAGAGCTTTCGAAGCGTGGTGATCGCGTCGCGCTCGTCTTCCTCGGTTTCCTCGCCGTGCTCTCCCAGGCTGATGAACACACCGAGCAAAAGAGAAAAGAAGATGATGGGCAACATGTCCCCTTCGGCGGCGGCTTTGAGCGGGTTCTTCGGAATCATGCCGATCAGCTGATTCCATAAAACGGTCCCGAGGGAGGCCGGTTCGGCCGTCTCGCTTGGCAATTCACGTGCGCTCGCTTGGGCCTCGAGGAGACTGAGTTCTGCGTGAGAACCAGGAGAGATGAGGTTCACAAAAAGCAGACCGGTCGCAATGGCGAGCGCGCTTGTGAACATATAGAAGACGAATGTACGACCGCCAAGACGCCCGAGCTTCCGAAGATTGCCCATCTTCGCGACCCCGGTGATCAGCGAGGAAACAATGAGCGGCACGACCAACATCTGGAGCAGCCGAAGAAAGATATCGCCTGCTCCCTTCGCAATGGATGCCACCGTCGAGACCGCGTCCGCGGATACAGCGCCGCTCGCTTGGAGGTGATTAAGAGGAAGCCCGACCCCAGCGCCCACGAGCATCGCGAGCAGAATCTGGTGGTGAAGCGGTAGTCGTCGGATCGCGTTCAAGAAAAGTCTCCCCCACGTTCTTGAACCAACCGAGTCCTCGTGGCGAGCGTTTATCGTCAGGAACACGAATCGTTGCCAAGCCCCGTTTCAGAACGGCCACCGCGCGGGGCGAGAAGCTTCGAACCCTACGCGCGGACCTTGGATTGCCTCGCAGGCTGGTGAAAAACGCCCGAAACCGCTTCGCGGCATTTTCACGCACTCAAACGCCATCCAATTCTCACTCCGTATGTGAAATACGAGTCCAACAATCGGACGCATCTGAGCATGCCAGCATAAAGCGAATCACAATCGGCCCTTTTTCACCACCCGGCGAGGCCAACGTCCGCTACGCCGGCAAGCGACGGACAAACCCTTCCGCAACGACCCCGCTCTCCTTCAGCGCGTCAAGCGCAACACCCGCGTCCGTTGCGTTGAGGAACGCGCCGATGACGACGCGGTAGACCGTTTCCCCACGCACTTCGGACTCGACAACGTGAACGGGATTGTTGTCCGCTGGAAATCCACCCGCTTCGTAAAAGCCATGGAGGTTGGCATCGACATCGGTCTGCAGGATTGCCTCGCTCAGGCGATGCGCCATCGCGAGCGCGGCCTCGTAGTCACGCGTGGATGCGATTTGAATCGTCTGGACGCGCGCTCCAATCTGAAGCGCGGCGCGTCGTTCGGAACGAGGGGTATCGTAGTGGCGGGCAAGGCGCCGGAAGAGAATGTCCATGCGGCCAGGAGGAAACGCGATCGTCCCACCATCGACGTCGGCTTCCCCATAAAAGACTTCAACGCTCTGTCCCTCCGGAATGATGGCATCAATCCGGGGGAGCCACTCGCCGAGGTAGTTTGCCCGCTCTGCCTGCCAGACATCCTCTCCACCCGTGAGCTCTACCTTTCCGTAGGAAGCGACGTGACCGTCAAAACAGGCGCGCGCATTCGAGGTGAGAACGCTGAGGGAGAAGGCAACGAGGAGGGCGAAACGATTCAACATGCCCGCAATAAAAGCAAGGCTCGGACCAGGTCTGACCCTCCCGAATTAGCCAATCATTTCAGGCGTTTCATGCGAGAACGCGACCAGAGTGCGTCCCAAGATTCACAGCCGTGTGGGGAAAGAGACGCGCCGCTCATCCGAGAAGGAAAAACGCTGCCGCCGCTGCCGCGACCGCAAAAACGCCAAGCGCGACGAGCATCATGCCCGAACTGCTCTCAGGTTCTTCGAGCCGCGCTTTTTCCGCTTCCACGCGTGCGTTGGTCCGCGCAGGCGCTTCAACTTCCGGCGCGACCGCTGCAGGCACTTTGCAGCTAATCTCGTCCGCCATCGCGGGTTCGATGTTCGGAATCGTGATCAGCCCAGCTTGGCTCAGGCGCGCGAGACTGCGGAGGCCATCGAATGCTCGCTCGGCGGTATCGACAAGCGCGCTTAGGGAGCGCTCGCCATTCACCCGAGCCAACATTGCCGCGGCTTCATCCCCAAACTGCGCCGCACTTCCTTCGTTTGCGGAAGGCGTTCGGTCGAGGTCCCCCAGGCGTTTCCGGTATCGACGTTCGAGCCGCTTTTCAAGGTGCTCGATGCTCTTGCGAATCGTCGTGTCCGTCGGGCGTGAGAGAAGCGACTTCTGCAGCAGCGTCAGCGCGCTTTCGTACTGCCGGCTCTTCACGAGGGCGACGATCTGTTGGTCCACCTCGGTGTGGCCCACACGGACATCGTCCGGGTTCATGCTGGGTGGTCGTACCGAGGGGAGGCGTTCTTCCCCGATCGCGCGTTCGGCCGTGGCGATTCCAAGTTCGGCGCGCGCGTGTCCGGGGCGCTCCTTCAAGACCTGCTCAAAAATTTGCTTGGCGCGCTCGGGCTCACCGTTCTTCAACTCGGACTGCGCAGCGAGGAGCAAGCCCTCGATCGGATCGTAGTCCATCGTTTGCCGGCGAGACATGTTGAAAATACTAGCACCCCGATCAGGTGAAATCACCGAAAACCGCCGCCACGCGAGGGGGTTTTCGTGAACATGGATCACATTCGCAAGGAGGGGAATACAGCGCCATAAAAGTTCTGAACTTTGACTGCTTTGCGGCGGCTATTCTTCCACAACAATTCGAGCGAGAAGCGTATCGGCGTCAACCTGCTCACCTTCCGAGACACAAAGCTCTGCCACTACCCCATCGCGTGAACTTTCAACGATCTGCTCCATCTTCATCGCCTCGAGCGCGGCGATCTTCTGACCGAGTGCGACCCGATCGCCCTCCTTCACGAAGAGCTTCACGACCGTTCCAGGTGTAGGCGCAACGCATGCGCCAGGCTCGCGTTTGCCCTCGCCGGGAGCAACAAAGCGCGGAAGGATTCGAAGGGAAAAGAGCTCGCCGCCGCCAGAGATGTGAAGCTCGCCCTCGTATCGGTGAACCTCGAAAGCGACGCGATGCGCGCCGCGCTCCACCCAGATTCGCCCGGCTCGTTCGGAGAATCGAATCTCCTCAAGGCCAGTCGAATCGCCCAAGAGCGAGCCAGCATTTTCGCGCAGCGCACCACGCCAGCCAGAGCGTCCCTCCTGCAAATCGAGCGCAAGCGGCCGCTCCTCATCGCCTCCCTGAGGAACCAAGAGGAGCCGCGTTGGGCGTCGTTCAGCGATTCGGAAGCCAAGAGGCGCGAGCGCATCCGAGCAACCGCGGAGCGCTGCGTATCCGCCCGCGAAAGAAGCGAGCTCAAGCAACTCCTTCGCGGGCTGCAACGAAAACTCGTTTTCACTCAAAAAGCCAGTATGCAGCTCGGCGTCGCGGAATGCTCTCGACTCCACGCAGCGTTTCAGGAGCGTCAAGTTGGTGACGACGCCGAACGCAACCGTCTGCTCGAGCGCGCGGAGCAGTCGCCGTCGTGACTCTTCGCGGCTCTCCCCAAACGCGAGGATCTTCGCAAGCATCGGATCGTAATAGGGGCTCACTTCGGTACCCGAGGTGAGCCCGTGGTCAACGCGGACACCTTCGCCGCACGGGCTGCGCCACGTGCTCAATGTCCCGATCTGCGGCAGATAGTTCTGCGAGGGGTCCTCCGCGTAGAGGCGCCCCTGAATGGACCACCCGGTAGGCTCGTTTCGGTCGAAACAACTCGCGGAGAGCGCGTGCCCCTCCGCGACGCGGATCTGCTCCCTCACGAGGTCGATTCCCAGGACCATCTCGGTCACCCCATGCTCCACCTGAAGACGTGTGTTCATCTCCAGGAAGAAGAACTCTCCGCTCTCGTCGACGAGCATCTCGACGGTGCCGGCGCCGCGATAATCGATGGCTTTCGCAAGACGCACTGCTGCCCCCGTCATCTCGTCACGGAGCTGAGGGTTCGCCTGCAACAAGGGAGAAGGTGCTTCTTCGATCACCTTCTGGTGGCGACGTTGAATCGAGCATTCTCGCTCGAGTAGGCTGACCACATTGCCATGCGTATCGCCGAGGATCTGAACCTCGATATGCCGCGGCTTTCGAAGGTAGCGCTCTAGCAAAAGGGCACCATCGCCGAAGGAAGCAATGGCCTCACGGCGCGCACTTTCTAGCGCCGTTTCGAGCTCCGCTTGATTTTCGGCGACCTTCATTCCTTTCCCGCCGCCACCCGCACTCGCCTTCACAAGCAGCGGAAAGCCAATATCCTTCGCCACCCGGAGCGCTTGCTCGTCGGTCTCTACGGTGAGCCCTTCGATCACCGGAACGCCCGCTTCTTTGGCAAGCGCCTTGGCGCCGATCTTTCCGCCCATCGCATCGATTGATTCCGGCGCCGGGCCGATAAAGACGAGCCCTGCTTCTTCTACCGCGCGCGCAAAGGCCGAGTTCTCCGCAAGGAATCCAAAGCCGGGGTGAATTGCCTGAGCGCCCAGCTCTTTGGCGGCTTCCAGGATGCGGTCCGTGCGAAGGTAGCTCTCCGCCGCAGGCGCCGGACCGAGCAGCCACGAGGCATCCATCGCGTCGACGTGGGGGGACTCGCGGTCGGCTTCGGAAAACACACCGCAGGGAGAGATCCCCATGGCGCGGCAAGTTCGGGCGATGCGGATCGCAATCTCGCCACGGTTCGCGATTAAGATTCGTTCAATCGGTTGGGTCATTCTTCGTACTCGAATCAGTGGCGGTAAATACCGAAGCTGCGGGTTCCCTCGACCGGGCGCGTGGTGCTCGAAGAGAGACAAAGCCCAACGACGTCGCGCGTATCGCGCGGATCGATCACGCCATCATCCCAAAGGCGAGCCGTTGCGTAGAGCGCTTCGCTCTGCTTCTCGATCATCTGCTCAGTCATCGCTTTCATGACCGCAAGCTTCTGTTCGTCAACATCGATGCCCTTCTTGGCCGCCGCCTGGCGCTGAATGATATCGAGTACGCCCGCCAGCTGCTTTCCGCCCATGACGGCAATCCGGTGCGATGGCCAAGTGAAGAGAAAGCGGGGGTGGTAGGCCCGGCCGCTCATCGCGTAGTTCCCGGCGCCGAAGCTCGCCCCCGTCATGATTGTGATCGCCGGCACAGTCGAGTTGCTAACGGCGTTAATGAGCTTCGCGCCATTCTTGATGATGCCCTCACGCTCGTAGCGCTCACCCACCATGAAGCCGGTCGTGTTTTGCAGAAAGAGCAGCGGGATATTGGAAGCGTTGCAGAGCTCGATAAACTGCGCGCCCTTGTTTGCGCTCTCGGAAAAGAGCGTTCCGTGATTCGCGAGGATGCCGACCGGGAAGCCGTGAATATGCGCGCGCCCGCAGACGAGCGTTGAACCGTAGCGCGGCTTAAAGGCATGAAAGCGTGAGTCGTCCACGATTCGTGCGATCACCTCATGCGGATCAAAGGGAGTCTTTAGGTCGGCCGAGGCGATACCGAGGAGCTCCTCCGGATCGAGCGCAGGCGGCAACGTCGGCCTGCGATGCATCGATGCCTTTTCCCATGCGAGACCCGCGACGATCTCTCGGCCAATGCGAATCGCGTCGCGCTCGTCCTCCGCGAGATAGTCGCAAACGCCACTGACGCTCGCATGCATCGACGCACCGCCCAAGCTCTCGTGATCGACCTCTTCGCCCGTTGCCATCTTCACGAGCGGTGGCCCCGCGAGGTACACTTGCGCCTGGTCTTTGACCATCACGGCGTAGTCGCTCATCCCTGGCATATACGCGCCGCCCGCGGTGGAGGATCCAAAGACGAGACAAATCGTCGGGACGCGCTCGGCGGAGCGACGAGTCAACGAACGGAAGTTTTCGCCGCCGGGAATAAAAATCTCGTCCTGTCGCGGTAAGTCTGCGCCCGCCGACTCGACGAGGTTGATGGAGACCAGACCGTTTTCCTCGGAGATCTGGTTGAGCCGCGCTCCCTTCTTGAGCGTCATCGGAGTAATCGCGCCGCCTTTTACAGTCGACTCACTCGCCGTGATGACACACTCGACGCCGCTGACCTGACCGACGCCCCCAATCATCGCCGTGCCCGGAGTCTCTCCTTTGACGCCGCAGCCGGCGAGCTGGCCGATCTCCAGAAATGGACTCCCCGGATCGAGGAGCAGTTCGACTCGCTCACGGGGCAGGAGCCTGCCGCGCTTACGATGACGCTCTCGGTATTTTTCGCCGCCGCCGAGCTTCGCTTTCTCCCGTTCCAGATCGAGCGAGGCGAGCCGCTCAAGGCACGCTTCTCGATTCTTCTGAAAGGCATCGGAGTTCGTTCGAACCCGAGAAGTCACGCGCGGAAATGCCTGGGCGCTGTCGAAATTCGTAGTCGGCATGCGAGCATGCTCGGAGGCGGCGCCCTGACCTGTCAAGACCCGCGGAGTCGATTCGGCCACTGCCGCGGTGCGCGGATTTTCTTCTCGATTCTCCGCTTCTCGCTTTGAGGCACTTTCGGTTTACAAGCCGCGATCTGCGAGAAACACTCCGCCCCATGCCTTGGATCAAAATGCGCCTCCGCGGGAGCGAAGTCTTCGCCCGATGCGACGAATCTGGAAAGCCGCTCGCGGCCGCACGAGGGCGAGTTGAAATTCGCTACAAGGCGGGCGGCAAGGCCTACCACGCGAACAAGGGCAATCTAGAGAGCATCCCTGGAGCGAAACTCGAGTCGGACTTCGACGCTGGAAGCGGGAAATCGAGCGGCACCAAGACGCGAAAGAAGAAGACCGCATCCAAGCCTGCGAAGAGCGCTCCCGAGGGCAACGAGATCATCGCGTATTGCGACGGCGCCTGCTCTGGAAACCCGGGTCCAGCGGGCTTGGGCGCGATTCTTATCTCAAGCGATGGGCGAAAAGAGCTTTCCGAATACCTGGGACGCGGCACGAACAATATCGCTGAACTGACGGCGATCATGCGCGTACTCCAAGAGGCCGAGCCGGGACGAAAGCTCGAGATCTTCACGGATTCAAAATACAGCATCGATATGCTGACCAAGAACTGGAAAGCAAAGAAGAATGCGGAGCTGATCGACGCGCTTCGGCTGCTTTACAAAGCGCATGGCGATGTGGAGCTGATTCATGTTCGGGGCCACCAGGGCATCGAGCTGAACGAGCGCGCGGACGAGCTCGCGGTCCAGGCTGTTCAAGACAAGGTGGACACCGGCTGGGTGGAGTGCTGAACGTACGCGTTCGCCCCGAAATTTCCCGCAGAAGCGCGTGATCTCGGGCAATTTTTCACGAAGTTTTCAACAAATCCCCACACTGGCGCGCTTTGCTAACACAACGCGCAAATACATGGATTTACTCGTCTTTTTTGCACCGAGGATGATCGGAGCGGTTTTGTCCCACAAGTTATCCACAGGCTGCGGGGAAAAACGGGTGTCCCACATTTTCTCAATTGGCCGGATCTCCCGATAGCGCAGGGTGAAGCTCCCATTTGGGGGGTGTGGAAGCTTTGCCGCCGTGCGTCATTTGGAGCGCTGATCGGAGTCGCGAGGGCCCACTTGGGCTGCGCTCAGCGCATCAACGAAGGGACGAG
Organism: Myxococcota bacterium; assembly: GCA_020629955.1. Classification (GTDB taxonomy): domain Bacteria; phylum Myxococcota_A; class Polyangia; order Polyangiales; family Houyiibacteriaceae; genus JAHDCI01. Next base: position 1,185 of record JAHDCI010000070.1, on the reverse strand, counting down.
CAGCCGCATCGGAGAGGGGCGCATCGCGTCCATTGTCGGCGAATCCATTGACGGCGCCGAATCGCCCGTCATGGTTGCGCTCTCCGTCGCCGGACGCTGCGCATTGGGTTCGTCGTCCATGGAAGAATCCGAGCTCTCCATCGTGCTCATGGACGAACGACTCCGCTCACGAGCGCGGGTTCGCAGCTGTCCCTGGATATAGCCGAGAAGGAAACGCGCCTGCGAGACGCTAAGGCGCCCCGAGAGATGCAGGACCTCCTCATGCACCTCGATGGACACGGAGCGCAGCATCGGACCCGCCACCATGCCGTAGAGAGGATTTCTTAGGATCCGGCGACGCTCACCTTCCCAGTATGCAACGGCGGCCTCGGCTTCTTCTTGGGAAGCGTAGTAGGCGCGTCCGCGAAGCCGAACCCCGCGCCCCTCATGACCGACAGCGACGCGCACGCGCTCCGGTACCTGAGTGAGACCACGTCGCCGAACGAAACGGCGCGCTCCCTCGACCTCGATGGTGAAGGCATCGCCCTCTCCCATGGAAAGCAAAGCGTCGGCTCCTTGTGCGCGTTCGAGGTCCGCATCTTCCCCTTCCGCGCGAGCCGCGATCATCGCCACCACGCGCTCGAGGTCGCTTGGCCGAGAGATCACAAAATGCCGCGGGCCGACCATGGCGATCACCCGTGAGGTCGTATCCCGATTCGGCCAGGTTGCCGCGAGCACGCCCGCCCGCTGACGCCAGCGCACGCTGACTCCTTCACCGAGCGAAAAACGCGAGACGACCTGGCGGATATACGCCTGCCCATTCTCGCCCGGTTCGGCGTGCGCGTGCCGTCCGGCCATAACGATATTCTCCCGTCGAAGGTTTGGTGACGCGAGAAGCAAGCGATCGAGATCCTGAATCGGATTGAGCCCACTTCCCTCGAGGACCATCTGCCAGTCGGGGATCGCCTGAAGCAGCGACTGGACCTCGCGCCGAAGGGGTGAAGCGCGGATCTCCGCCATATCAAGACGGAGCGCGATCTGCGCGCCTGCGGGAATATTGCTGGGGCCATCGAGCGCGTCTCCGCCATTTCCATCGCCGTTCTCATCGTCCGCGTCCGGGCCAGTATCCGAAGCGGCATCCGGGTCCGCATCGAGACCGGCATCGGGACCACTGTCCGGGCCGGCATCGGGACCACTGTCCGGGCC
>JAHDCI010000303.1 GCA_020629955.1 Myxococcota bacterium | reverse complement strand
AGAAAATCAGGAGAAAAGACACATGGAGACGACGAAGCTTCAGGCTGAGGTCCGCGAATTGCGCGGAAAGGGGCCCGCTCGTCGACTGCGCGCCGAAGGAAAACTTCCCGCAGTCTTCTACGGACCCGGACAAGAACCGATCGCGCTTACGCTCGATCCCAAAGAAGTCGTCGCCCCCCTTCGGGGCGCGTTCGGACGCAACTCGCTCTTTTCCGTGAGCGTGGATGGCGCAGAGCACCTCGCGATGGTGCGCGACCTTTCGGTGGAACCGGTCTCCCGTGAGCTCCTTCATGTGGACCTTCTTAAGGTCGACGTTTCGCGACCGATCACCACGAAGGTGCCGGTTCGCGCCACGGGCCGCGCCATTGGTGTGGTCAAGGGCGGAAAGCTCCAGGTTGCACGTCGCGTACTTCCGGTCCGCTGCGTCCCGACCGCGATCCCGGCCGAGCTCGTGATCGACGTCACCGAAATCGACATGATGCAGACCTTCGACGTGCAGGACCTCAACCTGCCCGAAGGCGTCGAGGTTCTCCTCCCGGCCGTTCAAACGCTCGCCGCTGTCGTCGAAGACAAGCGCGCAGCGCGTGAAGCCGAGAAGAAGGCCGCGGAAGAAGCGAAGACCGCCGAGGCGTAAGTCTCGAACCTTCGAACATGTACCTCGTCGTCGGACTTGGAAATCCCGGCAGCAAATACGCTGGGACCCGTCACAATATCGGATTCATGGCGCTCGATCGGCTCGCCGATCAACACGCCTTCCCCTCGTGGCGCTCCAAGTTTGGCGGCGAGCTCTCGAAGGACGAGATCGGAGAAGATTCGGTCGTCCTTCTCAAGCCGCAGACGTACATGAACCTTTCGGGCGAATCGGTGATTCGCGCGATGCAGTTCTACAAGATCCCCCTCGAGCGCACGCTGATCGTTCATGACGAACTTGATCTCGCGTACGAGGATGTCCGCATCAAAGTTGGCGGCGGGCTTGCGGGTCACAACGGTCTAAAGTCCGTCGCTCAGCATTGTGGCGGCAAAGATTTCCCCCGAATCCGCATTGGTATCTCACGTCCGCGTGGAGGCCCCGTCGATCGATATGTGCTCAGTCCGTTTAACAGCGATGAACGCATTGTCCTCGACGACGTGATCGATAAGACGCGAAAGATCATCGAGACCGTGATCAAGCTCGGGCCCGGACCCGCGATGAATCGGCTCCACGGCAAGCGCTGAGCCGGTTCGGCTTGCACACTCCCGCGTTTTGACTTAAGTCAGCGCTCCTTCGCAGCGATTTTCGTTGCGGAAGCCTCGCTCGGACGTTGGTGTTCGGGCAATCCCAGGAGGAATAATGGCAGAAAAGACCCTGAGCACGCCCGCGAAGAAGTGGGCGCGCGAATATGAAACCGTATACATCCTTCGTCCGGATGTGGACCCCGATGAGGCCGAAAAGGTCGCCGGGCGAATCAAGGACGTCATGGAAACCGCTGGTGGCAAGTTCACCGAAGTGGACCTCTGGGGCAAGCGCCGTCTGGCCTACCCGATCAAGAAGTTCACGCGCGGTATCTACGTCTATTACAAGTTCGTCGGAAACACCGAAATCGTCGCGGAGCAGGAGCGTAACCTGCGCTTGCTCGAGCCCGTCATCCGCTACCAGACCGTCAAGCTTCGCGACTTCATGGAGCTCGGAGAAGTCTCCGCGGACGCCGCGAACTTCGAGCGCATCGAGCATGACGAGAACGAGGCGCCCGAGCTCACCAAGGCGCAGCGTCTCGGCCTCGAAGCCATTGACCGTGGAGACGCGCCCTCCGAAGAAGAAGGTCAGGAACTGACCGGGAGTGAAGAAGAATGACTCAGGACGCCACCAAGGGAACCGTTGTTCGTGAAGGTCGTGCCGATGCCGACCCGCTTGGCATTCGTGGTCGACGCCGCGTAGGCCGCAAGCGCGCCCCCACCTTCGCTCAGGAAGACGGCTTCGAGTTCGACTACAAGGACCCGCAGCAGCTTCGTTACTTCCTCACCGACCGCGGCAAGATCATTCCGCGTCGCGTGAGTGGGCTTAGCGCCAAGCAGCAGCGTGCCCTCACCACCGCGATCAAGCGCGCGCGGACCATCGCGCTTCTCCCCTACACCTCGGTGAAGTGATATGGCGAAGCGAAACGTACATGTGGTTTTGAAGCGTGACGTCGAGGGACTTGGTCTCTCTGGCGATATCGCGAAGGTGCGCCCCGGATTTGCGCGCAACTACCTCATCCCGCGCGGGATGGCCGTGATCGCGACGCGCGCGAACGTGCGTCAAATCGAGCACGAGAAGCAGCTGGCGTTGCAGCGGCTCGCCAAGACGCGCGCCGAGGCGGAAGAGCAGGCGAAGCAGTTCAAGGACATCACGCTTCACGTTGCGAAGCAGGTCTCTGACCCGGAGACCGGCAAGCTCTTCGGTGCGATCAGCGTCACGGACGTGATGGACGCGCTGAAAATGCGTGGCTTCGAAGGCGTCGACAAGCGCCAGATCGAACTCCCGGACGATGCGATCAAGGCGACCGGCTCTTACGAGGTCGCGATTCGCCTCAAGGGCGGCGTGATTGTGCCGGTCAAGCTCGAAGTGAAGACCGCGGCGTAAACACCCGACATTTGGTCGAGAAAGCGTGGAACCTTCGGGTTCCGCGCTTTTTTGTTGGACGCGATGCGATATACTGCGCGACCGTCGACGGCTTCCTAAGCCTGCGCGGGAAGCGAACTCGCGATGGACGATCACTATATGGAACCCTTCGAGATGGACTCCGGTCCTCGGCCCAATCAGCAGCGGAATGGAGGCGGAGGTCGTGTGCCTCCAAACGCGCTCGACGCGGAACGTTCGATTCTCGGCGGCATTCTCCTTGAGAACAACGCGCTCGAGGCAGTTATCGAGAATATCGAACGAGAGGATTTCTACAGCGATGGGAACGGGGTCATCTTCGAATCGATGTTGAAGCTTCATCAGCGAGGCCAACCCATTGACCTCGTGACGTTGCGACAGGAACTCTTGCTGGGTCAGAAGCTCCAGGCCGTTGGCGGAGACGACTATCTGATCGCGTTGACAGAGACGATTCCCACGGTCTCGAATATCAAAGCGCACGCCTCGCTCGTCCGAGAGAAGTCCATCGTCCGGCAGCTCATCGCTGCCTGCCATGAAGTCTCTGCGACCGGATACGCCGATTACGGCGAGATCGAGGCGTTTCTCGACAAAGCCGAATCAAGCGTCTTTGCGGTCGCGAAACAGCGCGCAAAGAACCCGTACACGCACATCAAGGACATTGTTCATCACAACTTCGAGGAGTTGAACGCAATGGCTCAGAAGGGAGACGCTGTCACCGGTCTCCCGACGGGTTTCAAGAAGATCGACGAGATGACGGCGGGCATGCATCCAGGTGACCTTATCGTCGTCGCCGGTCGTCCGGGTATGGGCAAGACCTCGTTCGCGCTCAACGTCGCGCTCAACGCATGCGGTCTGCGTGGCGCCAACGCCGCGATTTTCACACTTGAGATGCCGAAAGAGCAGCTCGGCAAGCGTATGCTATGCAGCACTGCTCGCGTCGACAGCACGCGTATGCGAACGGGTAAGCTCATCCGCGACGATTGGCCCAAGCTCGCAAGCGCGGCCGGAGAGCTCTCCGAAATGGGGATCTGGATCGACGACACCCCCGCCATCACGGTGCTCGAGGTGCGCTCAAAGTGCCGACGAATCCAATCGGAGTCGGGTCTCGACCTCATCGTCATCGACTACCTCCAGCTGATGCGGTCCGGAAATCGAAACAACTCCCGTGAGCAGGAAATCAGCGAGATCAGCCGAAATCTTAAAGGGCTCGCGAAAGAGCTTGGGGTTCCGGTGATCGCGCTCGCTCAGCTCAACCGCGGTGTCGAATCTCGCGCTGGGAAAGAGAAACGCCCCATGCTCTCGGACCTTCGAGAATCGGGCGCCATCGAGCAGGACGCGGATACGATTTGGTTCGTATACCGTGACGAGGTTTACAACAAAGAGAGCGAAGACCGCGGCATCGCCGAGATCATCATCGGTAAGCAGCGCGCCGGCCCAACGGGAATCGCGCGCGTCCGCTTCTTTGGAGAATACACACGCTTCGACAACCTCGCAGACGACGATTATTACGGTGGTGGCGACGGCGGCAGCCCAAGCGAATACTCCGACGG
>JAHDCI010000302.1:2548-4223 GCA_020629955.1 Myxococcota bacterium | reverse complement strand
CGAATACGCACGGCACGTCGAAGGGCTGAGCGCGACCACGCTCGATGGCTCGCCGCTCGAAGTCGAAAAGGTCGCGAAGAATCGCTGGGTCATTCGCGGCGAGAGTGAGCAGATCGTCCTTCGCTACCGCCTCTACGCCCGCGAGCTGAGCGTTCGAACGAACTTCGTCGATGCAGATATCGCGGCGCTAAATGGTGCGCCAACCTTCTTCGTGCCCGTCGAAGCGGAAACGCTCAGCCACGATATTCAGATCGAAGGTCCAGAGGCTTGGGGCGATTGCATCACGGCGCTCCAGAACATCGAGGGCGACGGCCGGCGCTTCTTTGCGCCCGATTTCGACACCCTCGTCGACTCACCGATCATCTGCGGCGAAGCGGAGGTCACGACCATCGAGGCGGGCGGCGTCGAGCATCGACTCGCGACCTTCGGCGGTCATGGCGTTTTCGATCAGGAGCGAGCGGCGCGCGACGTCACCCGCATCATCGAAGAGCAGCACGCCTTTTGGGGCGTCATCCCCTACCCAAGCTATACCTTCCTGAACTTGCTGATGGAGAGCGGCGGCGGGCTCGAACATCGCGCCTCGACCATGGTGCTCGGCTCCCGCTGGGATACGCACGACGACGATGAATATCGCGGCTGGCTCAGCCTCATCAGCCACGAGTTCTTCCATACCTGGAACGTCAAACGCCTACGTCCCGAGGCGCTCAACCACTTCGATTACGAAGCGGAGAACTACACGCGTTCGCTGTGGATCGTGGAGGGCATTACCTCCTACTACGACGACCTCCTCGTCCGGCGCGCGGGTTTGATGAGCGAAGAGGACTACCTCGGCATTCTCACAAAGACGATCGGCCGCCTTCAAGAGACCCCGGGCCGCGGCGTACAGTCACTCTCGCAGGCGAGCTACGATGCCTGGATTCGTTTCTATCGGCCCGACGAGAACAGCCGGAATGCTGCGATCAGCTACTACCGAAAGGGCGCGATTGTTGCGTGGCTACTCGATGCGCGGATCCGTCGCGCAACTGGCGGAGCGCAAAGCCTTGATGATCTCATGCGCGCCGCCTACGAGCGTTTCTCCGGCGACGAGGGCTATACGACCGAGAGCTTCCGCGCGCTTGCGAATGAGATCGCCGGCGAGGACCTGAGCGCGTTCTTTGAACGCAATGTCGACTCAACCGAGGAGCTCGATTACGAGGAAGCGCTCGCCGTATTTGGGCTGCGTTTTGCTCCGGTCTCGGAAGATGAACCCGAGGCTTTCCTTGGCGCTCGTCTCGGGGAAGATCATGGCCGGACACTCGTGCAAGGCGTGGTCGCCGGGAGCCCCGCGCATCAGGCGGGCGTGAACGTCGGCGACGAACTCATCGCGTTTGGCGAAGAGCGAATCCCGAGCGATATCGATGTTGCGCTCTCGCGGATTCGCCCAGGCGACGAGGTCGAGTTGCTCGTTGCGCGACGCGGGCGCCTTCGCCGACTTCCGCTGACGCTTGGCGAGGGACCGAGTGATGCCTATCGCGTCGAACGTCGCCCGGGAGCGACCACGCAGCAAAGCCGCACGCGGGCGGCGTGGCTTGGCGCCGAGGAGTCGAGTGCTTCAGCCCCACGCGAAGCAGTTCAGTAGCACGAAGCAGTTCAGTAGCGCGAAGCGGTTCAGTAGCGCCTATGTAAATCGAAGAAT
>JAHDCI010000302.1:0-2448 GCA_020629955.1 Myxococcota bacterium | reverse complement strand
CGCTGCAGCATCGTCACGTGCGCCGCTCGTTTGGCCATCGCGGGCACCAAGGTCATGGCCGTCGCGCCACTCCCGATCACGACAACACGCTTCCCGGAGTAGTCGAGCTCTTCATCCCAAAACTGAGGGTGCAGAATCTGCCCTTCGAACTCTTCCTGACCTTCGAAACGCGGGGAGTGCGCCTCGTCGTAAGAATAGTATCCGGCGCAGGCGAATACGAACGAGGCACGTAAGGTCCGCTCTGTGCCGCCGGTCTCGAGCGTGACCGTCCACTCCGCGTTGGAAGAGGACCACTGTGCCGCCGTCACCTTCGTCTCGTATTGGATCCTCTTGTCGACGCCGTACTCGGCCGCGGTGTCGCGAATATAAGAGAGGATCTTTCCCCCATCGGCGATCGCGTCCGGGTCCGTCCACGGGCGGAAGGGATAGCCAAGCGTGTACATATCCGAATCCGAGCGAATCCCCGGGTAGCGGAAGAGGTCCCACGTTCCTCCCATTCGGCTCCGCGCTTCCACAATCGCGAATGTCTTCTCCGGACAGTCACGAAGGAAGTGAACCGCCGCGCCGATCCCAGAGAGGCCGGCCCCCACGATCAACACATCAACCTTATCTACAGGACTGTTCATAACGAATACTTTGGGGGCAGGAGAGGTTGGGGTCGAATAGAAAGCATCGACCCGAGAGCACAGAGGAACATCAGGGGCTGCCCGAGGCGCCGCAAGGGGTCACATCGAAGCTGACGACCTGCTGGCAGCTCGTCCGATCGTTGCCGGGGTCGTAGTTGCAGTTTCCGCCGGCGCCGTCGCCAACAAAGTTTCCTGAGAACACAGCCGTCTCGCCGCAATTGCGAACGGTCACGCGATAGTCGACCTGCCGTCCCTGGATGCAGCTCCGGTAGTTTGCGACCCGTACCTGATACGTGCCGCCGGGAGCCCGTCCGCGCGGCCAGTAAATATGCTCGTTGTTCACGCCCATATTTCCGCTGCATCCTGCATTCGCGTCGAGGTCAAGATGCCCGCCCGTGCCCGAGCGCGTGTGTCCGTAGTAGACGATCGTCCCGGTCGGTTCGACGACGTAGAGGTCGAGGTCGGTCGCTTCGCTCATCGAGACGGTGACTTCAACATCACCGGTGCCCACCGGCAGAACGCGGAGCTGTCGAGTAACAAAGGCGCTAATGCGGTTGTTCACGTCTACCGAGGCAATACGCACCATCGCGTTCATCTCCTCCCCTTCGGGCACGGGCGTGCCGTCGGGCCGAGTCGGTGAATCAATTCCGAACTGCAGCAGCGCCTCGTCGACTCCTGCGACGCGAATCTGACCAAGCTCACTATCGACAATCGCCGGCAAGAAGAAGTAGCCGTTGTAACCGACAAACTGTAGCAAGAGCCCTTGTACGTCGCCGTCGGCACCTTGCCCACGTGAGGCAACGATGTTGATTCCTGCAGGCGAGCCTGGGATGACCATCAACGCTTGCGAGGTATCTTCTCGGGCGCCGAGACGAATCGACGGGCCTCCCGCCCCCGAGCTTTGAGGAGGGTTTCCGGGACGCAACTCGGCGCCGGCGACGATCCACGGATTGTTCAACGTATGACCGCCTCGATGAGAAGACGACATTCGGCGGAGCGTGCTGATACCGGAGGGCAACACTCCGACGGTCTCGACGTGCGGCCCCGGGCGATAACGGGGCGCGGCATTCGGGGGCGGAACAGGAGGAGCGACCGGTGTCTCCCCCACCTGCGCGGGCATCGCGATGCGCGGAGTCTGGACTTCCTGTTCCGGTTCCGGGACTTCCTCGCGAAAGAGCCCACCCATAAAGACAGCCCCACCCACGCCGAGAATCGCGAGCCCAAGGACGAGGCAGCCGCCGACAAACGCGACGGCTCGGTCCACCCCACGAGATTCTTCCTCGTCGTCCAAATATTCTTCTGGATCCACGCTCCGCAGTGTAGAGCACACGTGCGCTCATACAAACGTCTCTCCGCTGCGAAAGTCATCGGCTCAGCAAAGCCCAACCTCGCTCGCAGGACTGCTTTCGCAGCAAAGGCAGAGATTGACGGGCGTTGTGAAAAACGGTTTGACACATGGGAAGCCGCTGATTATTACGGCGGCCCGCTCCGGTATTGGGAGCGGTTCTTTGAACTTAAAATATCCCTTTTTGGAGAGGTGGCCGAGTGGTCGAAGGCACCCGCTTGCTAAGCGGGCGTAGGGTCAAAAGCTCTACCGCGGGTTCAAATCCCGCCCTCTCCGCCAGCCTTGGCTGACCTCCTCGCAAAGCGCGAGAAGTTACTTGACCAAGGCGAACCGCGAGTTAAGCTGGCGGAGTTGCTTCGGCAACAAAATTGTTTCGGCAGCCAAGCTGTTGCAGCAATAGGATTCGTAGCTCAATGGATAGAGCACTGGTCTACGGAACCAGCGGTTAGAGGTTCGACTCCTCTCGAGTCCGCCAAA
>JAHDCI010000069.1 GCA_020629955.1 Myxococcota bacterium | reverse complement strand
AGAGCTTGCGAATCGAACGTTCGACCATCGCGAGCTCCTTTTCGAGAAGCACTTCCTTCCCTGCGGCGAGCGTCGTGCTTTTCCACTTAAAAACCTTCTTACCCGTTCCCCGTTTGCGGACGTAATGCACGCAGAGGTCGACCATCAACTTTGCCGGCTTCTTTCCGCCGTTTCGAATCTCGGCCGTCAGCGTCACCGAATCTCCGAGCGCGACCTTCTTTGGCGAGACGCCGAAGTCCACGCTTAGTCCCTTCGGGATCCCGTATCCAAGAATCGCCAGCGCCTTCGGATCGCCGTCTTTCACAAGCGTTCGCAGCGCATGCTTCACGAGCCACATCCGCTCTTCGCTCGCGCCTTTTGACCAAGCCTTCATGCGCTTGCAGACCTCGCTGGGATGATCTTTTGCGATATCGTTGATGCAGTTCGCGACACTGCGACGCACGTAGAGCGAAGGGTCGTCTTTCAGCGCTTCGAGGATAGGCCAAATCGGCGAAGGGTCGTCTACCAGTGCATCGAGACGCGCTCCCCATGGAAGACGGGGACGGATGCCTTCGGAGCACCAGCGGCGCACATGTTCGCTAGGATGATCGACGAGCGACGCGAGGCGAGCGAAGGTTTTCTCTGGCTGATGCATCACAAAAGGCCGGACCGCGAACTCTGAGGTCAGCCGCTGCGTGAGCTCGATCATCGCGCTCATCGATTCCTCAAAATGCTCCGTTCCATGGTCGGCGATAAACTGTCCCAGGGGCCATTGCAGGTAGCCATCGGTGGGACTCTCCGCGTCGGGAAGGACCTCGGGAAGACTCGCTTCAAGCCACGCGAGTGCCTTGTCGCGTTCCTTCGGCAGCACGGCCGCAAGCGCATCCGAAATCTGACGAACCCGGTCCATCATCTCAAGCGTTTCCAGGTCCTTGCTCGCGAGTTCCACAAAGCGCTTCTTCGCAAAGCGCCCGTGACCGCGTGCGGAGGAAAACTGTTTGGCGATCGCGTCGATCGCCACGAGGTCGAAGTAGTCTTTAAAGAGTTTCCGTTCGCTCATGCGCCGCACTCTACGTGAAAGCTACGACAAACGGTCTGGCGAGATGCGCGGACGGCGTTGCAGCGCACCTGCTGGAGGCCCTACAACCAAGAGGTGCAACCGGCGACCGACTTTGCTCCCGTTCCTCGCTTTCGAGACGGCGACTTCTCGTGGCTTGCGACCCGCTCGTTTTCGACGCTCGGCTATATCAATTTTGCGTTCTCGGTCGTTCTTTGGACCGCCGGCGTAGCGCTGGCTTACACGCTTGACCTGCGCTCCATGGGACGAATCTTCCTCCTCGCGTTTGCCGCACTCGGCATGGTGCCCCTCGTCTTCCCGAGTAACTGGATCGCGATTCGCCTCGCCCGTGATGGATTGCAGATCCGCGCATGGAGATCTCTCCGAGTCATCGCGTGGAGCGAACTCTCCGAGGTACGAATCCTTGAGAATCGGAGGGTGCTCTTCCGGCGAAAGGATGGCCGCGCACTTCGCGTTCGTTTTGTCGACGCGGACGAGATTTCACAGCGGGCCGTCCGAGTCTTTCAAGCCTACCGCGCGATTCCGCCTCTTGACCTGCCGTCGCGAGAGGGCGCGTTTCGCGATATCGGCATTGACGCGCTCTCCCTCGACCGACTCGAAGAAATCGCGCTGAATCCGAAAACCGACACGGCGCTACGGCAGGCGGCGGTGAACGAACTCGACGGCCGGATGGGCAGCGAGGCCGCCCTGCTACGTGTCAAAAACGAATGCGCGCTGATCAATCTCAACCCCAAAGGCCGATTGGAAGCGCTGCTCAACGGCTCCGCATAACGGTCGCCAGTCGTTCGACGTTTCGGAGTGCGAGAGCTCCGGATATCCGCCTAGTGCGGGGATCAAATCGATGGAGGGACGATCTTTCGTTCGGGGCGCCGAGGCGAGCTTCGGAGGGCGAACGACATTCCGAGTATCGAAGGAAGAGCGAGGCTCGGATCGGCGTTCCTGGCGAAAAGAGGGCCCTTCTCGCGATTTGAATCACGCACTAGTTCCGGGGGTTGAGGTGGTAGCGAAGCGCTTCTCGGGCCAGATACGGCGCCTTGATGCGCCACTGCGGAGTATTTACGACCAGCGCCGCAACCGCGATTTGTGGGTCGTCTGCAGGGGCATAACCAACAAACCAAGTGTAGCCGCGATAGGGACGCTCCGAACTGAGCGTGCCGGTTTTTCCAGCAATGCGAACATTCGGAATGAAAGGACGCCCAGCCGGGTCTCGGAACGCGCGCCGAGCCGTTCCGCCGCCGTGAACCGTCATCTCCATCATCTCACCGACAGCACGGGCCGTGCGACGGGGGATCACCTGACGATAATCCTGCGCCTCAAAGCGATGCGTTTCTTCACCACGGCCGTTGACCGCGCGCTCAACGATTCCGGCCCGAGGCATCATTCCGCCATTCGCAATCGTCGAAGCGATCAGTGCTCCATGGAGCGGCGACATATGCATATGCCAGAAGCCCGCTGCCGTTCGTGCGCGCTCGAGACGGTCACTCGGAACCTCCATCGGGCTCGGACGCGTGGGAAGGTCAAAGGGGAGAGCGTGGCCAAATCCAAAGGCGCTCGCATAGCGTTCGATGGTCGCGCCATCGAGATGTCGGTCGGCAAGTTTCGCGAAGACGGCATTGATCGATCGGCCCATCGCTTCGGAAAGCGTCGCGCATTGGCGATCGCTATCGCGGTCCTCAAGGTGACGCGCGAGAAGCCGAGAGCTCCCACCTGCATAACAAACGCGGCGATCTCCACCGATTCCCGCATCGACCAAGGCGGAGGCCGTGATGACCTTAAAGACGCTCGCTGTCGGGGGGGTGGTGTCACGCGCCAGGTCTCCAGCCTCAGGATTCGCGCTCGAGTGACTCACGTATGCGAGCACGCGTCCATCCCGCGGATCCATCGCAACCAGTGCACCAAAGGGAACCTCGTATTGCTCAAGCTTGCCCTCGATATGAGCCTGCAAGCCGGGGTCAATCGTTAGACGAGCGCGACCGCCGCCGCGGAGTTGCGAAATCGCGTGACCGTCCTGGACAATGAAACTCGAGGGGTCGAGGCCAGCGAGAGGACCGCTCTGCGGAATCGTAGAGAAAGGGATTTCCTCCGCTTGCTCGGCCGACGTTTCAGCCGTTCGCTCCAGCCCGCCGGGTTCTGAACCCGCGACCTCGTCCAAAACTCGGTCGCCATTTTCCGAGGCAATATCGAGCGTCTCGCTTACCTGTGCGGCTTCAGAATCGCTGCTGTAAAAGAGACCGAGGAGGAGTCCGCCCACAATCGCACAGAGGGTCCACCACTGTTTTGCGCTTCGTGTGTTCGTCCGCTCGCTATCCATTTCGCCCTCGCATCGCTCCGAAAAAGGTCCCGCGCGCGACGCTAAAGGGAAGGATCGAAATTGGTCAAAAAAGCGCCGAACCCTGACAACTCAATCCGAAAAACGCCCCTTCAAGTGAGACCGGCTCCTGTGGTATCGAGAGCCATGCCGATTTCTCTCGACTATTCCCTTGCGCTTCACTCCTCTGCGGCACCTTGCGGCGTGGAGGCGGATGCCCTGAGCGCCCTGCAGGCACGCTTTTCAGATGCGAAGAAGAGCCTATTCCAGCGAATCGATAGCGGGGAGCTTGGTTTCTGGGCGTTGCCCGATGGCGCGCATGTGGCGGCCAGTAAGGCGCTCGCCGGCGGCATCGGTGAGGAGATCACCGACGTCATCGTTCTCGGTATCGGCGGAAGCTCGCTCGGTGGTCGCGCGGTCTACGAAGCGCTTGGTGGCCCGCCCGAACTACGGGACGGCAGACGACTTCATTTCCCAGAGAATAGTGATCCGTGGCGCCTCGCTCGTCTGATCGAAACGCTCGATCCGACACGAACCTTGGCGGTCGTGATCAGCAAATCCGGCGGAACCTCCGAGACGGCAGCGATGCTCCTCGTCATCCGCAAATGGCTTCGGGACGGCGGATGTGAAATGGCGAAACACCTTGTCGCAGTAACCGATCCGGAAACCGGCGGGCTCCGCGCGCTGGCCGAGAAGGAGGGTCTCAAAACGCTGCCGATTCCCCAAAACGTTGGCGGACGCTTCTCCGTGATGACCGGCGTCGGGCTTTTTCCTTGTGCCCTCGTAGGACTGGATGTCGCCGCACTCTGCGAAGGTGCGAAGGCGGCACGCGAACTCTGCGAACGCGATGATCTGCTCGCGAACCCGGCCGGGATTCTCGCGGCGCTTCATGTACTGCACACCGACGCCGGGCGAAATATGACCGTGTTCATGCCCTACTCGGATCCGCTCCGAGCCACGGCGGGCTGGTTTGTTCAACTCTGGGCCGAGAGCCTCGGAAAGCGATTCTCCAAGACGGGTGAGCGTATCGAAGTCGGCGCAACGCCAATCCCCGCGATCGGCGCGACCGACCAGCACGCGCAGGTTCAACTCTTCATGGAAGGTCCGAAAGACAAGTTTACCTGGTTCGTTCGTGTTGGCGAAAGGGCTCAGGATCTAACGATGCCTCGCGAAGAAGGCCAGAACGCCTATTTGGGTGGACGCACGATGGGTGACCTAAATGCGGCGCAGCAGCAGGCGACAGCGCTCGCCTTGGCCAAAGATGGCCGCCCCTCTTTGACGCTCGAACTTCCAAAGGTTGACGCGTTTCATTTGGGACAGCTCCTCTTCATCCTAGAGGCCGCGACGGCCTTCGCAGGTGAGCTCGTTGGCATCGACGCATTCGATCAGCCGGGTGTCGAGCTCGGCAAGCGATTGGCGTATGGGCTCTTTGGCCGAGAGGGCTTTGAGAAAGACGCCGCCGAGATTCAGGAAACCCTGCGTTCGATCCCTACGCGACGCGTCGAATAATTAGCAATCTTAAAACCTTAGGGAGCGAACACCATCGCCTCTCCGAGGTTTTGGGGAACGGTTCGAGGGGGCGCAAAACGAGCCAGAATCATCCATTTAGGCTGGAATTTTCGGCCCATATCCGTCAACATAGAAGCGTTGGTGATGCTGGTATTCGTGCGAAGATTGAGTCCCGAAAAGTTGGTGCGTGACCGCTCCTCGGCTGCGCTTCTCTGATGGGCATCGAAAAGACGACCAACCCCAACAAGACTGTCGTTACGGCGGTCGGAGACCCGGCCGGCGGCAAGCGAAAACGGTCCCGTGCCGCATGCCTGGTCGTCATTTACGGGGAAGACCTTGGTCGCCGAATTCCGCTCGGAAATCAAAAACTGGTCGTGGGCCGCTCTTCGCGTACCGACGTTCAAATCGATCAAGAATCCGTGTCGAGGAACCACTGCGAAATTCGCCCGGTTGAGCGCGGATACGAGATCGAAGACCTTCGGTCGACGAATGGTACCTATGTAAACGATGAGCTCGTTGAGCGACTCGAGTTGCGTGATGGGGATCAGCTCAAGATCGGCAGAACCATCCTCAAGTTCATCGTCGGCGGCAATATCGAAGCGCAGTACCATGAGGAAATCTACCGCTTGATGACGGTCGATGGTCTCACGCAGGTTCACAACAAACGCTACTTCGACGAGACCCTCGACAAGGAACTCTCTCGAGCCCGACGATACGACCGGGTTTTCAGCTTGATCCTCTTCGATATCGATCATTTTAAGCAGGTGAACGACGAATACGGACACCTGGCTGGCGACGCAGTGCTTCGACATATCGGACTGCTTGTGCGCGGGCATGTGAGACGTGATGACGTCGTTGCGCGTACCGGAGGCGAGGAGTTTGGGATCATCACCCCCGAAATCGGCGCGCAGGGAGCCATCGAGCTCGCGGAGAAGATTCGAGCATTGATCGAATCCCGCGTATTCGAGTTCGAAGGAACCCCGATCCCGGTAACGATAAGCCTCGGAGTCGCGCAGTGGAGCGCTTCACTTGCAAGCGGCCAGGCACTCGTCGCCGCGGCCGACGAGAAGCTCTACGAGGCGAAGCGAAACGGTCGTAATCGCGTCGTCGGCCCCGCGTCCTGACGCGGCATCCCGCCCTTCCCCTTCAGGGTCCGAACTCCTCGCGTTGTCTGGGAGTCAGCGAATTCTGCGGAGCAGTGCGTCGCTGAATAGACGCGCTGCAAAAGGGAGGTCATCGATGATGTATCGCTGAAAGAGGCGCTTCGGATCCTGCACCATTCGGTGAACCCACTCGAGACCTGAATCCTGCATCCACTTCGGCGCGCGCTGAACCTGCCCCGCGACAAACGAGAAGGTAATGCCCACGCCCATAAACCACACACCGGGCATTTCCGCGCGAAGTCGCTCGATGAGGTACTCTTGCTTTGGCGATCCCAACCCGACGAGAACGATATCGGAGGGTGCGGCTCGAAGCTCTTCAAGTGTGGCCTGAACCTCTTCTTCGGACGGGGGCGCCGCAACGAAGGGAGAAGAGCAACCGGTGATCTCGAGGCCTTCAAAACGGCCGCAGAGTTCGGCGGCGCACGCATCCGCTGCGCCAGGGTCCCCCCCAAGAAGATAGATCGACCGCCCTTCTCGCGCGGCTCTTTCGGCGAGTTCGAGGGTCAGTGTCGACCCCGCTATCCGCTCTGGCAAGGGGCGCCCGCGGAGCTTCGATGCCCAGACCAGCGGCATCCCATCGGCGACTCGCAAATCCGCCGCAGCGTAGGCTGCTCGAGCCTGCTCGTCGAGCTCGAAGCGGCGCAGGATATCGAGGTTCGCCGTAACGATCCATCCACCCTCACCGGCTTCCAAGCTACGGAAGAGATGGTCGAGCAACTCCCCACTGGAACAAGAGGCGACATCCATAGAGAGCAAATGGATGCTGTCAAAAGGAGGGATCATGAGATCTGCTTTTTGCTATTCGGCAGGTGTAGGCGCGGGCGCAGCCGGGGATCCGTCGCGAACTCGATTGTATTGGAGCCGGTTTCGTTGGTCCGCTTCCAAAACGGTTAGGTCCGTTGTGACGACCGGCGCATGAATCGCGTGGTCGTCGCCCTGACGAATGGCCAGGAACACTCGCCCGTCGGTGAAGCGCATTGCGTGCACCAGCCCGATAGCGCCTTGAAGCGTCACCTCAAGCGTTAGATTCTGGCGGATTTCACTGCCAGCAGCGCTTCCGTCATCTGCCAAAAACTGGCGACCGACGGAGGCGATACGCACGTCTTGCAAAAGAGTCGTCGTGATCAGTCGATTCTCTGTATTTGGCTGAATCGCCGAGATGATGATGTCACCGCGGTCCCCCGGGCGAACGAGAGCTCCGAGGTGATCGGAACGGACGGCCACCCCCAACATTCGCGCTCCGGACGCGATCTGTTCGGAGAGGGAATTGTAGTCTCGGTCCGCCGCATCGACATCGTCCCAAGTCAACCACGAGCCCGGGGAAATCTCTCGCGAGGCCGGCACACCCACAACGCGCCCGAGCTCACCGGCGTGCACGTGGCGGTCATCGGTAAAGCGGGCCGGAACTCGGAGAATTTGCAACCCATTGCGCAGAACACCGGAACCTTTCCCGAAAGTTCGACGAGCCACCAACACGCTTCGGGTCTGCCCGTGGGTGATCGCCGCCTCAAAGTGCTTCAGGTGAAGCGCGTAAAGAGTCGCCCCGAGGATGGCGACCGAAAGTCCGGCGATCATGATCGTGCGATGCATGGTTGTTGTGAACTATAGCCGAAACCCGGGGGGAACGGAACGTACTTTGTCGTCCTTTTCCGAGGTCGGCGAGGAACTCGCCGCAGAACCTCCAGCTCGCTCCCCATGGCTTGCTGAGCTGGAGTTCATCTGAATCACGGAAGCAACAAACGGTCGCTAGGGTTCGCTTCCCCAATCCGTATTTTGCGGGAACGCCTCCGCTTGAACCACGAAATCCACGAGGTTTCGGTTGCTATCAAAACCGTTCCCCGAAAGCGCCAAATCACCAGGACAGACTTGGCACATCTGCGCAGAGGTTGCTCCGGCGCGGGAAATTCGTTCCCACGAGGCTCCATCGTCGATCGGAGTCACCGTTCCTTCTGGACCGATCATTGACCAAGCCAGCGAGTCGACGTAGTCGCCGCTCGCTTCGCAGGTCAGCTCGACCAGCCCCGGATCGGTTCGTCGTGGCATGGTCGCCTCGAAACACACATCGGGGTCATAAGAACAGCTTGTTCCCACCTCGACGAGGAAGAAACCATGTGAATCGATCGCCGGCGATGGAGCTCGATTCAGAGGGATATTGATGGGTCCAATCTCAATCACGCAGGTCCTTAGATCGAAAGGCAGCGGTCCCGCGTTGTAGAGTTCAACGAAGCCGTTGTCGCGACCATTGTATGGCGCGACCTCGGAAATCACGACGCGCGTGCAGAGCGAGGTATCCGGGTCGGGGTTGGAAAAACAGCGTCCGCTTGTGCCGGCTTCTTCTTCGCCGCATTCAAACCCGCTCGCTTCCGCCCGTCCGCCACCACAGGCATTGTCCATGCAGGTCTCACCAACCATGCACTCGGAAGTAGAGCAGCTAGTTCCCTCCAGCGCAGTGCTCTCACTTGGGCAAAGGGTGGTTCCGTCACAGTTTTCCGCTGGGTCGCACATGCCGGTCGAGGGACGGCAAACGTGCGATGCGGGTCGAACACGCTCTGGACAGCTCGCGCTCGCTCCGTTGCAAATATCGCTCAGGTCGCAGGTGCCGCTAATGCTCGCGTCGCAGACAAAACCTGCACTGCGCAGCTCATCCGCCGGGCAAGCAGCACTCGAACCAGTGCACTGCTCTGGCGCATCGCATGGCCCGGCAGCATCTCGGCAGCCAAAGCCCGCAGGCCGGAACGAGTTTGGAGGACAATCTGCCGAGGCCCCGGAGCAAACCTCCGCGAGATCGCAATCCCCCGCAGCGTCTCGGCAACTCACCCCCGCGGCCACAAACTCGTTCGTAGGACAATCGGCGCTGTCTCCAGGGCAACGCTCGGCAACGTCACATCCTCCGGCCGTTGCCGCCCGGCAGACCACAGTCGCGGGTTCGAAAGCGTCAACGGGGCAGACGGGACTGTCTCCCGAACAGACCTCGGCAACGTCGCAATCCCCATCCTGTCCGCGACAAACGAAACCGACTGCGCGGAACGCATCGACCGGGCACTCTGCACTCCCATCTTGGCAGACCTCCCCAATGTCACAATCGTCGACGGCAGGTCGGCAAGTCGTTCCGGTGCGGTAGGAGGTCACAACACAAACCGGAGAGCCCGAGGAGCAGTCGAACGTTCCTTCTGCACACGGGCCAGGCGAGCAAGGTTCTCCACACGAAGCGCTATCACACGATCCCGAACCATCACAAAGCCCGGCTCCACCAGCTGCCAACGTGCAAGCTTCGCCAGCGCTCGCGAACTCATCCGAGGGACACGCTGGGCTGGTGCCCGAGCACACTTCGGCGACGTTGCAGTCGTCACCCGCGCGACAGATTTCCCCAGCCCCAGCAAAGCCATCCGTGGGACAACTCGCGGAGCTTCCCGTGCACTCTTCCTCGCGGTCGCAAGATCCGTTCGAAACCCGGCACACTGCGGCCGCCGGCAGATGTTCATCCGCAGGGCAGTTCTTAGACGTCCCATCGCAGAACTCAGCAACGCCACATTCCCCACCTGCGCTGCGGCATACGGTTCCGACATCCATCACCCGGTCCTCTGGGCAAGCGGCGGCATCACCGGGGCAAAACTCGGCGGTATCGCAAGCGCCCCGCGCCATCCGGCAGAGCGTGCCGCTGTCAAACGTGTCTGCAGGGCACTCCGTCGAAGTACCGTCACACGTTTCCGCGATATCGCAGAGGCCGGCAGACGCACGACACAAACGACCTTCTTCGGCTGGGCCGGAGGGAACGCACCGCGGAATCCCGGAAGTGCAGTCGACTTGGCCTAGCTGACAAGGATTGCTGAGGTCAGGAAGACACGACTCGCCATGCGCGCACGCGACGCAGCTTCCCCCGACACAGATTCGGTCGCCTCCGCAAGAGGTTGTGACGTCGGGAGCGAAGACATCTTCCGGACAAACTCCCGACGTTCCGTCGCAAAGCTCTGCCGCATCACACTCATCGATGGGTGGTCGGCACTCAAACCCAGCCGCGCGCACTCCAACAACTTCGCAGTATTCCGTGCCATCCTCTTCGCAGCGAATCTCCCCGCGCTCGCAGCCACCAAGGGCTTCGAGCATCGCGGCGCTACACTCCGATCCGTGGCTTGGGCAAAGTACGTCAGGCCCATCGGTGGCGGCATCCTCTGGGCCATCGAGGGAGGTGTCCTCCAGCGTATCTTCCGCCGCATCCCGGGCATCCACGTCTGCGTCGACGGCCGCGTCGACGCCCGCATCCTCTCCGACTCGCGGAAGCGAATTGGGGTCGAACTCCGGAATCGTCGCGCAATCGCCTCGGAAGCAGCTGCTTGAGACATCGCAAACTTCACCGATGCACGACCCTCCAAAGAGATGAATCCGCAAGACGCGCGTGTCGTCTTCCGGCACGAACGAGAGCGCGCGCTGAACGGCGACGATATCGCGGTCGCCTCCAGCAAGCGCCGCGACGGAGATTCGGAGGGCATTGCGATTATCGCTCGCGCGGATTCCGATCGCCCCATCCGAGAAATCCTCCATCGAAACAGGGAAGCTCTCGCCCGAAACCGAGGGGAGCTGAAACTCCGTGCGATCGGCAATCAGGGTATCGGGGAAGGCCATCCCGCGGGGCTGGCGTTCGATCGTTAGCGTGAGCGAGGTTGCCTGGGCGATGACATCATCGTCCGCGGTCACCTGAACCACGAGCTGAGCGCGTTCCCTAATCTGGTCAAGACCTGTGACTTGTGCGCAGCTCGCGATGAGCAGTAACAAAAGAGGGAGGATAGAAGCGACCGTCCGCCGGGACACAAGCAAGAGGGACATCTTCCTAAGGGTATCAAGGTCCTCCCGAAGTCGCGAGCACGAAGACGAGAGAAGCGTGCAGGCGCACCCCGGTCGGATGACGACTTACACAACGCGAGAGATCCGATCGGGAAGACAAACAACCCCGACCGATGGCGCCTTGCGACGCGCTCAGATCTCGCTCTACTCTCCGCTTATGGCTCTATTCGAAATCCGCGACCTCAAGGTTGTTTTCGGGGAAGAGACCATTTTGCGAGATATCTCGTTCGACATCCGAAAGGGCGAAGTCGTCACAATCATGGGGGAAAGTGGCTGCGGAAAAAGTGTCCTGGTGAAGACGTTGGTCGGTCTCGTAAAACCGAACGAAGGTTCGATTCGCTTTGGAGGCGACCCGGTCCACGATCTCGAGGAGCGAGGATGGACCGATGTCCGGCAACGCATCGGAATGCTCTTTCAAGAAGGGGCGCTCTTCGATTCGATGACGGTATACGACAATATCGCGTACGCATTGCACGAACGGGGGGAGACGCCGGAATCCGAGATCGCAGCCCTCGTCTCTGAGAGCCTCCTCTCGGTGAGCCTTCCCGGTATCGAACATATGTATCCTCGAGATCTCTCTGGCGGGATGCAGAAACGTGTCGCGCTCGCGCGGGCCGTGGTGATGCGACCCGAGGTGGTGATCTACGATGAGCCGACGGAAGGCCTCGATCCGATCAACGTGACGCGGGTCAACCGGCTCATGCTCCGGCTTCGGGACCGTCTCGGAATTACGTCGATCATCGTCACGCACAATATGCAATCGGCATTTCGCATTAGCGACCGGCTCATTCTCATCGGCGAAGGGCAGGTGCTCTACGAGGGAACGCCTGCCGGATTCGAAGAGGTGGCGGGCGATCCTCGCCTCGGACCTTTCCTCGAATCGTCACGAGTTACGCTTCGCTGATCCCGTGGCGACTCCGCCGCAGCTGTAGCTTCCACCCTACGATTTGACACTCCAAAGGCTCCGCGAGCTCCCAATTGGCAAGTGATTTCGTTCCGCCCGGACTGGAACAAGGGTTGCTTAAGGGCCAAGCGAGCGGCGACGCTCCGGCGGAGGGGAACTCTAACGCCGCGATCATTCACCCGATTCGTTTCAACCAATCGTTTCAACGTAGGAGACACCATGGACTTTCTCGACAAAGCAAAGCAGGCCGCTTCCGAAGGCATGAGCAAGCTCGACAAGATGGCAGATGCCGCTGGGGACAAGATGGCGGATGCCGCGAAGAGCGCTGGCGGCAAGTTCGACAAGCTCGCCGGTGCCGCGGACGAGCAGTTCGATAAATTTGCCTCCGCCGCCAAGGAAGGTGTTGGCGATGTCTCGAAGGCTGCGGGCAACCTCAAAGATCAGGCAGCGGGCAAAATGGGTAAGCTTGCCGATTCGGCAAAGGCAGAATTCGGAGAGGCAAAGGAAGCCGCTGGAAAGTTTGCGGACCAGGCCGGAGATAAGGCCAAGTCGATGGGCGACGCCGTGACCGAGAAGTTCTCGGGCAAGAAGTAGCCGAGCTTCGGGGATCCCATTCCCCGAGAGAGCGCCCCGCGGTTCATCCCGCGGGGCGTTTTGTATTTTGCCCATTGCATCCCCTGTTTGGGGGACCGAAAAGCGTTCCGGCCAAACGCGGACTACCAGGTTTCATTGTATGGGCGAAAACTCCGCCACGACCGGAATCTGTCGCAGACTGCAAGTCCAAAACCCCCTTGGAATGCAGGGCGATCCTGCACGATCGAGTCCGAGATTCAAATCCGCTTCGATCCCGCGTCGGTTAGACCGGGGTAACGCCGCTAAACAACCGAGAATCTCGGAACATTCCAACCGCCAAACAGACTCAAAAGGATTGGGTTTCGACCTTGCGTTTGGGGCTTTTCGACGGCACGGTCTACCCCGTGAACCGACAAATCCTCCTGATTTCGATGATCGCCGCGTTGGTCTCCTCCGCTGCGCTCGCGCAAAACCCATATGACCGAAGGGTCGCCGACCTTGAACGTCAAGCGATGTCCCGTTCGCGTCGCAATCCAACAGGCGCAATCCTCGCGGTCAACGACATCATGGGATATCGAGACCAAGCAAGCCCCGGCCGGGTGCTTCAGGCGCTTGATCGCATCGCAGACAATCGACGTTTGATTCCGGCGGTGCGCGCCCAGGCCGCAACAAGTGCAGCCATCAGCGCTGGGCGACATAGCGGCCCGACCCGTGCTGCAGAGCGAGTTTCACAGCTCGGATTTGTAACCTCCTGGCGGATCGTGGGTCCTTTCGATAACGAGGGGAAATCCGGTTTCGACCAAGCGTTCCCACCGGAGGCGGAACAAGCGACGGATGCAGCCCCCCTCGGAGCGAGCTACCCGGGGCGCGACCACGACGTGCAGTGGCGGGTCACGCCGGATGGTATCGCACCAGACGGCTACATCTCGTTCGATGAGTTGATGGCGCCGCGCATTAACGTTTGCGGCTACGCGGAAACATTCTTCCGTCGTGATGACGCAGAGCTCCTAACGCTCTGGGTCGGAACGGGAGGCGCGAAGAAGGTTTGGTTCAACGGTCGCGAGGTCATGCGGGACGAAACCGTTCGCGGTGTGAGCCTCGACCAGAGCGTCGCCACCGTCGCGGCTCGACGTGGCTGGAACCGAGTCCTCATCAAAGCCTGCATTACCGATCGTGAGTGGGGCTTCTACTTCCGCGTTGGTGACCGCGGAGGAAACCCGATCGCGAACCTCGCGGTTGATCCCCAAGGGGCACGCCGCGCTTCTGCGGCTTCGGGCGAGGAAAATGTTCCGGATGGAGGCCCTCAGTCGATCCTCCAGATTCTCGAGTCCGCCGCGGGAGACACCTCGGAAGACAATGCGGACGCGACCGCGATTTATAACCTCGCGCGCTACCTGCGCTGGACAGGTGCCGAAGAGCCGGAAGAAAATCGTTCGCGGCAGCTCGCGGCACGAGCCGCCGAACTTGAGCCTAGCGCGGAACACCTCGTCTTCGCCGCCGAGCTCGCCGAATCGCGCGCCGACCGGATGCGCTTCATCCAACAGGCGCATGAAGCGTTTCCGCGAGATCTTCGCGTGCGTTTTGCGCGCGCTGACCTAATCGCGAGCGGCCCAGATTCAGGTCGCGTTTTGCGAATGCTCGACCTTCCCCGAAACACGCCGGAAGGTCTCGACGCAGCGTGGTATCTCGCCTCCCTGTACGAAGAGCGCAACTTGAAGGAGGCCGCGCTCGCGATCGTCGAGGAAGGCGTGCGAATCACGCGAGGCTCGCTCGCCTGGCGTTCCCGTCAGCAGCGGATGCTCGCCGCCCTTGGGCGTCACCAGGCAGCGGAAGCGCTCTTCGCGGAGCTCGTCGAGGCGACCCCTGGAGATCGCAGGCGGCTTCAAAACCGGATCGAACTCGCCATGGAGCGCGGCGAAACGGAGCACGCGATTGCCTGGCTCGACCGTCTCCGTGCGGTCGCGCCGATCGGAACACTCCGATACTCGGCCGCGGTTCTCGAAGGACTTGGACGGCAGGACGAGTCGCTCGCGCTCTTCCGCCAGCTCATCGACATTTGCCCCGACGAAGCCGACTATCACGTGGAGTACGGCCATGCGCTCCTTCGCGCCCAGCAGGAACAGCCGGCACGCGAGGCCTTCCGCGCGGCGCTCGCGCTTCGCCCGCAGGACCCGGAGACTCGGCAGCTCCTCGAACGTCTAGAACCGAGCGCGCCAAGGCCGGATGAACGCTTTGCGATCCCTGCGGAGGAGTTCCTCGCACGCCGGGAAGATTCTTCCGATTGGCCGGCGACAGTGCTTCAAGACCTGACGGTCAGCACCGTCTTCGAGACGGGTCTGAGCTCCACGTTCCGCCAGTACGTTTATCAAGTTCACACCGAAGAGGGCGCCCGTCAGATGGCCAGCCATCCGGTTGTCTTCGAGCCGGGTGCGCAGTGGGTCGATATCCGTCGCGCGCGCGTCCACAAGCCGGACGGCTCGGTGGTAGAGACCCCGATGATCGGCGCGCGAAACCTCGCGTCCGGCGCGTATCGGGTCTACTACAACACCCGCGCGCAAGTGATCTCGTTCCCAAACCTGGAGCCCGGAGATACCGTTGAGCTGGTTTATCGCGTGGAGGACATCAGCCGACAGAACGCGTTCGGCGATTACTTCGGTGATATTCACGTTCTTCAAGGTCGCGTGCCGACCACTCGCCTCGAACACATCTTCATGGTGCCGGAGAGCCGCACGCTTCGTTTCAACGACCCACGACTGCCAGGCCTTGAGCACACTGCCTCCTCGGCCGATGGCCAAACTCAGCATCGCTTTGTCGCCACCCAAATTCCGCCAATCCTCAACGAGCCCAATATGCCGGGCTTTACCAACGTCGCCGCGTACCTTCACGTATCGACCTACGCTTCTTGGGAAGACCTCGGCCGATGGTGGTGGGGCCTCGCGTCTCCTCAGCTGACGCTCGACGACGAGCTCAGAGCCCAAGCGGAAGAACTGGTCGACGGCGCCAGCACGACCCGCGAAAAGGTTCGTGCGATTTACGAATGGGTCACGACCAACACCCGCTACGTTGGACTCGAGTTTGGCATTCACGGCTTTAAGCCCTACCGAGTGACGCAGATTGCGCAGCGCGGGTTCGGCGACTGCAAAGATACCGCGTCGCTTATCTACGCAATGCTGACGCACGTTGGTGTCGATGCTCGTATCGCGCTGGTTCGAACGCGACACCTCGGAACGATCGAATCGGAGCCGGCATCCCTTGCCGCCTTTAATCACGCCATCGCCTACGTACCTGAGCTGGACCTCTTCCTCGACGGAACGACCGATACCTCCGGCATGGACGAACTCCCTGGCGGTGACCAAGGCGCGATGACGCTCGTGGTCGGGCCCGATGACGCAACCCTTCGCACCATCCCTGAGCACGAGGCCGAGCAGCAACGTTTCGCTCGCAATGTACGCGCCAACGTTAACGCCGATGGTTCCGCCACCCTGGAGGGGGAAGTCATCATTACGGGCCCACCGGCTTCTCCCCTGCGTTCCCGATTCTCCGCCGAAGGCCAGCGCGAAGAACGCCTCGAGGACAACCTACAGCGCCTATACCCGGGCCTCGACCTCACGGAGCAGAGCTTTGGTGATCTCGAAGATTTCTCGGTGCCCGTTCGCTACACCTTCGCGGGGACGGCTCCGCAGTTTGCGGAGACCGGAGGCTCCACGCTGCGGATTGCGCCATCCGCGAACTCTGGGCTCACGCGCCGCTGGGCGCCCACTCCGACGCGTCGCTACGCACTCGATTTGGGTGGCCGTTTCGCATTCGATGAATCCCTTGAGGTTCAGACGCCTTCGGGCGGAAGCGTCTCGCAGGTCCCGAATGGCGGCAGAGCGGAGTCGCCCTTCGGGCGCGTCGTGGTCACCTACGAGCGAACCAACCGTGGTGTCCGCGTACAAACCGAGATTCGATTCCTTCGCTCGCGCGTCTCTCCGGAGGAGTACCCCGCGTTCCGCCAATGGCTAGAAGCTGCAGATACGTTGCTCCGCGAACGTGTCGTGCTTGAGGGAGGTGCCCAATGAATCATTCGTTCACCTCCTCTTCATCCCCAGATTCGAAACACCTCATGTCTGCCCTACGTATCGCTTCTATTCTCCTCCTCTCGGCCTCTCTCGCTTGTGGTGGAGCGAGCCGAAACAGCGCAACCACACCCCACGCCGACGCCCTTCAAGAACTTCGAGAAGAAGCCGCAGCGAATCCAACAAGCGTTCCGCTCTGGACCCAACTTGTGGAGGCGGAGCTGCTCGGGCCGGCCGGAGATCCAACGCAGGCTCGCCCGGCGCTCGACCATCTCCTCGAACTGCAGCCAAACGACGCACGCCTTTGGTGGATGTCCGCAGTCGAACATCGCGCGCACGGCAGAGACGAGGCTTCGTTCCAGGCCGCCGAGCGCTCCCTTCGAAACGCACTGACGACCCCCGGCTCGGAAGAGACGAGTTATCTTGCGCTCACCGCGTTGCTGAACGTGTACGAAGACGTCGCGCGATATCGTGAACGTGCTGTGCCCCTGCTCGATCTCGTCCTCGAATCACCTCAAAACGTAGGACCGCGCAGCTACTGGATGGCAGCACGTTTTGCGATGACCTTTGCGCGTCGACGCGGCGACCGGGAGCGAGTCGACGCCATTCTCGCTGCGGTGGGCTGCGGCGGACGTGAATGGCGCGCCGCGGGTTCCTTCGGTCCGTACGCAAACGAGAGTTTCGACCAGCGAGTGCCCGCCGAAGGAGAAGGACCACTCGCCGAGAGCTATGAGCTTGGTTCCCGTCGCGGCACCGCAGAGACCGTTGAAGGCGAGAGCGAACGCTGCATGGTTTCGTTCGCCAGTGAAGAGTTGATGCTGGGTGGCGCCATGGTCGCTGAAACCTTCGTCGACGTTGCAGAAGCCGGCACGCAGACCCTCTTCGTTTCAACCCGTGGCGCCTTCAAACTGAGTGTTGATGGCGAGGAAGTTCGCGTTCACGACTCCCGCCGCGAACTCCTTCCGGCGAACAATTTTGTCCCGCTTGAGCTAAGTGCCGGACGCCACGAGATCGAAATCAAGATCCTCGGTGGACGTTCGATGAGCTTCTGGATGAACGGTCAGACACGCGGAAACGGCGCTCTCGATACCAACACGCCGGATAGCCTCATCGAGCTGTACTCACGTGTCAGCTATCTCCTTGAACACGACCGACTCGCGGCGCGCGAGATGTGGAGCGAAGCACGGGATAAGCACGGAGAAGAGGTCCTCCTCGGTTCGCCGATGATGCTTGATACCGAGGCCACTGTCGCGACCCTTTCGCCCTTCATTTCGGAGGAATCGCGTGACGAGCGAGTCCGCAGCGCCATTGCGACCGCACTCGAGCGGGATCCAAACCTCGTTCAACTCGCCCTCTTGAACGCCGAGCGGATTCAGGATTCGCAGGAACAATACGCGGCGATCCGGCGGCTCTCCGAGGCGCACCCGGAACACATCGATACTCTATTCGCATGGGCCGGCGCTCAGAACTCTCGCTCCGAGGTTCGTGGCGCGGAGGAGACCCTGCGCCGGGTCGTGACGCTCACTCCAGATGCGTGTTCACCTGTTGGGGAGCTACAGTCTATTCTTCGGCAACAAGGCCGGATCGCAGAATCGAACGCACTCGTCGAGCGCCTCACACAGTGCGACGCGACCTCGACAGCGCACATTGAACTACTTCAACGGCAGCAGCGCTACGAGGAGGCGCGAGCGGCCTTTGAGGAGCTGGCCCCTCTTCTCGAAGAGGACGAGGTCAAGATGACGCGAATGCGCCTTGCGCGCGC
Organism: Myxococcota bacterium; assembly: GCA_020629955.1. Lineage (GTDB taxonomy): Bacteria > Myxococcota_A > Polyangia > Polyangiales > Houyiibacteriaceae > JAHDCI01. The sequence continues at coordinate 7,276 of JAHDCI010000069.1, read as the reverse complement.
GCTCGGAGATGAAGAGACCGCAAGACGCATCGAGGATGAACTCACCTCTGAGGATGGCGCGGTGAATGCCCGTCAGGTGCTCAGTGCGGTGGACAGAATCCTCGCGCAGGGAAATCAGGCGCAGGCGCTTCGTCACCTCGAAGAGCAAATGGCGCAGCATCCCGAAGAGACGACACGTCTTCGGGACCTTCGCCGAGACCTGACCGGACACGACGACCTGGAACCCCATCGTCGTAACGGCGCCGAAATCATCGCCGCTTACGAAGAATCAGGGGCCGAAGCGCATGCGGCGGACGGTGCGGTGCTCGTCTTCGACTATATGGTCACGCGCGTTTACGACGATGGATCCACCCGCTCGCTCGTCCATCAAATCTACAAGATTCAAAGCGATGAAGCGCGTGAACGACTCGGACAACTCTCGCTCCCAGGTCACATTCTCACCCTGCACTCGATCAAACCCGATGGACAGCGACTCGAGCCGGAGGCCATCGCTGGACTCGGCAGCAGCATCCCAATGACCGAGCTCGATATCGGCGACTACGTCGAATACGAGTACTTCACGAGCCGAGGACCAAACGGACCTGATTCGTTCCTCTCCACCGGGTGGAGCTTCGATAGCTACGAGCAGCCCTTCGCCTTCTCGCAGATTCGCATCGTGGCGCCGCCAGAAATCGAACTCACCGCCGAAGCCCGCGGCGGGGCCCCGGAAGCCGAGGTGGAAACGGTCGATGGGCTCCGCGTCTACACGTGGACGATGGAAAACGTACCTCAACGAACACCAGAGCCCGCGGCGGTGCCTCGTCCGGACTTCCGCCCTACTCTTGCGGTGGGCTGGAATGCCGGATGGCAGGAATACTTTGAGCGCGGCCGCGACACGCTCAACGCACCTGAGCGTATCGACCCAGCGAACCGTGGGTTGGTCGACGAAATCCTCGCGGGTCTTGAGAGCACAGATGCCGAGGCGAAGGTCGAGCGAATCCACCGCTGGGTCATGGACAATATTGAGCCTGGCGGTGGTAGCTCCTCTGCGGAATCCATCGCCGGTCGTCGAGGAAACCGAACCCGCGTGCTCCGCTATCTGCTCGGCCTCGCCGATGTTGAGACCGAGTGGGTGTTCGCAAGCACGGCCTCCGCGGTTGAACCCGGTCCCCTCGCTCGCCGGGGTATCTACCAAGGCCTTCTCCTTCGCCTGGCTGGACAAAACGGCCGATTCATCTGGTCGGAGACTCGTTACGGCTCGCCCTGGGATCTGCCGGGGGATATCCGCGGTCAGCGTGGCCGGGTGCTCGACGCCGATCTGAGTGAGGTCGTTTTTCCGGAGGCGACCGAAGAGACAGACCTCCGAACAGTCGCTGTGGAGATCGAAGTGAACGGCGATGGCGGTGCACGCTACCGAGGAATGGAGCGGAGTATCGGAAACGCCGCAGCCGATCTCCGTGAACGCCTTCGCGAGATCCCGCGGGCAGACCTTGAACGCGTGCTCGCCGAAGGTCTGATTCCGCGTTTTGTGCCAGGTGCCGAGAACGTTCAAGTTCAGGTCGAAGGACTGGAAGATGCAGAGGGTCCGCTCTCAATTCTCTACGCCGCAGACTCCCGCCGGATTGGACGCGTCGTGGGAACCGAGTTGATGGTTCGCATGCCGCAGCCGGTCCCGCTCGCACAAGCTCTCGCGTCGGTGCCATCGCGAACAACAACCCAATTCACGCCTGCAATATTTGTCGATGCTCATATCCGTGTGACGGGACCTGCGGGTACGCCTCGAGTGGATGGGAACGTCGAGAGCAATCTTGGACGCGCCCGCTACAAGCGAAGCGCTCGAACCGAGGACGGCGCGCTCATGATCGAGCGTCAAATCCGCTTGCCATCGAACTACGTTGCGGCGGACGAATACCCGGCGTTCTCCGAGTGGGCTCGAGGCGTCTCAAACGCAGAGGGCGCAGAGATTATCGTCCCGCTGCGTTAGCGGGACGGTGGATGAGTCCTCGCTAAATCCCGACTCGATTCTCCAATGCAAAAAGGCGCCCTCGGCGCCTTTTTGCTTTGGTACTCCTTACGCGACCGGAAGCTCGAGTTCGCTTCGCGAGCCCGTCTTCTCTTCAATCTCATCGCGCAGTCCCCGCAGTGCCGTTCGCAAGCCTTCCTCCAGCACGGGATGATAGAATGGCATCGCGAGCAGGTCCCAAACGGTCTGGCCGCTCTGAATCGACCACGCGAGGAGATGCGCAAGATGATCCGCTCCTGGCGCTACCATCTCAGCTCCAAGGAGCCTGCCGGTTGCCTTGTCGGCATAGAGATGTGCCAGGCCGTACTCCTTCAGCTTTACGATCGCGCGCCCTTGGCCCTTGTAGCGGATGACGCCCGTCGCGAAATCAACCCCGGATGCAACAAGTGCCGCTCGGCGCGCACCAACCACTGCGATCGGCGGCTCGGAAAAGGTCACCGCCATCGGAGTGCGGCGAACGAACGGAAGGTCACCCTCACTCGCCGCGTTCCGCCCAGCAATTCGGCCCTCGTCCGATGCCTCGTGAAGAAGCGGCGCGACGCCGGCAACGTCTCCCGCAATGAACCAAGGCTTGTCCTCGATGCGCATCGTCTGGGGGTCATAGCTAGGGATACCTCGCTCTGTCGTCACGAAACGTTCGAACTCGAATCCGCCGAGGTTGGGGCGTCTCCCGATTGCGACCAAGACTCGGTCGGCCTCGATCTGGGTGCCGTCCTTTAAGGTGGCGAGCACCCCGTTTTCGGTCCGCTCCGCTGCCTCAAGGGGGGTCAGATGCACGTTCATATTTCCCGATAGGATATCGAAAACCTCGTCTTGAATCGCGGAGTCTGAAAGACCTCCGAACGCACGATCGAGACTGAGTGCGTGAACCTCTGCGCCAAGGTTCGCCAGCGCTTGTCCCATCTCGAGACCAATCACCCCAAGTCCAACAACCACCCATCGCGCAGGAACGTGCTCAAGTTCGAAGAGTTCGTCGGTGGTGAGCAAACGATCGCCAAGAGAATCTCTCCAAGGCTTCGGTACAATGGGAGATGACCCCGTCGCGAAAATGATTTGGTCGGCCTCGATTTCCATCTCACCCACCCTGAGTGTGTTCTCGTCCACAAGTTCGGCGTACCCACGAACGAGGTGGGGGTCGTCTTCCGACAGCGAGCTCTTTACCGATCGTACGAAACGATCTCGAAGCGAACGCACATGCTCGAAGACGGCATCTCGGTCGACGTGCAACGCATCGGCTCCAAGAATCCCCTGCTCCGCAAGGACAGTTCGGCGATGAAAATCTGCGCCTGCTTGGATCAATACTTTCGAAGGCATGCAACCAACACGTGCGCAGGTCGTTCCAAGCGGGCCACCGTCGATCACAACATAGTCATCGGTTCGAAGCGAAACTTCTCGCCTAGCGCTCAAGCCCGCAGACCCGGCACCAATAATCGCAACCTTCACATGACGTCGCTCGCTCTGAAGAGGCTGCTCTAGGAATTCGGGGGTCTTGCTCTTGGTCATCTTGTCCTCGCTCAAAAAGTAGTTCGGGTGCCGCGCCAGTGCGGCCATGAACTCACTCTGGGGACGAAAACCAAATAGCTCCAAGCGATAGTTTCAATAATGCAATAGCTACAAACGATGTAACTTTCCGCGACCCATATCCCGCGGCGAGACCTGAATCGACCCCGTCTCGAGAATTCGTTGCTTGATAAGTTCGGGCGCTGTCGGTGCTAGCCCGGACCCGTCACCAGGATTCGCGCCCTCGCACAATCCTTCACAATCGTAAGGAAAGTTTTCGTCGCTCCAATACGGACTGTATCGGTCGCGTAGGCAACTTCCCCTACGCTTCTCGAAATCTTGCACGATCATCACGTTCCTGGTGACGGATTCGGGCTAGTGCGCGGTTCACATCGTTCGAGGGCCCTCTCCGCCAGGAACGCCGATCCGATCTCCGCTCTTCCGTCGATCGACTCGGCATGTCGTCCGCCTGTCGAAGCTCGGTGCCCCTGACGAGATATCACCCCTTCCATCGATGTGATCCCCGCACTAGACGGCGAGCGGTGAGAGCGTCTCAACCGAAATCCTGATGGGCCCAGCTCCGGCCCATCAGTTTCGTTTTTCGTGCGCTCCCTTTTGCGGCGAGACCCGCCGCACCGAGCGCCGCCAAAAACGCTCCCTCGACGCCAAGCCCGGGAATGTTCTGACGATTGCAAAGAAGAAGGTTCTTCACCGGGGTACGGATCGGGAGACCGCAGATCCCGAGAACTCCCTTCACCGGGTAGCCGAAAAGGGCCTCCATCGTGCTGGGACCGCGCGACCAGGGTGCGCTGGGGGAAAATACGCTCTTGCCACGAACATCTTCGATAGGTCGACCATCGTGCGGGGAATCCACGAACTCGAGGTGATCGTCCAGGAACGGAAAATGGGTCCGCAGGTTCGCGAGGATACGCTCGCGAATGGTGTCCATATAGCCGGGGACGTTCTCGACCGCGCGACGTGGAAGGAGCGCCTGCAACGTGAGCCGGCGGAGACCATCTCGTTGCTCCGGGCTCACCTCGAGCCGGATCCTTCGGAGGTCAACATCTTCGTCTTCAAACGAGAGGAGCACATCGCGCCCAATTCCCGGCGGCACCCCCTCCCCTTGCAGCCAAAGATTGAGGGTATACCGGAAAAGGCGCGGCGTCGGCTCACCAACCTTCTCGAAGACATCCCGCATCGCTGTCCGGTCCGGAAGCAAAGGAAGAAGTGCCGCGACTTCCCGCGCGAAGATGACAAAGCGGGCGCCAATCTCCTCGTCGGAACCATCGAGCGAGAGGCCCGTCACAGCACCTCGAGAAACGTGGACTTGGCTGACTCGAGCATCCTCCCGAAACTCGCCCGCTCCGTTTTCAACGAACTCGCGAAGCCGTCGCTCGAACCAAGCGGGACGAACCTCGGCCGCAGCGCTGCCATGGGTCCACGCATGATGAAGTCGGGTGATCGCGAGTGGAGGGAGTTGGTCAGGGTCGGCATCTGCAGCGAACGCGACACTTCCGCGGACGACCTCCCAGAACGGCTGCCCGCTTGGTAAGTCTCCGAAGGGATCCGCGCCGTGACCGTCGCGGGCGAAAAGTCGGTGTGCCGTTGCCCGCTGCATCGCCCGTCGCTCGAAGAACGTCTCTGGGGGCCACATAAGGTCCCGGCTAAGCAGCTCATCAAGCTCGGAGTTGAGACGGTCCGAGTTTCGGTAAAGCTCGTCGATCGCGCGACGTAGGGCGGGGAACTCGCGGTCGATCTCCCGCGAACGCACCACGTCGTCGCTCGCGTACTCGAAACGCATCTTCTTCGACACGACTTGAAAGCGCGGGTCGAGGGCGACCACATTGCGCCGAAAGTCCGGAGTGAGAGCGAGCTCCGATAGAACGCGTTCCGCGACCGGGCTATGCGTCATCAAGTAGGTGCTCGGAGCGCGCGGCCACTCACGCCCGAGCGCAACGTAGACGGGAGGCGGAGTGTGGTCGCCGAGCAGGAGAACGCGAAGACCGCGACGAGAGAGGATTGCTGCGCAAAGCAGCCCCGGCAGCTCGGTGCCGATCACCACGGCGTCGAAGAACTTCTTTCGCTTCAACTCATCCACGACACATTCCATAGCGAGCCTTGAGGCATTGCGCACTCAGACTGCCAGGTCTGCGTCGATAAGTTCAGGTTTCCTTCGGCGATTGCGCCGATCACCGCGGGGAAGAGCCGATGTTCCGCCTGTTGAATTCGTCGATGAAGCGTTTTCGCATCATCCCCCGGAAGGACCGGAACGGGGACCTGCGCGAGTATGGGCCCGGTATCGACGCCCTCGTCGACCAAGTGGACCGTACAGCCACTGACGCGGACGCCGGCCTCAATCGCGTCCCGCGGCGCGTGGGCTCCGGGAAACGCAGGAAGGAGAGAGGGGTGAACGTTCACGATTTTGGATTCGAATGCGTTCACGAAATCTGCGGAAAGGATCCGCATGAAACCGGCAAGAACGATCACGTCGGGCGAGAGAGCTGCAACCTGTGCGCGAAGAGCGTCGTTCCACGCCGGGCGGCGCTCCTTCCGCTCTGCCTGATTGCCCGCCGGAAAGGGAATCGCTGACGCGCGGATCCCTTGGGCGCCTGCCCAATCGAGCGCCGGGCATTGGCGATCGGACACGACTCCGGCGAAGTCGAGTTTGGCAGCGAATTCGGAATGGAAGATTGCCTTCAGGTTGGACCCCGAGCCCGAGACCAGGGTCACGACCCTGAGCTTAGACAAAGCGAACTCCCTCTTCGCCTGCAACAACCTCACCGAGGACGAAGCCGCTGAATGTTTCAAGAGCACTCAACGCCGCGCCCACGTCGCTCTCTTTCACGATTGCGACAAAACCCGTTCCGAGGTTAAACGCCCGCCGAAGCTCGTCCTCCGCAATGTCGGCGCGTTCGCGAATCAGAGAGAAGATCGCTGGCTCCTTCGGAAGGTGTGATAGCGCCGCGTCGAGGCCCTCCGGAAGCACCCTCGGAAGGTTCCCGGTGAGACCGCCGCCCGTGATATGGCACATCGCGCGGACCTCAACCGAATCCAATAACGCCGCGACTTCCTCTGCGTAGATACGCGTCGGGCGGAGCATGGCCTCGCCAACGCTCTCCCCTTCGAGGATATCCGGCCTATCTCGAAGGCCAAGCCCAGCATGATCGAGCAGAGCCTTTCGCGCGAGCGAATAGCCATTCGAGTGAAGCCCAGTCGACGGTAGCCCGAGAAGAATATCGCCCGCGCGAACCTTCGATCCGTCGAGCATCTTCGCCTCTTCCACGACGCCCACGGCAAAACCAGCGAGGTCATACTCCCCAGGCGCGTACATACCGGGGAGCTCCGCGGTTTCGCCACCAATAAGGGCGCAGCCCGCCTGCTGACATCCCAATGCGATACCTTCGATCACGGAGTGTGCGATTTCTTCATCGAGCGCGCCCGTCGCGAAGTAGTCGAGGAAGGTTAGGGGCATTGCGCCACACGTGAGGATATCGTTCACGCACATCGCAACGAGATCGATGCCGACGGTATTGTGCGTCTCCATGGCGAACGCGAGCTTAAGCTTGGTTCCAACTCCGTCCGTACCCGAGACCATCACTGGAGCTTCGTATCCCGGGGGAATACGGAACGCACCTGCGAACCCGCCTACATTGCCAAGCGTCCACGGCTTCTGGGTAGATGCGGCGAGAGGCCGAATGCGGTCGACCAGGCGGTCGCCTTTTTCAATATCAACACCGCTCGCTTTGTAGGTCAGGGACACGACGAGCCCTTAGC
>JAHDCI010000301.1 GCA_020629955.1 Myxococcota bacterium | reverse complement strand
TGTTTCGGTTGGGCGCGGCGGGACATCGGCCAAAAACGGCTCCCAGTTCCACCGGCCATAATGACCACGAACGTCGACATGGCAGACTTCTACTCCATCTCGGAGAGCCTTCCAAACGGTCGAGACCAAAGCCGAGACCTCGGCACCGAGCCTACACCCACAAGAAAGCGGCGAGTATGCGGCCGGGTGATCCTCGAGAGTCTTAAGCGAGCACCCCCCAAAAGAGCGCACCATGCGCAATGCAGGTCCCGAGGAACGAAGCGAGCAAGAGAGGACGCTGCCTTGCCCGAAAAAACAGCGATCCGAAAGCGATCCCGGCCGAGAGAAGGTAGAGCAGAAAAACGTAGTGCGCGCTTTCGCGTCCGAGCATCGCGGCGAGGCATACCGTTGCCCCCATCCCCCAGAAGACGAAGAGGAGGATGCCCATCAGAATTCTCTTCGCCATCGATGCGCGCGGCTCCGTCACGCTGTCTCGAACGTCCATCCCAACGAAAGTACGCCACCGAGTTGTGAATGGAAACGCTTCTCTCAAACCGGAGAATTCGTGGGGGCGCGTTGGGCGAAGCGATGTCGCTCTTAACCCCCATTGGACGCACGTGCGTATTGCTGAGAGCGACACCCAAGGGGTCACTGGTCACTAGAGTCGCCAGCAGACGGCAAGAATTTCAGCCTCGAAGAAACCATCCACCAAGAGTGAATCCTGAAAACTTCTTTCATTTTAACGAACTTCGTTCACACACGCCATTTCGCGAGCTTGGATCGCAACTTGCTAGGTCCGGGACCATTGCCGAGCGTCGTACATCCGACCGATTACGGCGCTCTCACCAACCTTCAAGGAATCTCCCACTCATGAAGAAATTCGCAGCTCTCCTCTTCGCATGCTCCGCTCTTGCGGCCTGCTCCTCGGACCGCGTCGTCGACCCGGCCAACTTTCCGCGCGCCGAAGACGGCAAGACCGACGAGCTGAACGGCTTCGATCCGACGCTCAGCTGCGCCGCGGCATGCGATGACATCGCCGTCTCGTCGACCTGCACGGACGTCTGCACGCCCTCCGATGGCTACTGCTTCTGTGACGAAGCCTGCGTCGCGAACGGCGATTGCTGCAATGACTACCAGGCCACATGCGGCGGCGGCGAAGTCGACGGCCCGCAGGCGCTCTGCGAATCCACGGGCATCTCCTGGGACGCGGCGACCGAAACCTGTGCCTGCGATATCGCGCAGGTCTTCAACGCCGAGCTCGGCTGCATCCGCGAGGCTCAGCTCTGCGATCAGACCGGCGGCTTCTACGAAGCTGGCGAGTGCGAATGTGCCCAGGACGGTGCCTCCATCGACCACATCTTCGCCCTCCCGATGGGCTGCATCAACGAGACCGTTCTCTGCGAGCAGACCGGCGGCGTGATGGAAGATGGAAACTGCGAGTGTGCGCAGGACGGCGCTTCGATTCACTACGACTTCCTCCCCGAGCAGGGCGGCTGCGCGTACCCGGCGTTCACTGCGATTGAAGGTGTGTTCGATGCCGAGATCGGTGGCGGCGCTCCTCCCCGCGGCATGGTGGATTCTGAACTCGGCGTTTACGTCATTCATCGCCCCGGCGCGTCGGACGTGATCTCCCACTTCGACACCCTTCAGGACGCCTTCGACGAGACCTTCCTCGCGTACGTCGAAGACTACCTCACAGGGAACTTCTGCCGTCTTGAGAACGGTTCGCCCGAGTTTAGCTGCGACAGCGACTTCGGCGATGCCGAGGGCTGCTTTATCTCCGCACTCGACAGCTTCGACCGATATTCCAGCCTCATGACCCTCCTCAACGACGTAGAACTCGCGGATTACTCCGAGGCGGAAATCAACGATATGCGCACGCTGGAGTCCGGAACGCTCGCCGAAGTGATCGTGACCGAGCAGAACCTCTCGCTTGTCTTCTCCTGGCACAACGGCGGGTGGCGCCTCCTCTTCGTGGACGTCGCGAGATTCTCCTGCAGCGCCTGATCCAAAAGCGTTAACGCGCGCAGCGCCGCTTCCGAAAGGAGGCGGCGTCTTGCGTTTTGGGGGACACCGCTGCCAATCTTGAAAGAGTGAGCCCGGCGAAAAGAATCCTGACCAGCGTGGCCATACTCGTCGTCGCGGCCAACGCTAGCGCGCAGGGCAGGCCCCTTGCGGAGACCTCCCCGTTTTGGCGCCGCGCGCGCGCCCCCGGGTACGAACGCGCCGAAGCGTTAAAGCAGCGAGGGGCCGTCCTCTTGGTCGACGCGTCAAGGGAGTACAACCGTCCGTACGTCCGAGCGGCGCTGGTGGAAGGTGCCATCGCACGTTTCGAACGCGCTCTGGCACATATGCCGGGTGACCCTGAAGCATTGCTGATGCTCGGACGCGCGCTTTTGACGTACGAACGCCCCGACGGCCAAGGCGGCGTCGAGCAACGACAAGAAGATGCCCACGTCGTGTTTCTGCGACTGCGTGCGGAACACCCCGAGTTTCGACGCGGCGACGTCGAGTTTTCGCTTGGCCTCGTCTACACCCATCTCCAGGAATACGAAGAGGCCATCGCCGCGTATCAGACGGCCCTTCGCTACGAGCTGCGCCCAGAACTCGCAAGCACGACGTGCAGCAATATGGCCGAGGTTCAGATGATGTCCGGCCAGCTCGAAGCGGCGGTGGAATCCTACCGTCGGGCGCTGCGCTTCGCGGCCGCTCGAAGCGGCGATACGCGGACCGCGGCGCTCGCACAGTGGGGACTCGCGCTCGCCCTCGACCGGAACGGTGAACAACAGGAAGCCCTCGCAGCCGCTCGACTCGCGCTTTCCCTGGGAGATGGAGAAATGAGCGTACTCCGCAGCGACGGCGTCTTCTTCGATCCACCCTCCGAGATTCACGCGTACGAGCTATTGGGGCATCTCTCCTTGGCCGAGAGCGAGCCGGAGTTTGCAGAAGAACACCTTGGCCATGCACTCCGTAGCGCTCGCGCGTACCTCGGCCTCTCGCTCAGCGGCGATCCATGGCGGCGGCTGATCGAAGCTCATCGAGACCGAATCCTCCGGCAACTCGGTCGCGATTCCGCCTCATGATGGCCAAGGTCTGCGGGAGACTTGGGTCTACCTCGTGATGCGCACCGTCCCATGGATCATTCCCGTCGCGCTTCTCGTCGCCTGCGCAGGGCCGGAGGAAGAACCCACCCTTCCCTTCGCGGATGCCGAGGTCCGAGAGCCGATCACGGTGCCGGACCATTTGACACTCCCCGACGCCATCGAGGCCTTCGCCCCGTCGCACGCAAGACGGCTCCCGAGCGATGCCCCAAACGAAGAAGCGCTGCTTGGCTCCCTTCATGACGTGGAGCGTTGCGCGCCATGCCACGGAAACGTCGTCGATTCCTGGCGTCATGGACCGCACGCCCGTTCAAGCTTCGATAACCCTTGGTACCTTGCGAGCGTTCAAGCCTTTCGCGAGGCGCGCGGCAATGAAAGCAGCCGCATGTGCGCCGGCTGTCATGATCCCGTGCTTCTCTTTCAGGGACGTATCGAAGAAGAGGTCGAGCCCATGCCACAGTCGGTCGCGGGCGTTCCATGCATGGTCTGCCACGGGATCGAAAATGCGCGGCCGGATGGGAACGGCAGCTACGAGCTACGCATCATCGATCCCTTGATCCCAAACCCATCCGACGCCGCCTCGATCGAAGCCCATGTCGACGCGCTGCGGATTGAGACAGCGACGCGCGCAAACCTCTGCGGAAGCTGTCATCGCTCTTTTGCAGGGCGAGAGATCGGCGGCGAAGAACATCTCCCCGGCATCGACGACTTTGGTCACTGGCTCTCGAGCCCTTACTCCGGCGCACGAAGCGAACGCGTGCAAATCGGGAATACCGAGCACGCCATCGCGACGGGAGAATCCTACGGCGGCGAGGTTCAGCGGCAGGATTGCGTCGACTGTCATATGCGCGCGCTCCCCTCCGGCGGTGATTTCTCCCGCCGCGCCGGCTGGATTCGATCGCACTCCGTGCTCGCTTCGCATTCTCCCATCGCAGAAGTTGGCGGCGCGCCGCGAAGAGACGAGGTTCGGCAGCAGCTCGAGGGCGCGATTCGCTTATTCACGTTTCCGGGCGCCATCGACGCCGAGGGAAACCGCCACTGGCAAGTCGTCGTCGAAAACCACGGCACGGGACATAACTTCCCGGGCGGAACACGCGACCTTCAAAGCACGCGCGTTATCGCGGAGCTTGTCGATTCGGAAGGTCGCATTCTCTCGGTCGGTG
>JAHDCI010000068.1:23966-25656 GCA_020629955.1 Myxococcota bacterium | reverse complement strand
TCATTGAATCTCACATCCCAAGCGGTTTCGAAGCGCGAATCAACTACGGGATGCCTAGTTGGGTGGTTCCCCACGCGCTCTACCCGGCCGGCTACCACGTGACCCCAGAGCTTCCGCTTCCGTTCCTCGCCGTAGCCTCGCAAAAGCGCCATATCGCGCTCTATCACATGGGTCTTTACGCCGACGACGCACTACTCACTTGGTTTCAACAAGAATACGCCGCACGAGTCAGCACCAAGCTGGATATGGGAAAGAGCTGCGTGCGATTCAAAAACCCCAAAAAGATTCCCTACGAGCTCATCGGAGAGCTCTGCGAAAAGATTTCGCCGAGCGATTGGATCGCGCTCTACGAAGCAAACGTCCGATAGCCGCTCGCGAACGCTTTTCCCGAAACGAAAACGCTCGTTAACAGAGCGTTTACAGAACTCGAGGAGACTCAGCTTCTATGTCAGAAGGACTTCTTGATTCACTCTGGGTGATCTTCGCCAGCATTCTTGTCTTCTTCATGCATGCCGGCTTCGCGTTGGTAGAGACCGGCTTCTGCCGCCGTAAGAACGCCGTGGTCGTGCTCTTGAAGAACGTTGGCGTGGTCTCCATCGCGTCACTAATCTTCTATACGCTGGGATATGGGTTCATGTTCGGCGAAGGCAACGCGTTCATCGGATTGAGCGGTTTCGCGCCCGACGGAACCGAAGCGGATGTGGGCACCCTGCCCGTGCTTGTCTTCGCCTTCTTTCAGCTCGTCTTCGCGGCAACCGCGTGCACGATCGTCAGCGGCGCCGTCGCCGAGCGTGCCCGCCTCGTTCCCTTCTTTATCTTCTGCGCCATCTCAACCGCGATCGTTTACCCCACGATCGGACACTGGGTCTGGGGCGGTGGCTGGCTCTCGACGATGGGCTTTCGGGACTTCGCGGGTAGCACCGTCGTGCACGCCGTGGGTGGCGGAATGGCGCTGGCAGCCGCGATGGTCGTCGGTCCAAGAATTGGCCGATTTGGAAAGCGTGCGAAGCCAATGCCCGCGCACAACTTCCCACTCGCTGCGCTCGGCGTCCTGATCCTCTGGCTCGGCTGGTTCGGCTTTAACGGCGGAAGCACCGTCTCCGCTCAGGAGCCGGCCGCGATTGCCTCGATCATCCTGGTGACCAATCTTGCAGCCTCGTCAGGATTCCTGGTCGCTCTCGGCTACACCAAGTTGCGCACAGGTGCACTCGACTTCTCGATGGCGCTCAACGGTGCACTTGCGGGACTCGTCGGTATCACCGCGGGGTGCGACATTATCGGCCCGGGCTTTTCGATTCTCACCGGAGCGATCGCCGCAATCCTGTGCACCGAGAGCGTCTTTCTCCTCGAGAGATTGGAGATCGACGACCCCGTCGGCGCAATCAGCGTACACGGAACCTGTGGCGCATTCGGGACGATCGCCGTCGGGCTCTTTGGAAAAGAAGTCGGGCTCTTTGTGGGTGGCGGAGCGACGCAGCTTGGCATTCAGACGCTCGGCGTTGGCGCGGCCCTACTTGGTTCTTTCGCCGCAAGCTTCGTGATTTGGCGAGGTTTGAAGATGTTTGGAGAAGGCGTCCGGGTGGATGCCGAGCACGAGCTGGAAGGGCTCGACGTCTCCGAATGCGGCGTGTCCGCCTATGGGAACGACGTCCCGCACCACTCGGGATTCGCCCACGCTCGTTAGCAGTCC
>JAHDCI010000068.1:0-23866 GCA_020629955.1 Myxococcota bacterium | reverse complement strand
CTATGGGAACGACGTCCCGCACCACTCGGGATTCGCCCACGCTCGTTAGCAGTCCCGTTCGGACTCGCAGGAGTGTTGCGAGCGAAGATGCGTTCGATTCGATGTGGCGACAATGGGATTGCGTTTGAGTGGGTGAACATCCCGCGAAGCGGGACTCGGAATAGATCAACCGGCGGCTGGATACGCGGCTGCAAAGCGCCAGAGCCGCAAAGACTCTCCTTCGGACTTGGAGGAAGCTCGGTTAAGCTCACGATGTGCGAAGAGCTCTTCTTTTCTTGTTCTTGCTCGCCAGTGCGTGTCGAGTTTCTCATCCGGACCTTGTTGGCGAAGACGCCACCGTGAACGACGCTTCGACGGATTCGAGCATTGATGCGCCGGACATCGATGCCACGGAGATGGACGCAGCGCGCGACGCGACCGAGATGGATGCAGGCCTCGACGCAATGGAGATGGATGCAAGCCCCGACGCGACGGAGATGGATGCAAGCCCCGACGCGATGGAGATGGACGCAAGCCCCGACGCGATGGAGATGGACGCAAGCCCCGACGCGATGGAGATGGACGCAAGCCCCGACGCAATGTGCGCGGCAAACGATCTCACATGCGATGCCGAGGATGACGATTGTGACGGGCGCTTCGACGAAGATTTTGGGTCGTGCACAACGACATGCGGCACTGTCGGTTTCCAAATGTGCACGGCGGGCGTTGCCTCTACATGTATCGCCCCGTCGGTCGCGGGAACGGATACGTGCAATGGCGTTGACGACGATTGCGATGGCGAAACCGATGAGGACACGGGCTGCACGACCGCCTGTGGCACCGCAGGCAGCCTGACCTGCAGTGGCGGGTCTCCTTCCGCGTGCACAGGAGCCTCCTCGCCGGGAATCGATGTGTGCAATGGGGGCGATGACGATTGCGATGGCGAGACCGACGAAGATTCGGGATGCACCACCACCTGTGGAACACCTGGCACGCAAACGTGTTCCGGCGGCGTGCCCTCAACGTGCACCGGAGCCTCTTCTCCCGGCACAGACACCTGCAATGGCGAGGATGATGATTGCGACGGCTCGGTTGACGAGGACCGAACATGCACCACCGCCTGCGACACGCCCGGGGTGCGGCAATGTCGCGACGGCGTCCCCGGTGCATGCGTTGGCGCCTCAAGCCCGGGCGATGTCTGTGACGGGGCGGACAACGATTGCGACGGCCGATCCGACGAAGATTTCGAACCCGGCGGCGCGTGCGACACGGGCCTTCTCGGCGCTTGCGAGGAAGGACAAATCAGCAGCTGTTCAGCGGGCGCGCCAACCTGCGCGCAAGTACGGGATCGATCGCCTGAGCTTTGCAATCTAATCGACGATGATTGCGATGGCGAAACCGATGAGCAGTGTTGCGACTTCGTGGCAGGCGGGCGCTACGCATTCTGCTACGCGCCTCAATCGTGGCGAGATGCCGAAGCAGATTGCCAGCGACGAGGGATGCACCTCGCTACGGTGAACGACGAAGTGGAACAGGCATTCCTCGCGGACCAAACGCGAGCGCTAAGCACCGATAATGCGTGGATCGGCTACGTTCAGATGAGCCGGTCGGCGGGATGGGAGTGGGCTGGAGAAGATACCGACTTCACCGACTGGCAGACTGGGGAACCGAACTCTATTTCCTTCCCACGCTGCGCTCACCTGTGGGGAATGCGCGGTTATAACTGGGCAGACCGCGGTTGCGGGACTCGGTTCCGCTACTGGTGTGAACGATAAGCTCGTTTCAGACCGAAGTGCTAGCCGACCGCCTTGATCGCGGTGACTTCTTTCGGAAACGTGCCCGATCCCTGCCGAGCTCGGTCTCGGGTTCGAGCGACGAAATTCAAGGCGCGACGCGGATACGTGTGCGCTGCTAGGAAGCTCTCGAGGTTCATCGGTGCACGGCGGGCCAGCGCATCACTGGGCGCATAGACTTGGTACCCACGCTCGACGAGGTGCGCGAAAATCTTCGCGCCCCGTTCGGGACAAGCGCTTTCAAAGACGATCGCGGGACGAGATTCCTGGAGCACTCGCTCGGCTCCGCGCAGCACTGCAAGTTCGGCGCCTTCAGCGTCGATTTTGATAACGTCGATCTTACGATCCAATGCCACCTCATCGTCCACCCGGGAGACCAATACCTGTCGGCGTTCGAGTTGGTCTTCCGACGCGCCCGTCTCGCTCGCGTGAAGAGAACTGAGCGCCGAACTCTCTCGGTGGACGAAGAAATCCGCCGTGCCCGCGATATCTCCGGCCGCCACCGCACGAACTTCGACGTTGAGAAAATGCCGAATCAACGCCGCTTTCTCGGCGATCGGTTCAAGAACAAGACAGCGAACATCGGGGCGGTCCCTCTTGACCAAACCAGAGACCAAACCGACATGACCTCCGATGTCGATGACCGTGCCGTTCTCGCTGCAGAGGCGGCCCACGAGGTCGATCGCTTCGAAATCTTCCACCAGTGAACCAAGCTCCTGGGGTGCCGCAACCGCGCATCGCGCGATTTGCACAGTGCGCCGGCTACGTTCGAGAGCGCGAACGAAGGGCGTTCCAGCAGACCAGGCGCGAAGAATGGTGGCGATATCCATAGTCAACTGGTTGCTGGCGCTACGAGGTCTATTCACCGGCATCGCAATTTTCACTCGCAGCGCACCAAATCGTTCGTCACCGAGTCCGCTTCCCGATGAAATTGACGAATGATCTCGGGCTCGTCGACACGCCTCATTTTTGCGATCGCTTCCCGCAAAATCTGAAACACTCCCCGCTCGCGCAAACGACGAATCCCTCACAACCTAAGGGATGTATCGAACGCTTTTGGTCGTGATCTTTCTCCGTAGTGCCAGCGCGTTCGCGCAGTCCTCCCCCGCCGAAATCGAAGAAGCCTCTGGTCCGGCGTGGACCCTTCAGGTCGACCCGTTGACCACAGCCCTCGGATACGTGCATCTGCAAATCGAACGGCGCGTAGCTCCACATTGGTCGGTCTACATTGGGCCCCACCTTCGTCTCTTCTCACCTCCTTTCGGAGAGGCGGAAGACTATCGTGGCTATGGCTTGGAGCTTGGCCTTCGATACTTTTTCCAGGGCACCGCGCCGGAAGGATGGTGGGTTGGAATCCGCGGCGTCCTGGCAGCACTGCGTACAGAGAACACGCGTCGCCCCGGAGGCTATGCAAGCGCGCTCGGAGGCTACACGGCCATTTTCGGTCATTTCGTTCTCTCCGGCGGAATTGGGATTCAATACCTTCACTACACGATTGAGGGTCTCGGTCCAAAGCGAGTGTTCGTCGCGCTTCATACAGCCCTCGGCGTGGCATTCTGACTGCGACATCTATCCGACGAAAAGAAAAGCGGCCCGCCATTTCTGGTCGGGCCGCTCTGCTCCGTTATTCGCTCGATCAGCGTGGCTGGAGGACAAACTCCACGCGCCGGTTCGAGCGATGCGCCTCATCCGTGTCGGCACGGTTACGAGGTCGGCTCTCACCGAATCCGATCGCCTCGAGGCGCGTCGCGTTGATGCCGTGCTCCACGAGCCAGTCACGCACCATCTCGGCACGCTGCTGAGATAGACGAAGGTTCGACTCTTCACTGGCTCGGTTGTCCGCATGTCCTTCGATCCGAACGAACATTTGCGGGTTCGCGTTCAGGACGCCTGCAACCTCGGCGAGAACCGCTTCGGACCTGCGCAGAAGACGCGAGGAGTCCGACTGGAACTCGATGCGCTGGAGAATACGAAGGCCGCTCCCGGTAATCCGCACCGTTGCGGGGCAGCCGTTGTCCGAGCCTTCGCTGGCGGGCGCGAGAGGACACTCGTCGTCCGCGTCGAGGATTCCGTCACGGTCATTGTCCGGGTCCGGGCAGCCATCCGTATCCTCGAAGCCGTCCATATCTTCGATCTCGCCGTTGCACTGGTCTTCAGCGTCGGGAACTCCATCTCCGTCCGCATCGACGGGCGCACCGTCCTCGTCCGGACAGCCATCGGTATCACGGTCTCCGTCGAGGTCTTCGGCGTGGTTCGGGCAAGCATCCGTGAGGTCCCCGATACTGTCGCCATCATTGTCTGAATCGGGGCAGCCATCCTCATCCTCGAAGCCGTCAATATCTTCCGAGACCGTGGGACAGTTGTCCGAACCGTCTTCGACACCATCGTGATCGTTGTCGATCTCGGGGCAGCCGTCGTCGTCTTGGAAGGCGTCCATGTCTTCGGCTTCGTCCGGACAGCGATCGACATCACTAAAGATACCGTCACCATCGTCATCGGTCGGGTCGTTGTTCTCACCAAAGGCAATCGTTCCGGTCAGGCCCGCAGCGATGTACTGACCGTTCGCCGGTCCGAGCTCATTCGCATCCGGCTGGAAGACGTGCACGTAGCGGACGAAGGGACCGACTCGAAAGAGCTCGCCGATAGGAAATTCCGCACCAAGATCGGCTTCGATTCCGAATCGCGTCACTTCGCCGGTGAGAACCAACGCGCCTCGCCCTGCGAGGTAAAGGTCCATGACCTCAAGCTCAGGAAGTGGGTGAAAACGAACACCGAGCGATGGCGCAAAATAGGTACCGAGCTCGACGATCGGATCCGCGGAAGAAAAAACGTAGGCGCCAAAGTGCGCTTCAATCCCAACGTAGTCATGAACACGGAACTCATAACCGACGCCGCCCCCGCCACCGATCCCATAGAGGTCTCGGTGCGGGTTGCTCAGCATGAAGCTCACCCCACCCTCAAGGCGAATCGAGTGCACAGGATTGTTGCGCGCTTGCGCGTTTGCGCCGCTCGGAGTGAGCCCTCCCAGCGCAAGGACCATCGCCGCCATGAAGAGCGGCGTTCTCTTCGCCCAGCGAATCATGGGCAGCTCCAATCGATGTCATATCCGCGAACAATCGGGGAGCTTCCCGGTACACCGCGCAGGATGGTGGTGAGTTCGAGGTAGCGCCGCGGCATCACACCGGCGGCTGTGAGAGCGGCAGCGATGTCATGCGGGGAGGAATCGGTCGGTGCGATTCCGATCGAGACCGCTTCCGCAGTATCGAGCCCGGCGACCGTGGTGGCCGTGCGGACGACAAACTCGACTTCCGCATCGGCGGGCGTCGTCGCATCGAACACGAGACGCTCCCAGGTTGGGTTCGCACAAATGCCGTCGAAGACCTCGTCATACGAACCGGTCGCAATCGCGATTCGTCGAACGCCGCCGGTGAAGTCGGAGTAGCTGTAGACACGGCCCGGTCCTTCGTGAGCCGTAACGTCACCCGTGTCTGGATTGACGCGGAAGAGCCGCGTGCCGCTTGTGCCGTAGTTCGTGTACCAGAGAGTACCCGAAGAATCGGAACCGATCGCGGAGCCGTTGGCGAAACCAGCGGGCATTTCAATCTGAGAAACCTCGGCCGGGGCAATCAATCCCCCTGGATTGAAGTCGTCCGCATCCCAATACACCAAGCTCAACGGATTCGACCATACTGAGCTCCAGATCCGGCCATCTCCGTCAGCGGTGATGCCGAGGAGCATTCGACCGTAGCCTAGATTTACGCTGCCGGTTGCCTGCCCCGTGGATGGATCATACCCCTGGATACCGTGCTGGTTCGAGAACCAGAGTCGACCGTTTCCATCCGCTGTCATGCCGTAGTGCCCTTGAGCAACTCCGCTGATTGCGGGGATGGTTAATGTGGTCGACGTGGGAGTCTCGGAGGTGGTGTCGATCCGAGCAAGAGTCCGTGTGCCAAGACCGCTCGCGTAGAGCATCCCATCGCTCAGAACGACCGCTCCGTAGGGCGCAAACCCCACGCCAACGGGCCCCACGAGAACTGCACCTGTATCTGGGTCCAGCTTGTAGAAACGGCGACCGTTGAAGGAACCAACCCAAGGATACCCATTGGGATGGGCCGCATCGCCTGCGTCGATCGCGATCGCGCGGAGGAGAGTCCCAGGTGCATCTACCGGCGCATTCCACAACACGCACTCGTCCGAGGAGACACCATCGGCGTTCCACGGCATCGGCGTCCCATCGGTAGACGTGTCGATGCGCCCGTTCATGTTTCGGTCCACGCAGTCCTCGAGGCGTGCGGCGACCTTCGTCACCGTTCCCTGCATGCCGAAACCGCGGTTCGCGACGTACGCGTCCCCGCCGCCGTCGACAACAACGCGACTGGGCATATTGCACGAGCTCGAATGGCAACAGAGACCGCTGCATTCGCCAGACTCAAGTCCCACGTAGTAACGACCAACCTCTGTATTTGTTACCGGGTCCCACTTGGTCAAAGTGCTCTGGTCTGTATTCGGCAGCCACAGGTAGTCATTGGTCGTAGCTGATGCATCAAGGACCAGACCGTCTTCGGTCTCATCGTAGTCGACGCCGGTCCCGGTTCCCGTGTCGAACTCTTCGTTTTCCCGGCCCCCGGTCGTTCGACCGCAAGCGCCACCGACGCACACATCGCCAGCGCCGCAGACGGATCCGCAGGCGCCGCAGCTCGCGACGCTGTCTGAGAGCGAGGTTTCGCAACCATCGCTGCCTACCGCGCCGAGGTCACTATTGCAGTCGCCGCGCTGTACGTCGCAGAAGTATCGGCAGCTGCCGGCGACACACGCCGCGGTTGCGCTGTCGAGCATTCCGCAGGAGTTCCCGCAAGCGCCGCAATGGTTCGGGTCCGCATCGATGTTCACACACGCGCCGCCGCATTCGGTGAGTCCGGCGCCGCAGGAGATGACGCAGGAGCCCCCCTCGCAAACGGTACCCGCGCCGCAGACAACGCCGCATCCTCCGCAGTTCTCTCGGTTGCTCTCGGTGTTCACGCAAGCTCCGCCACAGAGGTCTGGGTTCGCGCCGGAACAGACGAGTTCGCAGGAGCCCTCAACACACGTCTCTTCCGTGGGACAGCGATTGCCACACGCGCCGCAGTTGGCTTCGTCGGTATCGGTATCCGTGCACGCTCCTCCGCAGAAGTCCGGGGAGCCGCCGCCGCAATCCGGCGAACACGTTCCATCCGAACAGACCTCACCAGCTGCGCAAGCGTTATCGCACGCGCCGCAGTGGAGCCCGTTCGTGTCGGTATCAACGCAGCCGCCTCCGCAGTTGGTCGGCGTGGTACCGCCACACGAGATACCGCACTCGCCATCTGTGCAAACTTCGCCAGCAGCACAGGCGTCGTCGCAGGCGCCGCAGTGGCCGCGGTTCGTGTCGGTGTCGACGCACTCGTCACCACAGAGGTCAGGGGTGCCACCGCCGCAGGAAAGACCGCAGACGCCTCCCGAGCAAACCTCGCCATCGCCACACGCATTTCCGCACGCACCGCAGTGATCGCGGTTGCTATCGGTATCCACGCAGCCACCGTCGCAGAGGTCGGGGGTCGATCCGCCACAGGAGAGGCCGCAGGCGCCAGCCGAGCAAACGGTGCCGGCAGGGCAGACATTGCCGCACGAGCCGCAGTGGTTGCGGTTGTCGTTGGTGTCGACGCATTCGTCGCCGCAAAGGTCGGGCGTGCCGCCCCCACAGGAGAGACCGCAAACCCCGCCGGAGCAGACTTCGCCGGCTGCGCATGCGTTATCGCAAGCGCCGCAATGATCGCGGTTCCCATCCGTGTCGACGCAGCCGCCAGCGCAGAGGTCGGGGGTGGAGCCGCCACACGAAAGCTCACAAACGCCGTCGGTGCAAACCTCGCCGGAGGCGCAGAACGTATCGCAGGCGCCGCAGTTCTCTTCATCGGTGGAGAGATTGGTGCAGTCCTCGTCACAGAGGTCCGGGGTGGAACCGCCACACGAGGCCGAGCAGACGCCTTCCGAGCATACCTGGCCATCCGCGCAAACGATGTCACAGCCTCCGCAGTGGAAGCGGTTCGATTCTGTGTTCACGCAGCTGTTCCCGCAGCGCTCGGGCGTATCCCCACCACACGAAAGACCGCAGAGGCCTTCGACGCACACTTCACCGTCGGCGCACGCGTTGTCACATGCACCACAGTGGTCGCGGTCGATATCCGTATCGACACAGCCCGTTCCGCACTGAGTGGGCGTACCCCCACCGCAGCTGATGCCGCACATTCCACCGGAGCAAACTTCGCCTGCCTCGCAGAGGTTATCGCAGGCGCCGCAATGCTGACGGTTCGTATCGGTATCAACGCAACCCGAGCCGCACTGGGTCGGCGTCAAACCCCCGCAGGAGAGTGTGCACTCGCCCTCGGAACAAACTTCGCCTTCTCCGCAGGCATTTCCGCAAGCGCCGCAGTGAGCGCGATTGGTATCCGTGTCGACGCAGGCCGCATCGCAGAGAGTTGGGGTCGCGCCACCACAGGCGAGTCCACATGCGCCGCCGGAGCAAACTTCCCCTTCGGCGCAGGCGTTTCCACATTCGCCGCAGTTGGCGGTATCGACGTCCGTGTCCACACAGCCGTCGCCACAGCGGAAGGGTGTGGAGCCGCCGCAGGCGAGGTCACATTCGCCGCCGCTGCAAACTTCTCCATCGGCACATACGTTTCCGCATTCGCCGCAGTGATTGTTATCGATATCGGTCGAAACGCAGACATCACCGCACTGAATTTGAACTCCAGCACAAGGCAGCGCGCACTCGCCCTCCATGCAGATTTCGCCTCCGGTGCACACGTTTCCACATGCTCCGCAGTTCTCATCGTTCGTCTGCAAGTCGGCGCAATAGTCGCCGCAGCTGCTCTGCCCAGAAATACATGGCTCACCAACGATAGGATCGAAGCAGCCGACCATAACGCTCACCCCGAGCGCTACGAATAACAATCGCATATTCATCAAAATACCCTTCCCCGAGGCTCAACCCTACGCGCGGCCGAATATCGATTTCAAGGAATTATCTAGCGAGAGCGAAACGATTTAGCTGTTTTCATTGATGATTATGATCTCCGTTCGAGTTTCACTGAAACCCCTATGAGTGACAAAATCCGCTGAGATCAAAGAATCGGACCGATGGACCGTGACCGTTTTAGGCAACCTCCAATGTGCTTCACCAGCCTACACTCACATCAAAAAAATTTGGAAAAGGCGCCCTCGTCCGTGGATCGAAAACACCAAAAACAAAAAAGCGAGGACAAAGTCGCCGCTTTCGAATTCTCGAAGAAGCCTCAGTTGGCGATTGGCTCGGGCTCGTCCGTGGGTAACTCATTTGTCGGTGGAAGGCTCAGCTCGAGGCCAGCTTCGATACGGCGAATGGAGACCCCCTCGAGCGCTCCCACGTCCGAGATATCAAGTCCTTCCAGAACAAGTGCGACTCCTTCTGGACCAACACTCGCAGTTCGAACGACTCCTTCGGCAAGAGACTCTGCAGCGGCGAGCTCGGCAGGCAGCCAACCCCACTCCGCGAACGCGGAGAACGTGAGCGGACCGGGATGTGCGTGATCGATGCAGCGCGTGCTGACTCGCGAGGCGCGTCCTTCCTGCTGAGTGTTTACAACCGTGTAGAGAAACTCTCTTTCGTCTCGCGTTGGGGCACGAACCTCAAACGTCCGATATTGCGGATTCTCAAATCCCTCTTGAGGACTGACTCCGCTCGCGAGTTCTGCGATCCGCTGGCGAAAGCCCCCGTTTCGGTAGCTCTGACGTTCTTCCTCGAACTTCTCGATAAGCGTCCATCGAATCACCGCGCCGTTTGGCTGCTGCTCCACCTCTGTCTGCGTTGCGTGGCCATCGGCCTCGAACGCTCGTTCGAGCTCGGAGTGCAGCACCATATCGCCAGCGAGCCGGTGCAACACCACTGGCGCGTCCCCGTTCATCTCGACCTCAAGACAGCGAGAGCGAAACGGCGGGGGTGGTGCTTCGACCTCGTCAGGAACTTCTTCCGCCGGGTCCGTGACCGGAGCTTCCGATGCAGCAGGCTCTTCCGCTTCGTCGGAGCAAGCGTTCAGAGTGAGAAGACAGAGCGCGAGGCGCGAGGCGCGCCGATTCAGAGTCGTCATGGGGACGGGAGCCTACAGGCTGAGCACAGCTTCTGAAAAGTGCCCGCTGCGATTTTCAAGGACGCTCAAAACAAGAAAAGCCTCGGAAGGACCTCCCGAGGCTTTTCTCCAGCGCAGGACGCGCTAGCTCATCCAGGTTGCGTCGGACGCCATCTCCCAGCGGCGCGTAACCTTCCGCGGGCGTGTCCAGAACTTGAAACCATCGTAGCCGGTCATATCGCCATGGCCGATCTTCGAATCATTCCAGCCGCCAAACGCGAAAGGCTCGCGCGGAACCGGAACGCCGATGTTGACGCCGCACATGCCGGCTTCGAATCGATCGATCGCATAGCGCGCAACTCCACCATTCGTGGTGAAGATCGCCGCGGCGTTTCCGTAGGCGTTGTCGTTTTCGATCGCGATCGCTTCATCGAGCGTATCGACGCGAATGATGCTGAGAACCGGTCCGAAAATCTCTTCGCAGCCTGCAGGCATATCAGGGGATACGCCATCGATGATCGTCGGTCCAACCCAGTTTCCAGGTTGTCCGTCGACCGTCTTACCGCGGCCGTCCACGAGAATCTTCGCACCCTTCGCTTCCGCTTCGGTGATGTAGCGATTGATGCGCTCCACGCTCTGCGGGTTGATGATCGAGCCCATATCCTGACCGAGGGTCATGCCTTCGGTGATCTCGACCATGCGGTCGATGATGTGCTGAACATCACCGACGGCGACCATGACCGAGGCGGCCATGCAGCGTTGACCGGCGCAGCCATAGGCCGAGGCGACAACGGTTTCGGACGTAAGCTTGATCTCAGCGTCGGGAACCACGACGAGGTGGTTCTTCGCACCACCCAGGCAGACAACTTTTTTGCCCGTCTTTGCGCCCCGCTCGTAGACGATCTTTGCGACCTTGGTCGAGCCGACAAACGCCAGAGCCTTGATGGTCTCGTTGTCGCACAGCGCTTCGACCGTCTCTTTGCCGCCGTTCACGATGTTCAAAACACCATCCGGGAGACCGGCTTCCTTAAAGACTTCTGCGAGGCGCATCGCGCCGTACGGAACCTGCTCGGAAGGCTTGAGCACAAAGGTATTGCCGCTGACGATCGCCTGCGGAAGCATCCAAAGAGGGACCATCGTCGGGAAGTTAAACGGGACAACGCCGGCGCAAACGCCGACAGGCTCATGGGTCGTCGCGCAGTTGATGCCGCGGCTCACGTCGAGCTGATCGCCCTGGGCAACATTCGGAAGCGAACAACCGAACTCCATACACTCGATCGCCTTCAGAACTTCGCCGCGAGCCTGCGCGATGGTCTTGCCGTTCTCGTGAGAGAGCAACCAGGAGAGCTCTTCGAGCTTGTCCTCCATGATCTTCTTCGCGCGATAAAAGACCTGTGCGCGCTCCTTCAGAGGCGTTGCTTTCCAGCCCGGAAACGCTGCGGCGGCAGCGGCGACAGCGGCGTCAACGTCGCTCGTCGCAGACCACGCGACGTTGCCCATCGCCTTTCCGTGACGGGGGCAATCGACCGGCTTGGTCTCGCCACTCTGAGCGTCGACCCACTCGCCGCCAATCCAGTTTTTGCAATCGACGTAGGTCGTAAACTCGTAGCTACGCGCGGAGAATTCAAAGCTGCTCATCACTCTTCCTCGTTCTTCGAAGCGCTTTCTGCGCTCGTGGTGGCCCCGCTCGGGGCGTCATCTTGGGCGGCGTTCGCGCCCCAGCCCTCAAGGCCGCGTTCCTTCGCGGTCCCTGGGACGGTGTTATCCAAAATCAGCGCAATGGTAGCGCCAACAGCCATGCCTGTCTTGCCGAGCGTATTTCCGATATCGGCAAGCATCGCCATCGCCCAGTGCGCCCCTTCGGCAACCTCGAGCGGGTTCGCGTTCATATACTGCGGAACCGAGAGCCCCATGAAGAACGAGAACCCAATAATAAAGAGGTTCCTCGGGGCGTTCATGTCGATGAGCTGCAGGTTCGAGAGACCGACAGCGACGATCATGCCGAAGAGCGTGCAGTACATGCCGCCAACAACCGGCTGCGGAATGGTCGTAAAGAGCGCGCCGAATTTCGCGGTCACGCCGAGCACGATCATGATCGCCGCGCCGACCTGAACGACGCGGCGGGAGCCGACGCGAGTGAGACCGATCGCGCCGATATTTTCGCTGTAGCTCGTCGTGCCATTTCCGGTGCCAAACACGCCGGCGATAAGGCCGCCGAGACCTTCGGTGCCAATGCCCCGGCTAATAATCTTCGGGCTCGGAACGGGCGCCCCTGCGAGACGAGCGCAAGCGAAGTAGTCGCCGACCGATTCCACGATGGACGCGATCACCCCGGCCATCATTCCGACGATGGCCGCAAGGGAGAACACCGGCATGCCCCACTGGAAAGGCATTGGGATACGAATCCACTCGGCCACCGCAACCTTGTCGAACGAGCAATGTGCCGGATGGCCTTCCGGGAATACGCCCGCCTGCGTGAGCACGATCGCGGTCAGCCATGCGCCGCCCATTCCGAGCAAAATCGGGAAGAGCTCGAACGCGCGATGCTTCTTTCGAAGAAGCTGCGAAAAGAGAATGATGAGCCCGATGGTCAGTCCGCCGATCCCCCAGTGGCGGCCCGCTTCGGGCGCACCGAAAGGATAAAGGGCGAGACCGATCAAAGCGATAGTAGGCGCAATCGTGACCGGCCCCACAAAGCGAAGCAGCTTTCCGATCAGCCCGGAGTAGCCGATCGCCATCTGGGCGACTCCGCCGATGATCACGGCCCCCTGGATATGCTGCATCTTGACCTCGAAGCCTTGGTCGGCGAGGCCCGCCATCCCGCAGATCGTGATCGCGGGAGTCAAAAAGGAGAAGGTGCCGCCTTGAATGATCGGGAGACGGTTGCCAAACGTGCTCTGAAGCAGCGTCGCAATTCCGGACACGAAAAACATCGTGCCGATGAGCCAGCCGAGCTTCTCGGGATCATCCTGAATGCCGAGGTGCTCCGCCATGATGAGCGGAATGGCCACCGTCGAGCCGAACATCGTGAGGTAATGCTGCAGCCCAAGGACGACCGATTCCGCGGGGGGCGGAATGTCATCAATCCCGTAGAGGAGGTCGCTACCCGCTGGCTCATGTCCTCCGGACATTAGTCGCGTTTCACCGGCGTGCTCTTGCCGAATTCATTGCGCTTGAGTTGGCTATCCCAGTACTGCGGGAAACACGGACGCTCGATATGCTTTCCGGCGCCGCGAACCGTGTGCAGCTGGCCATCCTTCCACACGACGCTTCCGCGTGAGATCGTAATCGCCGCCGCGCCCGTGACTTCCATGCCCTCATAGATATTGAAGTCGACGTTCTGATGGTGCGTGTCTTTGCTGAGCGTTCGGGTCTTGTTCGGATCCCAGATGACGATATCCGCGTCGGCACCGGGCGCGAGCGAACCCTTCTTCGGATGAATATTAAAGATGCGCGCGGTATTGGTGCTGGTGACGGCAACGAACTCACTCGGCGTGAGCTTTCCGCTGCGAACGCCATGGTGCCAAAGCACGCTCATGCGATCTTCAACGCCGCCCGTTCCATTCGGAATCTTCCGGAAATCCTCCCGGCCCATCGCTTTCTGATCGGTGCAGAAGCAGCAGTGGTCGGTCGCGGTCGTCTGAAGCATGCCGGACTGTAGGCCTTGCCAAAGCGCGCTCTGGTGTTCCTTGCTTCGAAAAGGCGGGCTCATCACGTAATGCGCCGCGGCCGCCCAGTCCGTGTTGCGATACACCGAGTCGTCGATGACCAAGTGCTGCGCAAGGACTTCGGCGAAAACGCGCTGCCCCTCGAGTCGTGCACGGGTCACCGCCTCGAGCGCATCGATGCACGAGGTGTGTACGAGATAAAGCGGCACCCCGAGAACTTCGGCGATACGGATCGCACGGTTTGCCGCTTCGCCTTCCACTTCGGGCGGACGGGAGAGCGGATGCCCCTCAGGACCATGGAAGCCCGCGTTATAAACCTGCTCCTGAAGTCGATAGACAAGCTCGCCATTCTCGGCGTGCACCGTGCAAAGCGCTCCGAGTTCCTTCGCGCGCGAGAACGAGTTCACGAGGACCTCGTCATCACACATGATGGCGCCTTTGTAGGCCATAAAATGCTTAAAGCTGTTGACGCCGTGCTCTTCGGTGAGCGTTTTCATATCGGCGTGCACCGAGTCGTCCCACCAGGTGATCGCGACATGGAACGAGTAGTCCGCGGCGGCTTTTTCGGCCCAGCCACGCCACTTATTGTACGCGTCAAGGATCCGCTCCTGGGGCGCAGGAATGACGAAGTCGATGATCGAGGTCGTACCGCCAGCGACGGCTGCGGAGGTTCCGGTGAAGAAGTCTTCGGAGGCGACCGTTCCCATGAAAGGAAGCTCCATGTGCGTATGCGGGTCAATACCGCCTGGCATCACGTAAGCGCCGCTGGCGTCGATCACCTCGGCGCCAGGCGCATCGAGATCGACACCAACCGCTTGAATCGTCTCACCCGAGATCAGCACATCACCCACGAACTCACGCTCGGTTGTGACGATCGTTCCGCCCTTGATGATTTTCTGATCGCTCATCTCTACTCCTGCGCCGCTACGATGCGGACCTTCGAATCTTCGTGCCGGGACCGGCCCTTTGTCGATCACGGCGGCCGGCTTCGGTCTCGTCGTTTTCGGACAAGCGGAATAAGTAGCAAATTTTCTTGGCGCCGGGAAGCGAGCGAGATCCCGGGAAGAAACGAAGGGTTATTCGCTTTGCTTTCGTCGCCGCCACCAAAGGAACGCAGCCACCCCACAAACGCCTCCAGCGATTCTCCCGACAAGCCGCCCTGTTCGGTAGCTCGAATCACTTGAGTCGGTTGGGGAGAGCCTTTCGACGCCTGCGGTGTCTGCCATTTCCGCTTCGACGGCATCCGGGACCACCCCGTTCGCTCCACGAACACATGCGCCCGGGCTTGTGTGCCAAGCAAACTCATCGAGAACATCAGAAGCGCAAAGGTACGTACTCACATCCTTGTGCGTGGTTCAAATCGCCGGAAGGGCCCTCTTCCACCAGGAACGCCGATCCGAGCCTCGCTCTTCCTTCGATATACTCGGCATGTCGTTCGTCGACCCAAGCTCGCCTCGGCGCCCGTGACGAAAGATCATTCCTTCGAGCGATCTGATCCCCGCACTAGAAAAGTACGACAACCACGCGGATCCCTCAACGATGACCCGCTCGCGCCTCGTCAGTCGCTCAATCTGGTGCAAAGCTCCGCGAATGGGCCGACGGAAGAAAATGATTGATACCAGCATCCCCGAGGGCGAAGAGGACGATGGGTACGTCTCGCGCAGCAAGCGTCGAGCGGAGCGGAAAGACAATCAGGCGCGCCTTGAAAAGCTCGCAAATACGCTCGCCAAGCTTCCAGCGCAGGCGCTCGCGAAGCTCGATCTCGATGAAGAGATTCAACGAGAGGCGCTCGCATTCGGTCAAATCCGCAAGGGAAGCGGCCTCGCCCGACAACGGAAACGTGTTGCCGGGCTCTTACGAACGCTCGATCTCGATGAGCTCGAGGCTGCGCTCGACAAGATTAAGCGCTGAAGGACCGGCGCCAAACGATCGCAAGCAGCGCCGCGCACCAAAGAGAGGATGAGAGCGCGAGACCACTCGCAGAACAACCTCCGCTATCCTGCGGTGCACTTTCGCTCGCAGAGCTTTCCTCGGCGGTATTTTCGGTAGGGCTCGCTGGGCTCCCTTCCGATTCCATCGGAGCCTCGTCTTGAACTGCGGGGGCAGACGGAGCTTCTTCACGGCGGCCGGTGAAGATCGAAATCGGCGGAGCCTCTCGTGGATCGCCAATCTCAAGGGCGAATCCCTCCCCCTGTGGCACAACGCGAACGTTCACGACGACGCTCGGGGGCGAACCACTCGGCGCCGTATTTGATGGAAGGGGGATCTCTCCGATCGGAGAGTTCAGGTCGGAACCATTGCCCGCATATCCAGCATCGACGAGGTAAACCGATGGATTTTGCGAGTGGGTGCCGACGCGCAAATCCTGGGGCGTATTGAGCCGGACGACGTTCTCGAGCGGAGCTCCGTCACTAGGATTGTGAGGGTAGAGAACAAAAAGTTTTCCGGCGGGCGCCGGCGGTGCACTGATCTGAATCGATCTTTGAACGCGGACGCCACCACCCAGGGGCACGACATCCGCGCGCGCGGCATGCGTCGCAAGGAGCGTCGTCATGACGAGAAAGAGAGCTTTTGAATTCTTCACGATGACGCCTTTCGCGCGAGCCGGGAACGAAGGAAAAAGAGAAAGGGTACGATCAGAAAACCGAGAAAAAAGAGATTCAGCTGTCGCATCGTCCCGCGGAGACGAAACCCGTTCGGGACCGGCTCGAGATAAAGATTCGGCTGTCCAAGAGGGACAACCCAGATGGGGCGCTCTGCGGGTGGAAGAACCGCGCGGCCAATCTGCTCCGCGACGGTTTCGAGGTCGGTGCCATCCCCTGCGTAGTCCGCATCGGCGAGGTAGATAGAGGGCGCGGACGCACGATTGCTGAAGTGAAGAAGCTGAGTCCCTTCGAGACGCACCACTTCTGGCATCGGCGGACCGCCTGAGTTATCGACCGGATACGCAAAGAACGCTTTGCCTTCTGGAGCATCCGGTACCGTCACTTCCAGCGTTCGATCCGAGGCAACGTTCGGCAGCTCAGGAGCAACGTCTGCGAGTGCCGTGGTCTCCGCACACAATGCGAGCCAGACCGTCGCGAGTGAGAGCGCCGCGAGAAAAAGCCTGCTTTTCATATCGAGATGGAACCTTCTCGGAAGTCGCTCTTGGCGATGTGAACGTTGATGCAAACGGGACGTCCCTCGCTTGCGATGCGTTTTGCTTCGTCGAGCGTCTCGTCCACCTTCGACGGGTCCGTCAAGAGCAGCCCGACTCCGCCATACCCTTCTGCAACCTTATGGTACTCGTTTCGAACAAGCTCCGTACCCACAGCGTCGCCGAGCAACGTCACCTGGTCACGTGCAATCTGTGCCCAGCTCGCGTCGGTGCCAATGACGGCAATCGGAGCCATGCCATGACGCGCGTAGGTATCGAACTCGGCGATGGAGTACGCGCTCGAACCGTCACCATAGATCAGCCAAACCTCACTCTCCGGGCGAATCGCGCAGGCCCCCATCGCGAAGCCGCCGCCGACGCCCAGCGTTCCGAAGACGCCAGGGTCGAGCCAGCCAAGAGGCGTACGCGGTCTCAGGATATAAGCCCCGGTCGCCACAAAATCGCCGCCATCGACGATAAGCACGGAATCATCCGCAAGCTTCTCTTCGAGACGCAAAAAGAAATGGAGCGGGTCGACAAGCTCGCCATCACTCTTTGCTTTCGCGGCGATCTCCTCGTCCCGCGCTCGCTCTCTTCCGCGCAGCGTTTCAAACCAGGCATGCCGCGGAGCTGGGTCGCCCATCACCGATGCGAGTCGATCTAGGAAGCGCGCTGGATGCATCCAAAGCGCAGCATCCGGTCGTTTGTTCTTTCGAAGCTCGACCGGGTTGAGGTTCGCCGCGGCAACCTTTGTCTTCTTTCCAAACCCGCGCCCATACTTCATCCGAAAATCGAATGGGAATCCCGCGACAATGCAGAGGTCTGCCTCGCGCATCGCTTTGCTCCGTTTGTGCCGAAACTGGTGCTCGTTTCCGGCGCCGAGAAGACCACGAGCAGAGCCGCCGAGAAAGGTTGGGATTCCAAGAGCGTTCACGGCGGACGCAAGTCGCTCCGCGTCCGAACGAGTCTGCCCCAGCATGGTTTGGCTGCCGATCACGAGCATCGGTTTCTCGGCCTTTCGCAGCATGCTCGCGACCTCCTCAACCTCGGAATGACCGGCGCGCTTGCGGAGCAAATCCAAGGGTTCTGGAAGGCTAAACTGGGGCGTCCCCGGTAGGTGAAACTGCTTGTAGAGATAGGCCTCCATCGCCTTGCCCATCGCTTTGCCCGCGAACGACTCAGCGCCTTCGAGCCCGCTCTCTTTCATGTACCACTCACGAACGACCGCTTCGGGGTAGAGCAGGTCCACCGGGATCTCGACAAATACCGGTCCGGGCACTCCGCTCTCGGCGACTTCAAACGCCTTTCGGACCGTCGCTTCGATCGCAGGGACGCTCGTAACGCGCGCCATCCACTTCGTGACGGGCTTCATCAACTCGAGCTGATCGATGTCCTGTAGGGACCCACGCCCCCGGAGAATCGTCGCCGTCGCGCCACCGAAGATCACGATCGGGGTCTGCGCCATCTGCGCGTTCTTTAAAGCGGTGACCGCGTTCGAAAGCCCCGGACCCGCGGTGACCGCGCAGACGCCGGCGCGCCCGGTCATGCGAGCGACGGCGTCCGCCGCAAAGGTCGCATTCTTTTCATCGCGAACATCGATCACTCGAATGCCAGCGTCCTTGGCCCCGACGAGAATCGGAGAGATGTGCCCGCCACAGAGCGTAAAGATGCAGGGAACCCCTTGTTCTTTCAGCACCGCCGCCACGCGGTCTCCACCATGTCTCATCGCTTCCGCCTTTCGCCCCACACAACGGAGAACACCCTACACCAAGTGTTCTCTGCTCCAATACAACATCGGAGTGTCGGGTCTTTTTGCTCGTAGCCAGTACGAGAGAATCGGATCGCGAGCTTCACGGAACACCGCTCGCTCCTCAAAGGCGACCAAAATGGCCCCAATAGCCCAATAGAAAGCCATAACATTCATCCCGGGCCTCAACTCGATGAGCGAATGGTTTCGGTAGGCCTTGACGGGAAGTCCACGCCGGAGATCCTACCCGTATGGCATTCACTTTCTCTCGCGCCCACTTCCGAAGAGCTCTTCAAACCGGAATCCTGATCGCCCCCTGTCTCTGCTTTGCCGCTTGCGGCGATGATGATGAGGTCTTGGACGCGTCGGTTGACGCCGCGGAGGACACGATGGACGCCGAAATGGACACGTCACCTCCTCCGCCCGAGTGCGAATACGAAGGCGAGTACGAAGAGATCGCGGACCCCCCACTCTACTCTCCGCCGTGGGCATTCGAGCCGTGGATTAGCAAGGATATCTCGGACCGCGACGATACGGAGAGTTTCATCGAAGGCTTCTTGAGTCGGGACATCCCCGTCGGCGCGGTCGTTCTCGATAGTCCCTGGGAAACGCACTACAACACGCTCATTCCGAATCCCGATCGCTATCCCGATTTCGAAGGCCTCGTCGATCAGCTTCACGAGCAGAACATTCGCATCGTCTTGTGGACCACGCAGATGATCAATCGCACCGGCATCGACGCGGAAATCGGCGGAGATACCTACATCGGCCCCGCATCCAACTTCCAAGAAGGGCGAACCTGCGACTTCTACGTCAACGATGGACAGCTCTACTTTTGGTGGAAGGGCGACGGCGCCGGTATCGATTTCTTTAACGAGCAGGCCGTCGCGTGGTGGCGCGAGCAGCAAGACCTCGTTCTCGGCATGGGAATCGACGGCTGGAAGCTCGACTTCGGCGAGGTTTATATTCGGACCACCCCTGGCGAGCTTCCGCCCGTTCAGACCGCGCAAGGGGAAATCGACTTCAACGATTACTCGGCCGCTTATTACCAAGAGTTCTTGCGCTACGGCGTGCGAGAACGTGGCCGTGATTTCCTGACGATGGTCCGTGGGTACGACGTTTCGTACGATCACCCTGCCCGCTTCTACGCGCGGCCAGAGCACGCGCCGGTGGTCTGGATGGGGGACAATCATCGCGATTGGGGCGGCGTACTCGATGTTCTCGACCACACGTTCCGATCGGCGCGCGAGGGATACGTCGTTATCGGATCCGATATCGGCGGCTACCTCGACCGCGACGAAAACGATCTCACGATGACCATTCCCTTCGACCAGGAAGTCTTCGCACGATGGACCGCGCTGAGCGGCATGATGCCCTTCTTCCAGCTTCACGGGCGAGCGAATCTCGAGCCCTGGAATATCGAGGAACGAACGGAAGAGACAATCGAGCTCTACCGATACTGGGCGAACCTTCACAGCGAGATGGTCCCCTTCTGGTTCAGCCTGGCGCAGGAAGCGTACGCAGGCGGTGACAATATCGTGCAGCCCGTCGGTGACGATGCCCGCGCGTGGCGCCGAAATGGCTGGCTCTACCGAGTCGGCGACGCGTTCCTGGTGGCGCCGGTACTTGAGGCAGGAGGAATCCGGAATGTGCCGCTCAGCGACCCGGCCGCGACTGCGATGTACGACTATTGGGATGAAAGCGCGGCGCCGCGAAGCCCCGTCGAAGAGATTGTGAACTACGAGGGAGCGACTGAAAGAGGGCGCATCCCGATCTTCATTCGGGCAGGTGCCATCGTTCCCATGCACATTCGCAGCGAGTTCACCCAGTTCGGACGTCCGGTCGCAAACGGGCGGCTCACGCTCGCGATTTGGCCCGACAGTCGAGAGACCACCTTCAACGTTCACCACGAGGAAGGCGAAGCCACACCGGTCACCGCAAACGGGGGGACGATCACCATCGGTGCGGCGCCAGAGCCGCTCCTGCTCCGCGTGCGCCGCGAAGCGGTGACAACAAACGTTCAAATCGGCGGTGAGGCCCTAGAAGCGGCGGCCGACAGCGATGCCTTCGACGCGCTCGACGCCGACGGCGAGGGCTGGATCTACGACGCAGACGCGAAGCTTGTCTGGATCGTCCTGCCGGCAAGCGAGACCGAGCGCACGATTACCCTCGAAGAAGCCGACGCCACCTGAGACGACATCCCCGAAGTCTCGACCTGCCGGATGGGAGGTCGGGACTTGTGCGCGTTTGAAATCGCTCGCGTCGCCGTCTTCGGAAATAGAGTCAATCCGAGCCGCGATGGTCGATCGATAGCGCACGTCGTTCGTTGACCGGAGCGCGCCTCCAGCCTTCGGGCGAAAGGTCCATCCCTGCGAGCCACTTGGACTCCACGGCAGGATTTTCATTGAGCGCTTGCGCCCCACGCGAAAAGGCGCTGCGATGCCCTATGGCTCGATCGACGGAAGAGTTCGAAACCCGAAAAGCTGCGGCGCTCGCCGAAGCCGAAGAACTCGCGAAGCGAGGCGCGAGATGGTCATCGCTTCGCCTGCTTTCATTCCTCGGCGCGGTTGTTTTTATCGTCTCGGGATTCGGAGGCTCACTTCTTTGGGCCGCGCTCGGCGGCGTGCTGGCGATCGCGTTCGCTGTCCTCGTCGTGTTGCACGCGCGCGACGAGCGAAAGGAACGAGCCGCCCGGGCGCGAGCCGATATTCATCATCGCCATCTTGCACGCGCGGCAGGGGCACTGACCGAGCTCGCACCATCCGGTCTTGCGCAGGCTGGACATGCGTACGCGGGCGATATCGACCTGGTTGGCGAAGGCTCGCTCTGCCAGCGGATGGATGTCTCGCACACGGTTCGGGGCATGGCGACGCTTAGCGTATGGCTCGGACGTGCCGCAGAGGAAGACACGATTGTCGCGCGGCAAGAAGCCGTGCAAGAGCTCGCCGGGGATCTCGATCTAAGGGAAGACCTCGAAGTGGCCGCCGCACTCGCGCAAGGCGAAGGGCGAATCGATCCCGCGCCGTTTTTGGAGTTTACGAAACGAAAGCCGACGGTCTCAAAGGGACTCGTCGCGCTCATACACATTCTTCCCCCGCTTACCTTGGGGCTCTATTTTGCCGCGAAGGCCGGGCTCGTTTCGATGTACGCGTTCGCGATCGCAGGAGCCTTGCAGCTGGTGGTCGTATTCGGCGCGGGCAAGGGAGCGATCGATGCCTTTCAGCTGATCGCCGCGAGGCGAGGCTATCTCGAATCGCTGAAGGAGATGTTGGTTCGAATCGAGAAGATGAAGCCCTCGTCATCCTTACTCGGCTCACTTCGAGAGCGTACTTTCGCCGGCGGGCAGCCGCCCTCGGAGTACATGCGATCGCTCGACCGCTGGGCGGGCTTTGCAGAGTTCTACACTCAGTTTCCGCTGCACTTCTTTGTGAACCTCGCGACCTGCTGGGACTTGCATGTGCTCTACCGGCTAGAGCGTTGGAATCGCGAAGTTGGGCAGGAACTCGAAGGAGCGTTCGACGCGCTCGGCGAAGTCGAAGCGCTCTCCTCGCTCGCGACACTGCTCGACGTGGATGAATCCGCGACCATTCCCGACATCGGCGAAGACGGCCCTGTATTTCAGGCGGAAGAGCTCGCTCATCCGCTACTCGGCGCCCAGGCACGGGTCGCGAATAGCATTTCACTAGGCGAGTCTGGTAGCTGCGTGATCATTACGGGCTCCAATATGGCGGGAAAGTCCACGATGCTCCGGGCCGTAGGCCTCAACATCGCGCTTGCGCTCTGCGGCGGTCCCGTCCTCGCCAAATCATTGCGTCTGAGGCGAATGCGCTTGCGCGCGTCGATGCGCGTCGACGACTCCTTGCAGCAAGGTGCTAGCTATTTTCACGCGGAACTCGCGAAGCTTCGGGGAGTCGTCGAAGAATCCGAAGCCGCGCCCCCTATCTTCTTTCTCCTCGATGAGCTCCTGCGTGGAACCAACGCACGCGCCCGTCATATTGGAGCTCGCGCGATCCTCGCGCATCTCCTCGATCGAGGTGCGTCCGGGTTAACCGCGACGCATGACATCGCGCTTTCGGCACTTGAGGAAGAGCGGGATCACGTCATCAATGCACACTTCACCGACGTCATGGAAGGCGACGAGATGCTGTTTGACTATCGGCTTCGAGACGGTGTCGTAAAGACAAGCAACGCCCTCAAACTCCTCGAGATGGCAGGCATCGACGTCGAAGTCGACAACAAACTCTAGCTACGGAAGCTGACGAGCTCACTCGAATCAGGAGTGCGGTAGTCCGGGCGCTCCGGCGTGAAGCCAGCCGAGAACGAGTTCACCGAGGCTATTGAGCGCTTCCGAGCGGAAGCGCGAGCGGTCCGGTCCCGCCGTGGGCCCGAGAAGGTGTGTCGCGACGAGTGCCGAGGCGAACGGGATGCCAGCGAGGTGCGCCGCCTGGGCAATCCCGAAGACCTCCGTGTTAATCCCAACGCATTGAAAATGCTGGCTCCCCGACGAAGAAATTTCTTCGCATCGAAGCTCCGCGATCGCAGATCCGATCGCAGCTCGCCTCGCTTCCGAGTGGGTATTCGCAAGTCCAGCTGCAAGAGGAGCATGGGTGGAAATACGCGTCGTCATGACGCCAGGAAACTCAGCTCGCTGCTGCAGCACAAGGCGCTCACAAAGAATCACGTCGGTCGGAACCACCAGTTCCATCGGTCGTGCGCCGGGAACATCGAGGAAAAGGCCGCATGTGCCGATCATGACAATTGCGCGCGGCTGCCTTGAGAAAATCCGTTTGGAGGCTCCTGCGGCCGCCGAGACCAGGCCCACGCCGACGGGCGCTGTGGACACGTTGAGGTTTCCGATTTTACCGGAAAACTCTCCGCCCAGTCCGCGAACCACTGCACGCAAATCAGGCGTCGCAGGAGCGACGATCAGAACATCCGTTTCCACGCAAAGACCCTACGTTTTCACAGAGACGCAAATCAAGGCTTTTTGCGATCCGCTCACGCGAAACTCCTCATCGCATTGCAACGTTGAATTCCCCGTGTTTTTCATCGATTCGCGTCGAGTGCCCTGAAAATCTGAGGATCCAGGAGACCTACGCATCTCCGCTGATCCCTTCTTCATCCGAGAGCGCTTGACGCAAGAGAAGAAAAGAGACATACCCGCCAATCCTTAGAGCGGACACCGTTCGAAGGAACGCTAACTTTTCGCGTCACGAAGACGCTACCGGCAGGAAAGCCGATAGGACCACGCAAATGAAGCCCGATATCCATCCCGAATATCACCCCGTTGTTTTCGTCGACGGTGAGCACGAGGTTGTCTCTCGCTCCACCATGCGCTCGAAAGAGACCCGCGACATCGACGGCGTCGAGCACTTCGTGGTTCGCGTCGACATCTCGGCGTTCTCCCATCCCTTCTACACCGGTCG
>JAHDCI010000300.1 GCA_020629955.1 Myxococcota bacterium | reverse complement strand
CGAACGTGAACTGGCTGCGGCGCCGGTACCTCTCGGGGTACCGGCGTTTGCTTTTTCGTCCCGCGAGTTTCCTTCTGCTCCTACGGCGTGCTCTCCGTCGGTCGATTTGCTGGTGAGAAGAATCCCAAACATACAAAAAAAAAAACCTGGGGCGTACTTATTGAACTTTCCGGGAGGAACCGAACTTGCAGCGAAGTGGGCTATGAAATGCTGGCCCTTCCTCCTTCTTCTTGGTGCATGCGCTCCCTTGCCTCCCTCAACGGGGGAACCGGCAAATGGAACCGAGCCTTCAGAAGAGCCCCAACCGATGCTCCCCGCTGGATGTGAGAGT
Organism: Myxococcota bacterium; assembly: GCA_020629955.1. GTDB lineage: Bacteria > Myxococcota_A > Polyangia > Polyangiales > Houyiibacteriaceae > JAHDCI01. The sequence continues at coordinate 3,952 of JAHDCI010000300.1, read as the reverse complement.
GAACTCGGCGAAGATGTGGATGGCGATGGGTTTCTTCAGGGGGTCGACTGCAACGACTGCGCGGCATCCGTGTACCCCGGAGCGAGAGAGATCCCGGGAAACGGGGTCGATGAAGATTGCGACGGCCGGGACGCCGTTGCGGAGAGCGAGGTGTGCGATCAGGAGCTTTTGATGGATTCCGCCCAGGCGGAGCACGCCGCCATGGCGATCGGTCTTTGTCGCTTTGTCGCCGAGGATGGGACCGAAGCAGGAGTCCTCTCCGCGCGTTTCACGAATGCATCGGATACCGAAGATACCTATGCCGATGCACAGATTGGCCTGCTCGATCGCTTTGGCACGCTCACGCCTCCGGAGGGGGGAGCGATGCTTGCCCTCTCAAGCGGGACCGCCCGCGGACGAGGCCAACCCGGCTACACCGATGATTGCGACGAGTTTAATGAGAACTTTGAGGACGACCCCCCGGTGCCGCTTTCTTCTCCGAGCTGCCTCGGCGAACCGGTGAGCGGCTATACGACGGATTCGGTAGCGCTTGAGTTGCGTCTCCGAGCGCCGGCGAACGCAACCGGTTTTCGCTTCAACGCGAACTTCTACACCTACGAATATCCAAACTATATCTGCGACGAGTACAACGACTACTTCGCCGTATTTCGTCAGGATGAAGCCTCGGGGGCGTGGTCCAATATCATGTTTGACCGGGACGATAACGCGGTCAGCGTGAACAGCAGCCTCCTCGAGGTATGCCGAGCAGGTACTCACGGCGGAAAGACTTTCGCGTGCACGCAGGGCACCGAGGCACTCGCTGGCACCGGGTTTGAAGGCGATGCTCTCTGCGGATCCGATGAAGAATATCCTTCCGGAGCCGCGACAGGTTGGCTTCGAACGATCGCATCAGTCCGAGGCGGAGAGGTATTTACGCTTCGCTTCGCCATCTGGGACGCCGGTGATTCCACCCTCGACTCGCTCGCGTTGATCGACGCGTTCGAATGGATCGTCGAGGACGTCGTACCGCCCGGCCCCACGACCGAGCACGATCCTCTGATTTAGAGAGTGATATGGAACGAGGTTGGCGCTGGATCAGTCATCATGTGTCCAGCCGTTCACCGGCAGGTGAGTGCTCAGCGGGGTTCGATGAAAAGCGAGAGAGTAGGGGTTCGACGTTCCTGGAAGCTGTCCCGCCACCCACACCAGATGCTCCCCTTGCTCGAATGAGGTGACCAGCTCAGTTCGCATTCCTGGCTCGGAGCATTGGAACTCCCCTTCTGAGCTCTTCACAAGGATGCGAATATCGCCGGTGGATTCCGCAGTGATCGACACTCTGTCGATCTCTCCATCAACGACGAGTCGATGTTGTGCAGCGCCGCTGAACCCTTCGCAGCCTGGAATGCCCTCAAGAGAATATGTGAATTCTGTTGTGCCGCCGGTCAGCACATTTCCTTGGTTGGCTTGCTGAGAGAGGAAAACGGTCTGTGTTCGCCAGTTTGACCCTTCTGGCGGGCTCGTCGGAAGCGCGGTTGGGGCTAAAAGATCTGGCTCCGAATCAGGTTCAGCGAAGACCATCGAAAAGAGCAGGTTTGGGATTGGCGACTTCATGCCGACGTAGAAACGGTGAGCCCCGACATCCCACGGAGGGCCTGCGACGGGTGTGGAGGTCGCCGAATCGTCGATGCACTCGCGACTGCCATTTGGTCGTTCGACCACGGTGAAGAGATCGTGGTGGCTAACAAATCCCACGCGATGAGATTCTTCCGGGGATTCGACCTCGAACGTGAATTGCGGACGACTGAGCAAAAGCCCTTCGCAGCCGTCGACCATTGTGCTCGCGTCCAATAGCTCTGCATCTCTCGGAAATCGGTACGGACCGAACGTTCGCTCCGGGACGACCGTTCTTTCGCCTGTGGCGCCGACAATTTCCGTAAAGACCGTCATACTGGAGATGACATGGCCCGGAGTGATCTCGTGGGGGTCACGTCGGTCTCTCGTAAGCGCGCTGACGATCGTTGGGACGGACCGGTGCGGGACGCTAAATTCGAACCGATGGATCTCTGGACTCAGCCACGCGTTCGAGACTTGCCCTTCGATTTCAGCCGCCGTCGCCAATATCATGGGCATCATCGCCCGAATCGGAGGTCTATGCTCTTCGGGAGGCTCCGGATAGGTGGTAGTGATCGAGAAGATCGCATTCTGTTCATCAAAGTCGAGCGCCTCTCGAACGAGCGCGCCAGGTACGAATGGATGAGCCGCTTGAGAAACGATTGGTTCAATGGGTGAATCACGGCACTCTGTGAACCGCGGGCGTTCCGCGATCCAGCGACCATTTCCCAAGAGCCAAAGGCCTTCGGTTCCGAGCGGACGCCAAGAGCTTTGCCGCTGCAGCCTCGCGCTTGGTGTTCCTCTGTCGAGCACGGGAAGCTGAAACATCGGTGAATGTGCCGAGCGAGCGATGACGAAGGCGTCCTCCACGCGGAGTTTTGGACCAGCGATGATCTCGACCTCATCGTCGACGAGGGGCGTGAAGAAATGAAGTAGCGGGAGGATATCTCGTCCCGCGGGCGTTCGCCGCACCTGGCGCAGGTCGATTCGGAACCATTCGGATGTTCCGACGGGGAGGTACGAAAGAACCTCTTCTTCACAGCGACGCTCCGTCGGCTGATCGCTCTCTGCCATTTCAGCGATCTCCGAATCGCTCTCGCGTGCGATTGCGGTTTCAGCTGCTCGGTGCGCACCTGAGCAGCCAAATAGAAGGACCACCGAGAATCCTAAGGTCCACTTACTCATCACTTACCCCACTCCTTCTTGCCTCTCCAGAACCGAAGGGCTGATTCCGACGCTACCCAATTGTCGTCTGAAAACGAAGGATTCTTTGGTTAACGGTGGTGGTCGCCTTCGTGGTGAAGGAAGACTGCGACGTCGGTGTCGCGGAAGAGGACAATGATGGCGCCGTGTTCGTCTTCGTAGCCGTCGACCCATCTGGGCGGGGGGAGGCGCCACCAGTCGAGGTGAGGTTCCGGCGCGTGTTTTGAAGCGTCGAAGCCGCGCGTGAGCTGTCCTTGGGAGATGCCGCAGCTGACCAAGAACTCCGGAAGATCTCCCGTCTCGAAGACGATTCGCGCGTACGTCTCCGCGGTGTCGACGCCGCGGATCTCCTCGTCGACCTGGACCGCGCTGCCGGGAACCAAACAGCCCGTGTACTGCGCGATACGACTACGCGGCCCGCCGGCTTTTTCGCCGCAGGCCGCGATCGTTCCGAGGAGAATCACCCCGGCGAGAGTGGCGCGAACGCTCACTCTTCCATCGGGGCGAGTTCGTCTCCGCTCAGGATAAAGAAGGCGTTCCCGTAGACTTCAAGAAGCTCGAGCGCTTTGTCCATATCCTCTTTGCTGTGGCCGCGCGTCACGTTGAGGCGAAGGCGCTCTTCGCCTTCTTTTACGCCCGGGTAGGTGATCGGCACGAGGTTGACGCCGCTTTCGAGCATCGCCACATGCGTGAAGAGCGCCTTGCGTTCTTCGCGACACATGACGGGCATGATGTGGGAGTTGCTATCGCCAAGGTCGAAGCCGATCTGCGTAAGCGAGGTGCGCATGTATTCGGCTTTCTGGTGAAGCTCGCTGACGAGCTCTTCACCGTGGTCCTCAAGCATGTCGAGGATCGTGCTCGCGGCGGCGACGACGGGCACGGGGAGGCTCGCGCTGAAGAGGAAGGAGCGCGCCTGGTGCTTCACATGTTCAACGGTATCGCGGTCTCCGAGGAGGATGCCGCCGATTCCGCCGAAGGTCTTCGAGAAGGTCGAGACCATGACCGGGATCCGGCTCGCGACGTCGTACTTTTCGTGAATGCCGCGACCGCCCTTGCCGAGCGTTCCCGTTCCGTGCGCGTCGTCGACAACGATGACCGCTTTTTCGTCCGCATCGACGGCGTCGAGGAGGTCGAGGATATTCGCTTCGTCGCCATCGAG
>JAHDCI010000067.1:15782-25849 GCA_020629955.1 Myxococcota bacterium | reverse complement strand
GGGAAACTTCTGCTCCTCGTGCGGCCGCGTGTGGCTTTGGCACCCAGGTCCAAACGAGATCGGACCGGATGCTCCGCTCCAACATCCAGAATGTGGTCAGGAAGGAGGGACGTGCCCGGATACACTCTTTTCGTGGCGTACCCGTTTCTCTCTTCCCGAGGGAGTTGAGCCGTCGCGCGCGACGATTCGTTACGAGATCGGCTGGGACGATCGCTCGTTGGATCCGGGTGGCGCAGAGATCGCGAGCGGTCATTACGTTTGGCTCAACGGTGAGCCCTACTTTACGCCGTGCTCCGGCAATCCGTACCGCGCCGAGTGCACGGGAGAGATCCCGTCGGGCGCTGCGTTTCGGAGTGGGATAAATACGCTCGAGTGGCGCATTCAAAACGGAGCGACCTACCACGGGTTTCGGATTCGAAACGTGGAAGTTGCGGAAGACTCTTAGTCTGCTGAAACGAGAGCTTCGAGAGGAGCGCCCGGTGCCAGATGCGACGAGCTTTGCCGGACCGGCCGACCCACGCGACAGTTGTTTGCGGCGTTCGACGTGAGGGATTTCTCGACTTGTTTTTGACACGAGGTCTCCGGGGCCCCATCACTATATGTCCCCAAGTGGTCGCCCCACGGCAGTCGCCTCGGACCGTTGATATCATGACGAAAACTCATCCCTACGCCTCCTTCGTTCACCGCGTGAAAAAGCCCGCTCAATATCTTGGCGGCGAGCCCGGTGAGGTTCAGAAGGATTGGTCGACCATTCGCGCCTCGATCTGTCTTGCTTTCCCCGATCTTTACGAGATCGGCATGAGTCATCTCGGCTACAAGATTCTCTACAAGGTCATCAACGAGCACCCGGAGCTGGCAGCGGAGCGGGCTTATGCGGCGTGGCACGATATGGAGAAGGAGCTTCGAGAGAGAGAAGAGCCGCTTCGATCGCTTGAGACGTGGAAGCCGCTTTCGGAGTTCGACATCGTCGGTTTCTCTCTTCAGTACGAGCTTACCTACACGAATATCCTCTCGATGCTGGAGCTTGGCGGCGTACCGCTTCGCTCGAAAGACCGCGGAAACGACGACCCTCTCGTGGTCGCAGGGGGACCGGTCGCGACCCATGCCGAACCGATCGCTCCATTCGTCGATGTGTTCTTGATCGGAGATGGCGAAGCGAAGACGCCTGAGCTTATGCTCGCGTGGGCAGACCTGCGCGATGCTGGGCTGCCGCGTCACGAACGGCTCAAGGCGATCGCGCAGCTTGGCGGTTTCTACGTTCCTGCGCTCTATGAGCGCGAGCTGGACGAAGATATCAATCAGCTCGTCGTCAAAGCGCCGGAGGATCCGGATATTCCGTTCCCGGTGGTGCGCTCGTTTTTGCCCGATTTCCGCGACTATCCTTTCCCCACGGACGGCCCTGTTGCGGCGACGGAGACGATCTTTGATCGCGTCAGCGTGGAGATCGCGCGCGGCTGTACGGAAGGTTGCCGCTTTTGCCAAGCTGGGATGATCTATCGCCCAGTGCGTGAGCGGACTCCGGAAGAGATCATCACCGCGATCACGCAGAGCGTTAAGAAAAACGGCTACGAAGAAGCCTCTCTAACCTCGCTATCCACGGCGGACTACAGTGCGATTCAGCCTCTCGTCAGCCGAGTGATGAAGGAACTTGAGGGCCAGCGGGTGAACGTTAGCGTTTCGTCTTTGCGTGCCTACGGACTGAGCGAGAACGTCCTCGACGATATGAAAACCCAGCGCGCGGGTGGGCTCACGTTCGCGCCGGAAGCCGGCACGCAACGCATGCGCGATGTCGTGAACAAGAACGTCACAGAAGAGCAGCTCATGGAGACGGCAGAGCGCGTCTTTTCGCGCGGCTGGAAGAAGATGAAGCTCTACTTCATGATCGGGCTTCCGACCGAGGAGGATGAGGACGTCCGAGGCATCGTCGACACGGGCAACAAGGCGCGCGCGGTGGCTCGCCGCGTACGCGGTCGCAACGATGGTCGGGTGGTCGTGAGCGTATCGACCCACGTTCCCAAGCCGCATACACCCTTCCAGTGGTGCGAGATGAATTCGTACGACGAGATCCTCCGAAAGCAGGAGATTCTGCGCGAGCACGCCAAAGAGCTTCGGGTCACGCTTCGAATGCACGACTCAAAGGGCAGCTGGCTCGAAGGAATCCTCGCGCGTGGCGACGTTCGCCTCGCCGATGTCATCGAAGATGCGTTCCGCGGCGGCGCGCGATTCGATTCCTGGGACGAGCAGCTGAACCACGATGCGTGGGATGCTGCACTCAAAGACCATAACGTCGACACGCAGACCATTCTTGGCACTCGCCCGGTGACGGCACGGCTGCCGTGGAGCCACATCGATGTGGGTCTCGAAGAAGGCTTCCTTGCGCGTGAGTATCGCAAGGCTCTTCGGAATCGTCTGAGCCCGCCTTGTGGCAAAGTCGCAGGCGCGTTCGTTCACGAAACAAACCTCAAGGAGGCGCGCGCTCAGAAGAAGCGCCTCGTTTGTTACGACTGCGGCGTTGCATGCGACCTGACCGAGATGCGAAGCGAGCGTATCGAATATTTGAGCTGGCTAGGCGCCGAAGAAGCGCCCGCGCCGAAAGAGCGTTCGAGCGACGAAAAGATTCGTCTTCAGATTGCGAAGAAAGAGCTTGAGCGGCTACCGATGCAGGACGTCGACCAGGGGCCGGCGTTGCGGATTCGTTTGGCGTTCTCAAAACTTGGCCGCCTCGCCTATTCCTCGCATCTCGACTTGGTACGCTTGATGCCGCGCCTCTTTCGGAAGGCCGAGCTCCCTCTCTTCTACTCGGAGGGATACCACCCGAAGCCGCAGCTGGTCTTTAGCCCGGCACTCGCGCTCGGCATCGCGAGCCTTCGAGAGATCCTGGATTTTAAGGTTCGCGAACGAGATTTCGACCCGGCCGATCTACCGATGTTCGTGGAGCGCCTTCGCGAGATGGCCTTTGATGGCTTAGAGATTCACGATGCCGCGATCCTCGGCCATCATGATCGCAGCGTGAACAAGCTCATCGATGAAGCAACCTGGGTCGTTGGGTTGCCACCGGAATTCGTCGCTGAGCTTGGCGGTGCGGAGAAAATCCAGGAGCTCGTCGAGTCGCGTCGCGGAGGTGAGCTGAAGATTATGCGCACCACGCCGAAACGCGGAACGCGTGAGATCGATGTCTCCGATGCGCTTTCGTTTGTCGACTTTGGAAAGGGCGATAACGCCCTGAAGAGTGCAGGCCTTCCTGGGGATCTGCTCCCGATCCGATTTGGCACTTGGCAACGGAACGAAGGGACCGCGAAACCGAGCGAGGTTTTGATGAGCCTGCTCGAGCTGAGCGATTCACCGGATGTTTGGTGGGTTCGAGAGGCGCTCTGGGCGAGAAAAGACGGCGAGAGAATCGACTTGCTTGATCTCGAACCCGTTCGCCGCAAGCCAACGCCGAAGACCACCGCTCAGGTGAGCGTGTGAGCCGTTTCGATGTGCTGAAGAGCCTGGTCCGCTCGAGCGCGGATCAGGTCGTCGAACGCGCAAAGAACGCCGCGCCAGCGAAGCGTCTTCGGCAGATGGGCCGGGAGCTAGTCGGTGGTCACCTAGAAATGGACGAGACCGCACTCTCTCGCGCGGCGGCATCGTTTCCGGAAGTCAGTGATGCTTCTGTGACCGCGAGACGCGGCGCACTTCGGTTCGATGTCGGCGTCGGAGATGAGCTATTGGTCTTCTCGCTTCGTTTTGACAGAGCGACCTTCGCCCCACAGGGCGCGAAGGAGCTCGTATTTGAAATCGAGCCCGCCGAGATGGCTCGAAATCGACGAGCGCGTGAGGTCGTTGGATATGTTCTCGGGGCGATTGCGGCACGGATCTGGACGGCTGCGCTCGGTGGTGAGATGAGAAATCTCGGCCCAGCCATCGTGGACCGAGACGGTGTAGATCGAGTGCGCGCTGATTTGCGTTCGGTCCCGGCGATTCAAAAGGCGCTGCAGAGTCCAGCACGCGCGGTGATGATCGAGGCATTCGGGATTCGAACGCTGGAGCCCGAAGAAGGGAAGCTAGCGATCAAAACCAGACTCGGCCAAGGGATGCTCTGAGTCGCCTGCGCGAGCAGGTTGGTGACAAAGGGCCGATGTTGATTCGTCGGATGTTGGTGCGCGCAGCTGCGTCCGATTTTTGACTCGTACTGAGCATACGTGGCGGAAATTGGATGGCGTCTGAGTGCGTGAAAATACCGCGAAGCGGTTTCGGACATTTTCACCCACCTACGATAGCACCCACCGGCGGGACGGTCGCCGAACCCCTCCAACTCTCACACGCGATTCTCCCAAAAGAATAGCCGGCCTCGAAGTTCGAGACCGGCTTTCTCCCTGGTTCACGAAGCGAACCGATGTACGTCATCCACCGTCTTCGGTCGCGGCGGCATCGGCCGTCGTTCCCGCATCTTCAGTGGTGCCATCATCGTCTCCACAACCCGCGGCTGCGGCGAGACAAACGAGCAAGATTCCAATCCATTTGGTCATTGTCCAACCTCCTTTTGAGAAACAGGAGAGTACAAACGTCGACCTAGAAAGGCGAGAAAGTGAGTGCAAAATCCTTTTCAGATCAGGAGTTTAGTGCGCCTGTCGGGGCATGCGCTCAGCGAATTCTTCGCCACGCCATTAGCTGGTAGGCATCGCACTCCCCGCTCCACGGACCGATCCGAAGTGCCCCGTCCTTGTCGAGTGGAAGGGGGGCTTCGAGCCGCACCGGCTCCATCTCGCATTCTACGCTTTCGCTCGCATCTTTGACGCCCTGCCGTAGAGAACCAAGCTCCTCCGTCAGTGGCGAGCAAACCGCTGCGATCAAGAGCCCACCAGGCTTCACCAGCGGGGTCACTTGCGCCGCGATCGAGCGTTGCAACGCGACCAGTTCACGAATCGCGTTCCGGCTCACTCGCAGTTGAATCTCTGGACGGCGCGCGAGCGTGCCGAGGCCGGAACATGGGGCGTCCACGAAAACGCGGTCGAAGCTTGCGGGCTGGAGGCCTCCATTGCCGAGGGTCCAATCGATCGCGAGGGGTTCAAGCGTGAGCTCGGCGAGTGATGGAAGTGCCCTTGTTAGTCGAGGCCCAATCTGTTCGACACGCGCAGGATAGAGATCGACTGCCGTAAGGTGTCCTTGGCCTTTCATTTGTCGCGCGATTTGCTCGGATTTGCCTCCGCGCCCTGCGCACGCGTCAAGGACTCTCTCCCCGGGTCGCGCCGCGATCAACTCTCCAAGCCATTGGGAGCCTTGCTCTTGGACGCTAAAGTCTCCAGCGTCAAAACCGGGGAGGGCGCGAAGGTCACCGGCGCGATGTACGAGCACGGCCTCAGGGGCGCTTCCCTCGACGACATCCGCGTTCGGACGCGCCTCTACAATGTTTCGGACCAACTGCTGCCGCGGAATATTGGAGCGAAGATGAGACCGGGGAGGGATTCTGGATTCCGAACAAAAGAGAGCGCATCGGTCCCTGCCGATCGAGCCCTCGATCTTCTTTCGCAGCCAGCTCGCCAGAACAAGCTCGGTGGGCAAAACCGGTGTCTCGGGACGCTCGATCTTTCGGAGCACGGCGTTCGCGAGCCCTGCGAGTCGCTGTCCTTTCCGCTCTCGCACGAGATTGACCGCTTCGTTGACGGCGGCTCGCTTGGGAACGCGCTCGAGGTGCACGATCTGAAAGGCGGCCACGCGCATGACCGCTCGAACCCAAGGATCGAGGCGTCTGGGACGCTTTAGGTGCGCATCAAGAAGGTCGTCGAGTACGGGAAGTACCCGTAGGCTGCCGTAGGTTAGCTGCGTCGCGAGACGTGCGTCCCGATCGTCGAGCTTCGCGCGGGAGAGTGCGGCGTCCAGCGCGGGAGTCGCGAATGCGTCGTCCGTCGCGACGCGAAGGAGGACTTCCGAAGCGATTCCCCGGGCGCTCGAGTTGGAGTCCTTCATGCAAACTACTTGAGACACTTTGTTCGGGCGCGCCAGGCGGGCTTGGTACCCGGTCGCCATCACATTGGAGACTTGGCATTTTCGTTCGCTTCTCCCTGGCAGAATTGTGTTCCTCGAAGTAGCGTTCTCCCGCTCCGTCGAGCCTGCGTCCGAAGTGCTGTCACGAGGGGGTGGGGGCGGACGGGATCGGTGAGGTTTTGCCGCGATGATCGAAGAGTGTTTTGAAGGCCCCGAGAAGAAGCTCGAACTTGTCGTTGACGAAAGCCACGGCTCTTTGCGTAAAAAGGGAGATGGCTACTGGTCGGCTGTTGTGAAAGCTGCGAACGCCGAGATCTTGTCGACCTTGAGGAGCGATTCCTGCGACGCCTATCTGCTCAGTGAATCGAGTCTTTTCGTCTTTGATGACCACCTGACCATGATCACGTGCGGAAGAACGACACTGGTCGACGCCGCGGCCATGCTGCTCTCTGAAATCTCGCGTGACCAGGTTCGGCTCTTGGTCTACGAGCGGAAAAATGAGCTCTTCCCTCGCTCCCAGCCAAGTTCGTTTTACGATGATGCTCGGAGACTGAACGACCTGTTGCCGGGAAGAGCCCTCCGCTTTGGGGAGCAGGACGACCATCATATCCATCTCTTCCATTCCTCCGCGACCTACCAGGCTCAGTCAGGGGATACGACGCTTGAGATTTTGATGCATGGCATCCCGGAGGAGGTCGCTTCGATCTTCGTCGGACGCTCTGGAAGTCGTGATTCGATCGCCGAGGAATGCGGGCTGACTGACCTGCTGCCGGGATTCGCGCTCGACGAGTTCGCGTTCTCGCCTGAAGGCTATTCGATGAACGCGCTTCGAGGCGGAACCTATTACACGGTCCATGTGACCCCCGAACAAGTGGGGAGCTATGTCAGCTTCGAGACCAACCTCGACGCGGGCCCTCGGCTTTCCGAGTTTGTTGCCGGGGTCGCCCAGGTGTTCCGTCCGCGGGCGCTCGACGTACTGAGTTTTTCCCCGACGGCGCAAGAGAACGCACCCGTCTCTGTGCCAGGCTATATGGATCGAGCGGACGTACAGACAGATTTTCTTGGATACGATGTTCGCTTTTCTTCGTTTTCCCGTCCACCGACTGGGAAAACCGGTCCCGTAGAGCTCTCGCTTTCCGGCGTCGTGGACACGAAGGCTTAGTTAGCCGACCGTACGTTCAGACAAATTCTCTGCGCGTTTTATGACGCGAGCGTGGCCTCGACCTCCTCGCGGGTCTTCGGGATCGCGGCGCTTAGGTTTTCGAAGCCGGTTTCGGTGATCAGAATATCGTCTTCGATTCGGATCCCTCGGACATCCGAGAATTGGGCAAGAACGTCGCGGCGGAGCCTATCTCCGGCGACCGCGCAACGGTCTGCGCTCGAGAGGATCGCGGCGACTTGGTAGAACCCAGGCTCGATCGTCACGACCATGCCTGGCTTCAGGATGCGGTCCAGGCGTAGATACGAGAGGCCGAACTGCGCGCTTCGTTCCAACCCCTCGTCATACCCCGCGAGATCTCCCAGATCTTCCATATCGTGGACATCGAGCCCGAGAAGATGACCGATCCCATGAGGGAAGAAAATCGCGTGAGCTCCGTCCGCGACGAGATTGTCCACGTCGCCTTCAAAGATGCCGAGGGCGACAAGACCCTCGGTGAGCGCGCGTGCAGCTTCGAGGTGAATATCTCGATAGCGGACCCCCGGTGCGCACTTGGCGATGGCTCGCTGCTGCGCGTGCAAGACCACATCGTAAAGCGCTGCCTGCGAGGCCGAGAAGCCGCCGCGCGCGGGCCACGTGCGGGTGACATCGCCGGCGAAGCCGCCGGGTTCCTCTGCGCCCACGTCTGCGAGTAGAAGATCGCCCGGGCGTAGCGCGCGATGGTGTTCGTGATTGTGGAGCACGTCTCCACGCGTTGTGACGATCGGATGGTAGGCGGTCCCCATTGCGCGCTTTTTCAGCGCGTACTCCATTGCCGCGCAGACCTCGAACTCATGCGATGCGCTCCGGGTCGCGCGCATTCCTGCGACATGAGCTGCGTGGGTCGCTTCCGCTGCGAGCCGAAGGTGCTTCAGTGCCGTCGCGTCATGTGTCGACCGAATTGCAACCATCGCCTTTGCTAAGGGCAGGCTGCGTTCATGGACCTCACGGGTGCTTTGGGCGGCTCCGCTATGCATGACGGGCAGGGTCATAAAGTGCCGCTCTGCCAGCTTGTTCTCGAGGGTCCGCAGTGGACGAACGGGAAGATTCAGTTCTTTTTCGCGCTCCTCAAGGCTTGGCTGGGCGCCGTGCCAGAGCGCGTCCGCGACCGTTGGTTCCGCGGCGTAGAGCGTGAATTCACTGCCGTCATAGACCAGGGCGGCGCCTTCAAGAGCTTGTCCAACAAGGTAGAGAAAGTGACTGCTCGCGCGGAATGCGTGCACGTTGTCTCGATAGTTCTTGGGGGCGCTCTCTCCCGCAAAGAGAACAAAGGGTCGGTTTTCAGAGCCGAGTGCTTCGACGAGCTTTTGGCGGCGGATTGCGTGAGCCTGCATGACCGTTTCGTAGCAGTGGCTTTGGGGCGCTGTCACTCAGACTGCGCGAACCCTGCAATCCAAAGCGAAAATCGCCTCTCAAAATCCGCGAAGATGCTGCTGAACTTTTTTGAGGCGCGCGCGGATGAAGGGGTTTCCAGGCTCTTCCGCGAGAGCTTGTTTTAGCAACCGCCAGCACGCTCGTAGGTCTCCCTCGTTGGCCGCTTTCACGCCTTGCCGGAAATACACCAGTGCTTGCGGAGACTTGATCGGATGCTCCTTTTTCTTCGGGACATCGACTTCTGGTGCTAGCGCTCTCGCTTGTTCTTCGGCGCTCAGACGAATGCGCCCTGTCCGGAGGCCAAGATCATATTCTTTGCGTGTCTCTTCCATGGACAGGACCTGGAATGCCTCGCTCCCCCGCCGATAGATCTCGGCGGCCTGTTCGACTTTCTCAGGAGGCTTTCCAGCAAAGCGGTCCGGGTGATAGCGCTTCGCGAACTTACGAAATGCACGTTTGATCTCCGGCACCGTAGCGTCGTCCGCAACTTGGAGCAGGGTGTAGTAGTCGAGTTTGTCGAGGGCGCTCAAGCGTCGAATAGCCTCTGCTGTCGATCGCGCATCGATGCAATATCCTCTTCGCTCGCGCCGCCGAGGAGGTTCACTCGAATCTCCTGAGCTCTGCCCGTGTCGGAGTCCGTTGCTCGGACCGCGAGAGTTCCGCTCGCGTCGATAATAAAGATGACGTCGATCTTCACCTGTCCACGCGGTGCGTTCCGTAGCCCTGTTAGTTCGATCTCTCCTAGCGCTTGGTTGAGCTCGAAGCCACGTTCCTCACCTTGGCAGATACGTACGGCGACCGTCTCCTGACCATCTTGACCGGTGGAAAACTCCCGGTTTTGTTCGGACGGAATCGGCGCACCTTTGCGAATCAGCGGGAGGCAATATCCTCCGGCGGTTTCGATGCCGAGCGAGTGCGGCGTGACGTCCATTAGGAGGGGCGGCGCGCGATCTGGCATTTCGATCACCGGCGCGACCGGTGGCGGTGCGTAAGCTGGGGGTGGCGGTGGTGCGGGACGCGCCACCGGTGGTGCTGCGGGCGGCACCGGACCTGGAGGGATCGGTGCAGGTGCGTCGTTGAACCCAATGCCTTCGGGCGTAAAGAGATCGTCCTCGATTCCTGGAAGGTCCGGGAGAGGCTCGCGCGCGGGTGGGAGCTCCGGAACGGGAGGGGGCACGGGCGGAGCGGGGCGGCTCGAGTTCCGAAGCGAATCAAGCTCGTCAGCGCTCAGCTCGAACGTAAGGTTGCTCTTCTTTTTCGCGGGTGTTCCGACGGTAACCATTCCTGCTGCGAGAACCGCAGGAAGGCTCGCGAGCCCCGAATTTTCGGCGACGGCCTGAGGGCTTGGCTTCGGGGGACGCGGGGCCTCTTTGGGTTTTGACGCGGGCATATCCAGATCGAGGGGACTGCTTCGTTCAACGCCAGGAGCGGGCATTCGCGGCGTGCTCGGTTCGGCGCGCGGATCGTGGATTTGGGTGGAGACTTCCTCCATGGGCGAGAACGCCGGCTGGACCGGAATCGCCTTCCG
>JAHDCI010000067.1:0-15682 GCA_020629955.1 Myxococcota bacterium | reverse complement strand
GGGTGGAGACTTCCTCCATGGGCGAGAACGCCGGCTGGACCGGAATCGCCTTCCGGGCCTGCTGTTGTTTCGCGCGCCGCGCTGCGACCTCTGACGCGGAGACCTTTTTGAGTGCAATCTTGGCGAGTTTTGCTTTGCCGCCCGGTTGATGCCCGCCAAGAGCGTACCCGTGAATTGCCGCTCCTTGGGCAACGACCAAATCGGGGTCGATTTCGCGCCGCGGTGCCGATCCGAAGAACTCTCGAACCATGTCTTGCACGATCGGCATGCGAGTGGAACCGCCGACCAGCACGACGTTTTCGAGGTCTCCCGGTCGAAGGCCAGCTTCTTTCGCAACATTGAGGCAGAGGTCAAAGCTCTTGGCGATCATCGGCCTCGCCAGAGTCTCGAATTCGTTGCGCGACATCGTAAATTCGAATGTGCCGAACGGAGTTCCGTTGAGCGGAATAAACTCCTCCAGCTCGCACGCGCCTTCGGTCGAGTTGGTCAGCGAACACTTCAACCACTCCGCAGCCGCGCGAATACGTTCAAACGCCTGCGGATCTTGGCGTGGGTCGTATTGGTGCGCGTCCTTGCAGGCATCGCACATTCGCTCGGCCAGGAGGAGGTCGACGTCATCTCCGCCGAGGAAGGAGTCCCCGCCCGTCGCAAGAACTTCGAAGACATCGTCTTCGAGTTCGAGCAGCGTGAAGTCGAATGTGCCGCCGCCCAAATCGTAGATCGCGACACGTTGTGCTTCTTGTTTCCCGTAACCGTACGCGAGCGCAGCGGCGGTTGGTTCGTTGATGATCCGTGCGACGTTGAGCCCGGCGACTCGCCCCGCGGCCTTGGTCGCGCTTCGCTGGAGCTCGTTGAAGTTCGCTGGAACGGTGATGACGGCTCGTCGTACCGCCTTCCCGATACTCTGTTCCGCGGTCCGGCGAATATCGCGGAGTACAAAAGCGCTGATCTCTGTCAACGAGTAGGTCTCGCCATGTGCTTTGGCGACGACGCCACCGTTCGGACTCTCGACCAACTCGAACGCGAATCGCTGCTGTGCTCGGCGCACCTCGGGGCTGCGGTACGGTCGCCCGATGAGCCTCTTCACGCTGTAAACCGTATTTGGGGCATCGACGAGACGTCGGTCTCGGGCGTCCTCTCCGACCAGAATTTTCCCGTCAGGCGTAAATGACACCACGGAGGGGATAAGACGCCTGCCGAATTCGTTGGTGACGACCTCACACTTTCGACCGTCCGCCACCGCAACCACCGAGTTGGTGGTTCCGAGGTCAATACCTACTACGAGATCTCCACTCACCCTCCGAGCGTGCCAGGGGAGAGCCCGTTGAATCAACCGTCTTTCCCTTTTTCGGTGTGCTTTTGGCGAATCGGACGCAATCGCCGTAAAGGCGAGGCTGGTGAACGAGCGGCCTTGCGGACATGTTATTGATTCAAGGCGGCGTGACCTGCACCGGCGCTCTTCGCTCCCGGAGATCCGAGGTCTCCTCTGGAGGCGAGAAGGAGCGAAAATTGGGCGCGAAACATAGAGTCTTGCTCGTTTTGGGGGGGATGCGCGTGGTAGAAGCATCAGATGAAAATCGAGCGGTATCGATTTCAGAATGGAAAGTGGTCTTCCCCTCCATCACCAGCTCCTTCGGGCTCGCTGGTGTTTGCGTTTGGCTGTCGCCGAATCGCGGATACATCGGAAGCTTGGGAAGGTCTCGACACGATCGCTCGAAACGGCACGCTCATCGGATGTTCCACCGCAGGCGAGATCTTCGACG
The DNA here is from genome assembly GCA_020629955.1 of Myxococcota bacterium. Taxonomy (GTDB): domain Bacteria; phylum Myxococcota_A; class Polyangia; order Polyangiales; family Houyiibacteriaceae; genus JAHDCI01. Next base: position 13,919 of record JAHDCI010000067.1, on the reverse strand, counting down.
CAGAGGTTGAAGAGGAGTCCGTCGTGGTCGCTGCTTTGACGTTTGCGCACGCCGAACATCGCGTCGCCTCCGCAAAGGTCGAAGGTCCCGTCGCGAGTTTTCTCGCAGGGCAATCCATCGCCGCGGAACTGCAGCGAGAAGACCTACGTGCGATGGTCGTTTTCGGAGATGGCGTACACGTAAACGGCTCGGAGCTCTTGCGCGGCTTAAGCGCAGAAGTCTCGGGCGAGGTTGTGATCGCGGGCGGTCTCTCTGGAGACGGCGACCGATTCGAATCAACGTGGACTCTCCTCAACGACCAACGGAATCAGAAAGAGGTCGTCGCCTGCGGCTTCTATGGAGAGTCCCTTCACGTCCGATCCGTCTCAGGGACGGGCTGGGATATTTTTGGTCCAAGTCGTCGCGTGACCCGCGCGGAAGGCAACGTCTTGTACGAACTCGATGGTCGTCCTGCGCTCGAGCTCTACGATCGTTACCTTGGCGACCTCTCGGCCGCGCTCCCTGCGGCGGGCCTGCTCTTCCCACTTGAGATTCGCAAAGAACGGGTCATTCGCACGATCCGCGGGATCGATCGCGAAGCGGGCTCGGTGACGTTCGCGGGAGATATCCCGCCAGGCCGAGAAGTTCGATTGATGAAGGCGAACTTCGATCGACTCGTTCAAGGAGCGGAGGACGCCGCGCGTGAGCTGCGTTCTCTTGCCGACCGGCCCACTTTCACGCTGGCTATCAGCTGCGTTGGGCGCAAACTCGTCCTTCGTGAACGATCGGAAGAAGAGGTGGAGGCGACGCTCGAAATGTTGCCCTCCGGCTCTTCGCAGATCGGATTTTTTTCTTACGGACAGCTTGGCCCCGGCGAAGACGGCCGCTGTCGGCTCTTTAACCAGAGCATCACCCTCCTCGCACTTCAGGAACAATGAGCCGAGATAAAGACGCCCTTCGGTACCACGAACGCGGACGCCCCGGAAAAATCGCGGTCGTCCCCACCAAGTCGGTCAACACACAACGTGACCTTTCCCTGGCGTACTCGCCGGGAGTCGCAGCGCCATGCCGGGTGATCGCGGAAGACCCATCCGCGGTCGATCGCTTTACCGCGAGATCCAATCTCGTGGGCGTCATCACAAATGGGACGGCTGTCCTCGGGCTTGGTGATATCGGACCCCTCGCCGCCAAACCCGTCATGGAAGGCAAGGCGGTTCTTTTCAAAAAATATGCGGATATCGATGTCTTTGATTTGGAGATCGACGAGAAAGATCCGCAGCGTTTTGTCGATACCGTCGCCGCTCTTGCGCCCACGTTCGGCGGGATCAACCTCGAAGATATTGCGGCCCCTGCGTGCTTCGAGATCGAAGAAGCACTCAAAGCCCGACTCGATATTCCCGTGTTTCACGACGACCAGCACGGGACTGCGATCATCAGCGCCGCCGCCCTAATGAACGCTTGCGAACTCCAGGAAAAGGATATCGAGGACGTTCGGGTGACCTGTATCGGGGCGGGCGCGGCGGCGATGGGATCGATGCTTCTCTGGATGAAGCTGGGCGTTGCCCGGGAGAACGTCACCTTGGTCGACCTCGATGGCGTGATCCGCGAAGACCGTCCTGGTCTCGATTCGACGCGTCGGATCTTTGCGCGGCCCGTCACGGACGAGCGGGTTTCCCTGGCGGATGCGATTGTTGGGGCAGACGTGCTCATCGGCCTTTCGGCGGGCAATATTGTAAGCGCTGAGATGCTAAAGACGATGGCGGAACGGCCCATCGTATTCGCGCTCGCGAACCCCACACCGGAGATCGACTACGCGCTTGCAAAAGAGACCCGGCCCGATGCGATCGTGGGGACCGGACGAACCGATTTCCCGAACCAGGTGAACAACGTCCTCGGCTTTCCCTATATGTTTCGTGGTGCGCTCGATGTTCGCGCGAGCCGCATCAACGAGGACATGAAGCTTGCTGCGGCGTTTGCGCTTGCGGAACTCGCTCGTGAAGGTGTTCCAGACGACGTGCTCAGCGCGTACGGGAGCTCTGCCATTAAGTTTGGCCCCGACTACATCATTCCCAAGCCGATGGATGAACGCTCTCTCGCGTGGGTTGCACCTGCCGTTGCAAAGGCAGCGATCGAGAGCGGCGTCGCGCGGAACCCGATCGATATCGACGCCTACCGCGATGACCTTCTGCAGAAGCTCAATCCCACCCGGCGCGTGATGTGGGATATCTCTCGAATTGCGAAGCGCACTCCCGCGCGCTTGGTTTTCCCAGAGGGCGAAGAGGATACGATTCTCCGCGCTGCGGACATTCTTGAAGATGAGGGAATCGCGAGTCCGGTCTTGATCGGGCGACCGGAATTCATTGAAGAGCGAGCGGCGACGCTCGGCGTAAAGCTTCGCGGAATCGAGATCGTCGACCGAGAAGGGTTTCCGCATCTCGATGCGTATTCGGAAGAGCTCTGGAAGCTCCGATGTCGCAAAGGGCTGACCCGAGGCAGAGCGTTCGCGACCCTACGGCGGAGTCGAACCGCGTACGGGATGATGATGCTTCAACAGGGCGAAGTGGACGGTCTCGTCAGCGGACTAACCTCTCCTTATCCAAAGACGATTCGGCCGGCGCTGCAGATGATCGGCACCGCGGATGGAGTCCGCAGCGCGTGTGGCTGCTATATGGTCGTAACCCAGGCCGGCGTGAAATTCCTCGCCGATACGACGGTGAATATTGACCCCGACGCGGAGACGCTCGCGGAGATTGGCGCGCTGGTCGCAGATCGAGTGAAAGAAATCGGGATCACGCCGCGGGTGGCCATGCTTTCCTTTTCAAACTTCGGAGATGCGCCTCATCCCATGTCCGAGAAGGTGGCGAAGGCGACACGCTTGCTCAAAGAACGTCGTCCGAATTTGATGGTCGATGGGGAGATGCAGGCCGATATCGCGCTCGTTCCCTCGCTGCGGGAGCCCTATCCTTTCTCGGAGCTGGTTGGGGCAGCGAACGTCTTGATTTTCCCAAATCTCGCTGCTGGTAACATCGCCTACAAGCTTCTTTCGGCGACGGGCTCGGAGGTCATTGGGCCGATGCTGCTCGGAATGCGTCGCCCGGTAAATGTGCTTCAGCAAGGGGCGAACGTTCGAACGGTTGTGCATATGGCCACGATGACCGCAGCCTCCGTTCGCAGGTATCGCACGGCGGGCGCAGAGTAGCCGACGCCTAGGGCCTGTCCCTATAATCGGGGCCGCCATAGCGCAGCCCTTGAAATCACAGAGCTTTCGGATTCTAAAAGCTCTTTGAATCCAATCATCTACGCTCTGAAAATCCCGAATATAGGGACAGGCCCTAGAACAAAACCGTTTTCATTATGGAACCCTCCTATCCGCATCGTCATTCGGAACGCGACAAAGCCACCGAGATGATTCGACTCGGGCCCTCCCGTCGCGATCGGGTGCTGGTTGCGTTCGGAGTGATTGCCGTCGTGCTTTTGGCACTCTCGTGCGCTGGGTTGGCGCTCTCCACCAACGCCGATCAACGAAATCAGTCGATGTATCTCGCCGCCGGAAACGCGGTCGCGGGAGGCGATATTCCCTACCTCGACTTTCCGTATCACCAGACTCCCTACCACCCCTACTTCCTTGGGTTCCTCTTTGTCATCTTCGGCGGGTCCCCCGCAATCACCGGGACCTTTGCGATGATCGCGATGCTCTTCGGGATCTCGTTTTTGGCCTTCTGGGAGGCGAAAAAGCGGAGCCAGAGCGCGCTCGTCGGTTTGGGGTTTGGCGCCTTGCCCCTCCTCGCGCATTCGCTCGCGCGCGTGGCGATCGAACCCTCGAACTATCTCACGGCCTCGTTCTTCTCCGCCCTCTCGGTGGTCGCAATGGTTCGCTGCGCTTGGCCTCCCTCGCTCGAACGAGCGCGCTCTTCGGTCACGAAAGTCCCGAGTGGCACGCAAGCGGCGATGCTCTCCGGGTTCTGCCTTTCAGTCGCCGTCGGCATGAAACTTTCCGCGGTTGGCATTGTCCCCGGGCTGGTATTCGCACTTTTGGCTGCGCCGGTTCCGTGGGCGCGACGCGTGCAACGTCTAAGCGTCTTCTTTTTGGCCGCGGTATTGGGTGGAGCCGGCGCGCTGCTGCTCTTCGCCCAATCGCCCGACCACTTTTGGTTTCACAATGTAACGTTTCATCGGATTACGACCGAGTACAAGATCGCGGTGGGCATCACCCGCCGGTTGAGCGTTGGAGGAAGGGCTCTCGGTCTTGTCGACGCAATGAGCCTGGCAACGAACGCGGCGCTCGTTTTGCCTCTCCTCGGTGCACTCTTTCAGGGCGTAACCAAATCAAAATCGAAAAGCGATGAGCTCTCACCAATCGGTGCGCCGCGCCTGGCGTTTGCGTTTCTAATCCTGGTTGGTGGAGTGCTGACCGCGCTCGCTCCGAGTCCTTACTACGTGCAGTACAGCGCGCTTCCCCTCGTGCTCGCACTGACGCTCGGCGCGACGTTCGCTTCGCGTTCCGGCGCGAAGTCTGTGCTCGCGGTGACGGTCGTGCTCGGTCTCCTTGGGGCGGTTGAGCCAATACGAGATGGCCTGCGCGGACTGCACACAGATGCGTGGGCGGGCGTGCGCGCTTGGCCAACCATTCGTCGCCTGCGTGATGCGCCGATCGAGGGGCCTGTTGCCACGCTGGAACCGACTCTCGTTCTCGAGGCGGGTTATCGAATTTATCCAGAACTCGCGAGCGGCCCATTTATGGTTCGGGTGGCAGATCGAATCTCGGAGACTCGTCGTTCGCAACTTGGCGTCGCGACGCTGGAAGAGCTTTTCGAACGCTTCGAGGAGGAACCTCCCGGCGCGATCTTTGTGCGGAACGACCGGCGCTACTTCGCGCCTTTGGTCGAATTCGCCCGGACGCATGGGTACGAAGAGGAGCGGCTTCCAGAAGGCGCATTGTGGCTTCCTCCCTCGCCAAGGCCAGCACCGACCCGGGCGCCACAGGTGGTTCCGGTCGTGCCGCCTCCGGCGGCGGTGCCGCAGCGGAATGAGAGCGAAGAAGCGAACACGGGCGAGGCAGAGCCCGAAAATCCGGGTTGAGTATGGGCATCGGTGTGGCGCCGGGTTTGGCTTCCGCTCCGTCTATGTTCCTGCGAGCACCGAGCAGATCACTTCGTCACAGCAGGACTCGATCGCATCGAGGTCGACGGATTCGGGCAAGGGCGATTCCTTTTTGAGCTCTCGGATCGCCGTCGCGTTGGCCTCCGCGCTTTCGAGGAGAGATTCGTAGGAGAGGTCCCCTCTTCGGATTCCAAGGAGTTCCTCTCGATCGTCACGGAGGACCTTTAGCGTGCCGACACGCAGCGCTTCACAAGCCATTCGTTGCAGCCGAATAAGATGCATTCCGTGTTTGGTGTCGTATCCAAACTTCGCTTCCAGTTCCGAGCGTTTCGGGTTTCGGTGCCGCCGCCATTGCTGATACTGCGCAAATCGTTCACGCGCGGCTTGGTACGACTTCTCCCGTCGCAGCCGGTCGAGCATTCGTGGCCCAAGTTCGTCGAGCGATCCCTCCGCGTCGGACTGGAGTGCATCGTAGGCGCCAAGCGTGCTCTTACTTAACGCGCCCCGCTCGGGCAGACCGAAATCGGCCCGCTCGGGTACCTTTGCGGGCGGATGAAGCAACCAGCCTCGATGCGTCTCGATCCGTTTGAGTTGTCCGAGGGCATACCCACCGAACGACTCCGCGATCTTCCTGCTGAGGAGCCTCGGCGCAAGCGCGAGCAGTCGCTCGCCGGCCGGAGTTAGCGTTTGGTGGAAGCTTGGATCCGTGAAAAAGAGCTCAAGCACGGTGGGGTTCGCTTTCGCCGCGAGTCGCAGCAACTTCCGGATTTCGAAGAGCACGTGATCTTTATTCGGTTCGAGTTGCTCTGGGGATGGACGAAAGCCGAAATACCACTTGCGTGGACCGACGATGACCCCCTTCAGATCGGTATCCGAACCCTCCGTAGCAAGCCCATAGGCACGGCTTCCGTGAACGGTTTCGAAGATGAGCGTCGGCGTTTCCATAGTGGGTAATGGGTGCGCATCGATTCGCAGAGATCAAGTCCGTTTGAGCGTCGGCTCGGAAAGAGATAGGTGAAACTCGTGTCGAGCGAGGAGCATCTGCAGTCGCTGTGGAAGAGTGCCGTAGAGGGAGAGCCGGGAGCGCTGGAGGCGCTGCTTCGCGAGGTCCAGCCTCAGCTCTATCGCTACAGTCTCTCGATGTGCCGACATCCCGAGGACGCCGAGGATGTGATGCAGGACGCACTTCTTTCGGTGGCGCGCTCGTTTCGCTCGTATCAGGGCCACGCCAAGCTCTCGACCTGGATGTTTAAGGTCGTCCGCTCGTATTGCATCAAGAAGCGCAGGACGAGCAAATTCCTTACGGGGCCCCCGGTTTCATTGGATTCGGCCGACCTTTCTTTCGATCAAGAGCGTTCTGGCTCCACCCCAGACGAGGATCTTGAAAAGCGTCGCATGTGGAAGCGCATCTCCGACTCGATTCAGGAGATCGAAGAGTCCCATCGAGATGTTCTCGTGCTTCGCGATATCGAGGGGTTTAGCGCGAAGGAGACGGCTGAGATCGTCGGGATTTCCGTTGCTGCAGTGAAGAGCCGCCTGCATCGCGCGCGCGGAGAACTGCGCGAGCGCGTCGCGGAAGTTCCCTACCAGCGAAGGACAGGCTGCCCGGATGTACGCTTCGTCTTCTCCCAATTTCTCGAAGGAGACCTCTCTCAGAGCGCGTGCGAGACGATGCAGGGACACGTCGATGGCTGTGAGATCTGCAGCGTCGAATGCGACGGTCTAAAGCACGCGCTGGGCGTCTGTCAGGCGGCGCCCGCGGAGGTTCCTCCTGCGATTCAAGCGAGGGTCCGGCGCGCGATGGAAGCCGCGCTATCGGCGAGTTGATCTCTCGCCGAAATGGCAGCGCCAAAGGGCGGTGCGGTGGCTCGGCCAAAAAGTTTGAACCCTTTTGGCGTCGACTGGCTCTAACCTGATGCCCCCGTGAACCGGGGTTCATGTTTGGAGCTTTTTGTGATTTTTCGCCAACTCTTTGATCGTGACACCAGCACGTTTACCTACTTGGTCGGTGACCCAAGCACGCGACACGCGGTCCTCATCGATCCTGTGATTGCGCATGTGCAGCGCGACCTCCGGCTCATTGAAGACCTTGGGCTCAAACTCGAATACGTTCTCGACACGCACGTCCACGCTGACCACGTTACGGGCGCTGGCGAAATCAGGGAACGCACAGGGGCCAAAACCGGACTGAGTGCGAACGCCGGAGTAGGGTGCGCCGACCTTTCGCTCGCCGACGGCCAACGTCTCTCGCTCGGCACACTTGAGCTCGAGGCTCGGACCACCCCGGGGCATACGAGTGGATGCATGAGCTTTGTGCTTCATGGCGCGGATGAAGTCATGGTCTTCACGGGCGATGCCCTTTTGATCCGCGGCTGCGGCAGGACCGATTTTCAGCAGGGGGATTCGGCAACGCTCTATCGCTCCGTGCGCGAAAAGATCTTTTCCCTGCCGCCGGAAACCCGCATCTACCCGGGCCATGACTACCGCGGCTTTGCCTCCTCCACGGTCGAAGAGGAGCGAAGGCTGAACCCGAGGCTTCGCGATGGAGTGGACGAGGCGATGTTTGTCGAGACCATGGCCTCGCTCAAACTTGCACATCCCAAGCGGATTCATGAGGCGCTGCCAGCGAACCTCAGCTGCGGAACGCTTGCGCCCACGGAAGCCGAGCCAGCCCCTCCTTTTGCATCGCTTGCCGCCAAGGATATCGCGCGCTTTGACCGCGGCTTCATCGTCGATGTTCGTACCGAAGCAGAGTTTTCGGATGCGAGCGACCGCCTTCCAAACGCGCTCTCCGTACCTCTCGATCGCCTAGAAGAGACGGCGCACCTTTGGGTCCGCAACGTACCGATCTTGGCGGTCTGCCGCAGTGGTGGTCGCTCCTCGAAAGCGTGCGCGATTCTGAAAGCGATGGGCTTCGACGATATCACCAACCTCGAGGGAGGAATGCTTGGCGTTCGCGCGGCGGGCGCTCTCACCGGCGCGCTACGTCGCGGAAAGGGCGAATCTGCTTCCGCGGATTCGTGCGGCTAAGCTCATGGAGAACTTCACCCCTATCGCGTCGCTTTCCGGCGGCATTCTCATCGGGCTCGCGACGGCCGCGGTCTTGCTCTTTAACGGACGCATCGCCGGAATTAGCGGCATCGCTGGCGGGATCCTGCGTCTCTCGGAAAGCGACCGAGATTGGCGCGCAGTTTTCGTGATCGGTCTGCTCATCGGCGGAGTGATCGCGTTCGGAATTGATCCTTCGCTGTTCAGCGGAGAAGTCGAACGCCCCGCCTGGTTGCTTGTTCTCGCGGGCGTTCTCGTCGGAATCGGAACCCAAATGGGCAATGGCTGCACGAGTGGTCATGGCATCTGCGGCCTTAGCCGGGTTTCTGCTCGCTCCTTGGTCGCGGTGCTCACTTTTCTCGGCACGGCCGCGGCGACCGTCGCCGCGATGACGCTGCTCGGAGGTACCCAATGAAATCCTCCAATCGGCAGCTCGCGATCGCGTTCGGTGCGGGATTGCTCTTCGCCTTTGGGCTCGCGCTTTCGGGAATGACCAAGCCCGCCAAGGTCATTGGCTTCTTCTCGTTTCATAACGGTCTCGAATCATGGGACCCGAGCCTCGCGCTCGTCATGGGCGGCGGCATGCTCGTCGCGTTTCCCGCATTCCGCTACGCGCAAAATCGCAAAACGGCACTTTTCGGATCTGTGTTTCGTATGCCGACCCGCAAAGATATCGACCTCCGTTTGGTACTTGGCGCTGCTCTCTTTGGAATCGGCTGGGGCATCGCTGGCTATTGCCCGGGACCGGCGATTACCTCGATCTCCTCGGGTTCTTCAAACGCGCTGATCGTGGTTGCGTCGATGATTGTCGGCATGAAGGCCTATCAGCTTTTTGAGCGACGCGAGCCGAGCGCCGCGGAATAGGGAGCGGCGTGATGGAGCGCGGTGTGAATCCTTTCTTCTCTCGCTGGCTCCCGAGCGTCTCCTGGCTCGCGGCGTATCAACGCGAGGATCTTCGAGGGGATGTGAGCGCAGGTGCGACCACCGCGGTCATGCTCATCCCGCAAGGCATGGCGTACGCGATGCTCGCCGGATTGCCGCCGGTGGTTGGCCTTTATGCTTCGATGATCCCGCTGGTGCTTTACGGTCTGCTCGGCTCCTCGCGTCAGCTCGCGGTGGGACCGGTGGCGATGGATTCGATTCTTGTCGCGCAGGGCGTTGCGCCTCTCGCGGGAGGGGACCCCGAACTTTATCTTGCTTTGGCGACCGCCTCCGCGGCCATCGTCGGCGCGCTCCAGCTTGGGATGGGCGTGATGCGCCTCGGCTTCTTGGTGCAGATGCTCTCGAACCCGGTCGTGACCGGATTTGCGAGTGCTGCTGCGCTCATCATCGGATTCTCGCAGCTCTCGCAGGTGCTCGGTGTTTCGCTTCCTCGATCCTCCAACATCTTTGAGATTGGGAGCGGGGCCCTCTCTCGTTACGGCGAGTGGCATTGGCCTACGATTGGCATCGCGATCGGCGCGTTTCTTCTCTTGGTTGGCCTCAAACGGTGGCGGCCGAACTTTCCACGCGCACTCGCCGTGGTCGTACTCGGAACCGGATTGGTCTTCGCGCTTCGACTCGATGAGATGGGTGATCAGGGGGTGAACATCGTTGGAGCGATCCCTGCGGGATTGCCCGAGTTTCAATTCCCAGAGCTTCACTCGATCGTGGAGCTGGTCCCGATCTCCGTGACGATCGCGCTGATTGGATTCCTGGAAGCGATCAGCGTTGGGAAAGCGCTCGCGAAGAATCACGGCTATCGGCTGGATCCAAATCGGGAGCTCATTGCGCTTGGCAGCAGCAATCTCGGAGCTTCTCTTTTCGGCGGGTATCCCGTCACGGGCGGCTTTTCACGTTCCGCGGTGAACGATCAGGCGGGCGCACGAACTCCGCTCGCCGGTCTCGTCACCGCCGCGCTGGTCGCATGCGCGCTGCTCTTCCTGACCCCACTCTTTTTCTTCCTACCAAAGGCCGCGCTCGCCGCGATCATCATGAGTGCGGTTTTTGGGCTGGTCGATATCGCCGAGCTCCGCCGGCTCTGGAACGTGAAGCGTCTCGACTTTGGTCTCGCGATGCTGACCTTTCTCGCGACGCTAAGCTTCGGCATTCAGATCGGCATTGGCGTGGGCGTGCTGGCATCGATGAGCGCGATTGTTTGGGATTCGGCGAGACCTCACTTCGCGGTGCTCGGCGAACTCCCGGATGAGCCGGGTGTGTACCGAAATATTCGCCGGTACCCCGAGGCGATCACAACGCCTGGGCTTCTCCTGGTTCGCGTTGATGCGCCCTTCCACTTTGCGAACGCGGACTACCTACGCGGGGTGCTCCACAAGGAAGAGGCCAAGCACGAGGAAAAACACGAGACGCCTCTGCGCGCCGTCGTGCTGGACCTGAGCGGAGTAAACCAGCTCGATAGCTCAGCTGCCACCGCGCTCGAAGAGCTTCTTGAGGCATATCGCGCGCGCGATGTGGAGCTGATTCTCGCCCAGGCGAAGGGGCCCGTGCGGGACGTGCTCGAAGGCGTCGGCCTCAAGGAAAAGCTTGGCTCGGAGTCGATGCCGCTAACCTTGCCGCATGCGATCCGAGCCATCGCCTAGTTTCTGCTCCGCTACTCCTTCGCGAGAAGTGAGTCGACGAGCGCGACGTATTTGCCTCGGGCCTCTTCTGCAGAGAGCCCCTTCTGGCTCGACCACGCATCGAACTTGGCGCGTCCCTTCACGTTCATCATGCCTGGGCGTTTGCCGCTGACGTCGCCATCGCTTGCCTGCTTGTAGAGCCCATAGAGCGAGAGCAGATCTCCCTGCCCCGGGGTCTTGCTGAGGGTCTTGACGCGCGCGAGCGCCGCTTCGAATTCTTCTTGGGTAGCCATCGCGCGAGAGTACCGGAAGTGTTCGATGGAGGGAAAGGGCGGCTGAAGTGGCGCTTTGATCCTTTTCGCGTCGCTCATTCGAAAAACGAGTTTGCCCAGACTTCCACCCACATATAGCCGCTCGGCGCGAGCTCGCTGGAATCACTTGGGTTCGACGCGTCGAGTCCGTTCGCTTCCTCCCAGCGATCGTCGATGCCATCGTTGTCCGCATCCGGCCAGGGGGTGCCTGGGTCGTAAGAAGGGTACCCGCCAACGTCGTCTTCGGTCTCGGGGTGGGAGCCGGAACGGGCGCGGACCTCCGCGGCGATTCGGGCGTCGACCTCGTCTCGTCGAGAGGATGCGCCGGCGAAGCCGAGGACATTCTCGGTCGCTTCGGTCGCGTCGGTGGTTGGCACGCCCGAGCTCGGGACCACTGGCACATCGCTCTGGCTCCGCCCTTCTCGATCTTCGTCCCAGGTAAGCGCCCATTGGTCTTCGGTGCCGGTGGGTGTCGCCGGGGAGATATTGCCCTCGAGGTAGGCCGCCGATTCGGAGGTCACGTCGCGAAGGCGAAGCCCGCGCTCGGGATCTTCGGTGTTGGCGCCGGGAATATAGTGATTCGCGATGAGGTTGACGCGCGTGCCCGTCGAGGCTTCGGTCGCCTGGCTCTCCCAGTTAAAGAAGACGTTGTTGATGACTTCGGCGCTGACGTTGCGCATCTTCGGAAAGCGAATCGGCGCGTTCGCGATCAGGTTGTGATGAAGCGTGAGCGATTCGCTTCGATCGCCGGAGCTGGAGATCAAGAATCCGAAGCCGTGCGCGCCTTCTGGGTGAAGGGAAGGGGAGCGCAGTCCTTCGGCGAAGATATTCCAGCTGAAGGTCACGTTGGAGATGGACTGGTACGTTGAAGCGACCTCATCGGAAGCCCAGCTAAACGAGGAGTGATCGATGACGACGTTTGAGATCGGTCGCGATTCGCTGGCGCAGATGCAGAGCGCATCCGATTCTTCGACGGCGCCGCCAACGCTTCCCACGCGCACGCGGAGGCCGCGAATGATCACGTCGCTTGCGTGAACATTAAACCGTCCGCCGCGGATTGCGATGCCGTCCCCTGGCGCGGTCTGGGCCATCACGGTCACTTCGCCTTCCCGAATTCGGAGGGTGCTTTCGAGCTCGATAACGCCCCCGGTCCGGAAAACGACGATCCGTCGACCTTCTGCCTCAAGCGCCTCGCGGAGTGATCCGGGACCGGAATCGTTCGTATTGGTGACGATGAAGATCTCTCCGCCCCGTCCGCCGGTCGTCTCGGTACCGTGACCGCGCGCGCCGGGAAACGCCCGGGGGCCGTCGTCCTCCGGGATCGGGGGAGGCTCCTCGCCGGGCGGTTCCTCGCCGGGCGGCTCTTCGCCCGGAGGTTCTTCGCCGGGCGGTTCTTCGCCGGGCGGCTCTTCGAATTCTCCTGAGGTGTCGCTGGAGGAATCGACCGTTGCGTCACCCCCATCGGCGTAGCCGCCATCGATCGACTCGCCGGGTAGCGGTGGGTCGCCGCCGCCGATCGCCGGCGCGCAGGCGCTCATGGCGAACATCAAGAAGAGTAGGAAGCGAGCGAGAGCGTTCTGCGAGTGGTGCATGCCTTTCAGCTTGGGTTCGCGGGGATTTCGAGGCGAATTGGGGAATTAGTCAGTGTATGGGAGATGTGAAACGCAATCACCGGCATACTCCTGAGATGGCGCGGCGTGCAGATTCGGATTCGGAAGAGACCTACCGCAAGATCCTGCGAGCAGCCGAGGAAGAGGTTGCGCTTACGGAGCCTCGCGACGCGATCTCGCTTCGCAAAGTCGCGCAGCGCGCGGAGCTTACGCTGGGCACCGTGCAGTATTATTTCGCGAACAAGGCATTGCTGCTCGAGGCCTGTCTAAACGGCTATTACGAGCGCCTTTCGCTTGAGGTGTCCCAGCTCGTGATGGTCCCGCCAAGCGAGATGGATTCGGACGCGTGGATCGCGCACGTCGTTCGAATGCTCTGGCGCTTTATCTCGCGGGAGCGTCCGCTCTTTGAGCTTCGCGTGCAGATGGTTTCCAAAAAAGGCGGGCTCCCGGCGCAGCGGGTCCCGCTCGCCGACAAGCTCTTTCAAGCCGGCGCCGAAGCGCTCGCGAAACGCGTCGATCGTCCCGTCGAACGCCTTCGCCCCGGTATTCAGGCGGGCGTCGCGATCATGATGCGTTTTCTGACGATGAGCGAGAGCGAGAAAGAGATGGTGCTTCGCGGCCTCGACCCTGAAAAGGATCTCGAGACGCTCTGCGAGGAATACATCGTCGATGCATTGACGCTGCTCGTATTCGCGTAACCCACGCTGCGTTCACGCTTCTCGCCACTCACCCTCGTGAAAGCGTTCTTTGCGCGCCAAGATCGTAGGTCGGTGGAGCGGCGCTTTGGGATCGGGCGTCAGCGGGAAGTGTGGATCGAGTGCGGATTCGAGGCGCGATAGGAGTTCGGGGTTGTCACTTGAAATCTCGCAGGTCAGATCGTCATCGGCAGAGGTTGGCGCATCGAGTTGCGAGCTTGTGAAACGAAGCTGGAAGCCCACACTTGGATGTCCGAGGAGCTGAAAAATCTCTTCTTCATCTTCAGAGGTATACGGCCACGCACCGACGTCTTCCCTCGAATAGCGAAGTTCGAGCTGCACGCCGCCAGCACCTTCCAGCAGTGCGTGGGATGCCTTGCCCCGGTAAAATGTCGCCCAGGCAGCGGGAAGGCGCGCGGCGATTTGGGGGAGCGCCAATGCCTCCAGGAGCGCCTCGAGCACGCGCCGCCGAACGACTTGGTAGGAGTCGTATCGATAGCGAACGCGGCACGCGTGATCTTCTCGGGGCACGTGCTCAGAGTAGTAAAAACGCTTCCAGCGCGAGAACGAAAAAACCCCGACGCTTTCGCTTCGGGGTTTTGTTGGTGCCCAGACCAG
>JAHDCI010000066.1 GCA_020629955.1 Myxococcota bacterium | reverse complement strand
CCGCCGAGTTTGTCGACCTTGACGCGCTCCCGCCCGTTTGTGCACAGCTCCTTTCGATCCACTAGTGCGGGGGCAGCTCGATGGAAGGGAAGATCTTTCGGCGTCCCTGGCGGAAGAGGACCCTTCTAGCGATTCGAACCACGCACTAGGCACGCGCTTCATCGACGACGAGGGAAAGCCGAGTCAGAGCACGGCGAACGAATCGAAGGAGGCGGCGCCCACTTCATCTTGGAAGATGAAGCCGCCGATTTCGAACTCGATCAAGAAGAGCTCTTTCCCGGCTTCGTATTCCAGCTCCTCGCCTCGACCGAGTGGGATGCCTTCGACGTAAATGTCGGCGTTCTCATAGTGAACCGGGAAATTGTCGAAGAGCGTCGCTAGCTCCGCCCGCATAAAGCCGTCGAAGTTGTCGAAATAGGCGAGCTGCATTTCGGTTGCGGGCACGCGGTCGACAAACGTGCGGCGCCGTTGACGACCGCGGAAATCAGCGTCGATCGTTCCGGAGAACAGAGCGTCGATGCGAACACTTGCGTAGTCTCCACCCGACTCAACCTCGAGCGAGTCGGGGAGAAAGCGAAGCTCTTCGTGGCCGCCGAGCATCGACTCGTCTTCGAAGAAAAGACCGAAGTCGAGATGCGTGTCGACGCCCTCCAAAACGTGGAATACATCGCCCACCTCGAAGCGCGGAACGCTCATTCGAAGCTCATCCGGCTCCGTCACGATGACATCGTAACGCCGCTCGGAGCCGGATTGGGTCGAGACGAGATAGAGATCCGCGCTGCCGCGAGCGCCCGTCCGAAGCAGTACCGTATCGCCTCTGTTTTCTACCTCGAGAACGTTCCGATCACTCGAGCGAGCGATCGCGACGCTCGGGCCGTCGCCGTTCGCAGTGTAAGGCAGCTCGACTTCTACGCCGGGCAGAATGGGGTTGCAGCCGTAGCGGTCGAGCGGGAGCTCCGCTTGAGACGCGCAACCCGTTCCGAGGCATCCAGCGACAACAAGGAACGCGCCGAGCGCGAAACGATTGAATCCTGACCGGTCGCGTTGCGGTTTCCGTTTGGCTCGCAAGGAGTTCGCGTATTCGCTCAAGTCAGGTGTTTGTTCTTCCATCGTGCGTAAATGGATGAGCAAGAAGCGTGCGCGAATCGCCCTGCCGAAAGTCGCCCGAAAAACGCGTGTTGTTCGGGCTCCTGTGAAGGCCAGTTGACGTGTGATGGCCTTCCACGAGACCCAGTGTTCACGGGCTCGGGAATGCGCTCAGCGAGAAGTTCGCATTTGGGGCGGTCCCAATGTCGGCTGCGTAGGTTTCGCCGTCCAGCGTAAAGGAAACACGATGTTCGACATCCCCGGGCGAGAAGTAGATTCCATGGCCGGTTCCCAGGGACTCACCGTCCGCAAAGACTTCGACCTCTGGGTATAGAAGCTGCGCGCCACCCGGCGCCGCGAGCTCCGCGACATCGAGACCGTCGCGTTCAGTCTCCCGAGTGCGGACCCCGACTTCCGCAGCGCGCGTTCGTGCAATCTCGAGGGAAGCACGCAAGTCACGATATTGAGCGTCGACTTCGCCTTCGAAGTCCTCGTCAATCTCTACCGGGCGCGCCCGAAGCGTCGCGACACCCAGCAGATCCGGCGATGCGGCGATGGCGTCATGCCCACCGTACATATTCAGTTCGTCATAGTAGAGCCGGAGGTCGAGACGTTCCGCGTGACCGTCGAGAATATTTACGCGTTCCTCAAGCTCGAAATCCGCGAAACGAAACTGCAGGTCGTCCGGTTGAGTGACCTCAAAAGGATAGTCGGTTTCACACCCGTCCGCGCTCGTCTGAAGCGTGAGGTCGGCGCTACCTTCGCTTCGCGCTTCGATTTCGACGGACATACCTCGAACCCGGACGGCCAAGACCTCGCCATCATCGATCGAGACAATCGGACCGATGACCCCGAGATCACCTGGGTCGTATCGGGTTTCGAATGTGGTGCCGGGTACGACGGCGTTGCAGTCACGACTGAGGTCGAGCGAAGCCGGGCTGGGGCAGCCAGAAAAGAGGGCCGCGGCGAGAAGAGCAAAAGAAGTGGAACGAATCATGAGCTATCGAGTGAATTGAAATGGTGTCAGAGCGGGCGCTTCGGCCAGGAATATCGTCTCGGTCACCGAAACTTCTCCGAGCGTGCCAGAGAGCGAGGTCTCAACGTCGCCGGCGAGAAAGTGAACCTCCCCTCGCGAACGTTCCAGAGCGGCTCCACCCACCTGCACGTCGATCGGGTTGGCGAACTCGAAGGAGGGATCTCCCGCGGCGCTGGCGACGATTCGAAAGCCGGAGCGATCTCCGCCTTGAAAGCCGCCCACGCTAACGATGTTGAGCTCGTAAGGACCCGCGGTGGCCTCAAGTCGCAATGTCTCACTCTCTCCGTTCACGCGAAGCTCCACCTCGTAGCTTCCCGGTTCCTCGATCGGCACAGCGTTGCCTTCGATTCGTTCCCCCGCGACGTAGAGTTCAACGAACCCATCGGAGCCTCCGAGACATTCAAAGTCGCCGCATAGAAGTCGGACCTCCGGGTTGAAAGGCAGATTCGCCACCACGTTCAGGCGCGACGGGAAGGAATCGAGGAACGCAGTGGGCGCCGCGAAGACTTGCATCGGGAAACGATCGAGCTCATCGCCGCCGGCGTCCCGAACCAAAATCGAGGCAGATCCAAGACCGCTTGCCTCAAGAGCGACATTTCCTGCCGATGCAGGGACGATCGCGATGACGCCCGGGTCGCTCGATTCGAGAGTGTTTCCCTCTGCGATGTCGAAGGGAACGACAAGCTTTCCGCCGAGCAAGAGATTGTTCGCAATCGGCGAGAGGGAGAGGGTGCTATCCGGAATGCTGGGCTGCAAAAAAGGGCATCCACCCAGGGCAAGCAGGGCGAGCAAAAAAGCGAATCGAGTCATAAGAAAAGAACCTTCTAGAACGAGTTTCGTCACGCTAAAGCGAAAAGTATGCCTGTGTCCCTTTAGAGGAAGAAGCCTCTCTATTTGACTACGGAACTCGGGAATTGGGATCGGGCAGGACCCGTGGCTCGAAGAACGATGCCTTTTCGATGTGAACGTGCTCTGACACATCGCGCGTTCGTGGCGCGAAGTGACACGATCATCGCGATACCGCGAAATTTGTCGAGTTATTCGTTGGTACTCAAATCTCTGCCGAGGGTGTCCCGGGGAGAACGTCGTCCCTATGCTTTTGCGTGCAAAAACGTGTTGAAGGCATGACACGCGACTGGTACTCCATCGGGTACTTTCCAGACCACATAGCGAGAGAGCAACCATGAGTCTTTACAGTGATTACCTCAAAGATATTGAAACGCGCCGGGAGTACGGGCTGAACCCGAAACCGATTGAAGACGCGGAATTCGTCGAGGTATTGATCGAGCAAATCAAAGATGCGTCGCACGAGCATCGAGCGGACTCGCTGAATTACTTCATCTACAACGTTCTCCCCGGTACCACCACCGCGGCTTCGGTGAAGGCTGAGTATCTCAAGGCGATCGTTCTCGGTTCCGAAAGCGTTGATGAAATCTCGCGTGATTTCGCCTTTGAATTGCTCTCTCACATGAAGGGGGGGCCGTCCATTAAGGTGCTCCTCGACCTTGCGCTCGGCTCTGACGAAGGCATCGCGAAGCAAGCCGCAGAGGTCTTGAAGACGCAGGTCTTTCTCTATGAGGCGGATACCGATCGCTTGGAAGAAGCGTTCAAATCGGGCCACGCGATCGCGAAGGACATCCTGGAGAGTTACGCGAAGGCAGAGTTCTTCACGGCGCTCCCCGAGGTCGAGGAGACGGTGAAGGTTGTCACCTTCGTAGTCGCGGTCGGTGACGTCTCGACGGACCTGCTCTCGCCCGGTAAAGACGCGCACTCGCGCTCCGACCGCGAACTTCACGGACAGTGCCTTTTCGAGCACGATAAGGAGCGCCAAGCGGAGCTGATTGCGCTGAAGGAAGCGCACCCGGACAAGCGCGTGATGCTGGTCTCCGATAAGGGCACGATGGGCGTCGGTTCCTCGCGGATGTCGGGCGTGAACAATGTTGCGCTTTGGACTGGCATTCAGGCGAGCCCCTACGTTCCGTTCATCAACATCGCGCCGATCGTTGGCGGCACGAACGGCATCTCACCGATTTTCTATACCACCGTCGGCGTCACCGGCGGCATCGGCGTGGACCTGAAGAACTGGGTCAAGAAGCTCGATGCGAACGGAAACGTCGTCGAAGACGAGGACGGCGAGGCCGTACTGGAGCAGCGCTTCTCGATCGACACCGGCACCGTGCTGACGATCAACACGAAGACCAAGAAGCTCTACAACGAAGATGGCTCGCAAGAGTTGGTCGACATCACGTCCTCGCTGACGCCGCAAAAGATGGAGTTCATCCGTGCGAAGGGCTCGTACGCGGTGGTCTTCGGGAAGAAGCTTCAGGCGACCGCGTCGGGAATTTTGGGTGTACCGGTCACGCCCGTGTACGCCGCCTCGAAGCAGGTCTCCCACGCCGGTCAGGGACTCACCGCCGTCGAGAAGATCTTTAACCGTAACGCGCTCGGCGTCGACGCTGGAACCGTTCTTCACGCGGGCTCGGATGTTCGCGTTCGAGTGAACATTGTCGGCTCCCAGGACACGACGGGGCTGATGACCTCTCAGGAACTGGAAATGATGGCGGCGACGGTCATCTCGCCGACCGTTGACGGCGCCTACCAGAGCGGCTGCCACACGGCGTCGGTCTGGGATATGAAGGCCCGCCGCAACACGCCGAAGCTCATGAAGTTCATGAACCGCTTCGGACTCGTTACGGGCCGCGACCCAGAAGGCAAGTACAGCCCGATTACGGACGTTATCCATAAGGTGCTCAACGACCTGACGGTCGACGACCGCGCCGTGATTGTCGGCGGTGACTCCCACACGCGTATGTCGAAGGGGGTCGCGTTCGGTGCGGACTCCGGCACGGTGGCGCTCGCGCTCGCGACAGGTGAGACGAGCATGCCGATTCCGGAATCCGTGAAGGTGACCTTTAAGGGCACGCTCAAGGACCACATGGATTTCCGCGACGTCGTGCACGCGACGCAAGCGCAGATGCTTGACCATTTCGGCGAGAACGTCTTCCAGGGGCGCGTCATCGAAGTGCATATCGGTACGCTCCTTTCGGACCAGGCGTTTACGTTTACGGACTGGACTGCGGAGATGAAGGCCAAGGCCTCCATTTGTATCTCCGAGCCGGAAACGCTCATCGAGTCGCTCGAAATCGCCAAGGGCCGCATTCAGGCGATGATCGATCACGGCATGGACAACGATGTGAAGATGCTCCAGGGCTTGCTCGACCGCGCGAACGCGCGCATCGAAGGGCTCCGGAGCGGCGAGACGCCTTCGCTCCTTCCCGACGATAACGCGAAGTACGCGGCGGAGTTCGTGGTGGACCTCGACCAGATCATCGAGCCGATGATCGCCGACCCGGATGTCAACAACGACGACGTCTCGAAGCGCTACACGCACGACACGATTCGCCCCATCTCGTACTACGGCGGAACCAAAAAGGTCGATCTCGGCTTCGTGGGTTCCTGCATGGTGCACAAGGGCGATATGCAGATCCTTTCGCAGATGCTTCAGAACATCGAGCGCCAACACGGCACAGTGGAGTTCAAGGCCCCACTCGTCGTGGCCCCCCCGACCTACAATATCGTGAACGAGCTGAAGGAAGAGGGCGACTGGGAGATCCTGCAGCGTTATGCCGGCTTCGAGTTCAACGATGTCTCCCCGAAGGAAGATGCACGCACGAAGTACAAGAACGTGATGTACCTCGAGCGTCCCGGTTGTAACCTTTGCATGGGCAACCAGGAGAAGGCCGAAAAGGGCGACACCGTCATGGCGACTTCGACACGTCTTTTCCAGGGACGCGTGGTCGCGGACGCGGAGGAGAAGAAGGGCGAATCGCTCTTGGCTTCGACGCCCGTCGTTGTCCTTTCGACCATCCTCGGACGTACTCCGACGCTCGAAGAATACGTCGCGGCGGTCGAGGGCATCAAGCTCACGTCCTACGCGCCGCCTGTCGAATAAAGCGGACCGCTCTTTCGAAAACGCCTCGCACCGCGGGGCGTTTTTCGTTTTGGGCAAAAGAATCCGACGTATTCTTCACGGATGCGCGTTTGGCTCAATACTCTACTCATCATCTTGTTTGCCTGTTCCGGCGAGAGCGAGAGAGCGACCCCGGCTCAGGAGCCTGAGCCCAACCGAACACAGGAGCGCGTCGCCGAGTCCGAGCGCGTAGAGCCGGCGGCGCAACAACCTCCCGGACCGGCCTCCAGCGACGACCCTGCTCCCGAAACCGCGACTGCCGAAGCGGCGACTGCCGAAGCGGCGACTGCCGAAGCGGCGACTGCCGAAGCTCCCGCTTCTGGAGTGGAGGAAGGACGCGCTCGATGCTCCGCAGGCTTCGAAGCACTACGGGAGGGGCGCCTCGCGGAAGCTACGCCCCTCTTTAACGAGGGCATCGTCGCACTGGCGCGGGGAACCGATGCCGCCGCGCGAAGAAGCCTCGGGATGTGTTTGTACAATCGTGGCCGCGCAGCCGAGGCACGCGAAGAAACCGAACCCGCGATTCGCGACTATGCTCTGAGTCTTTTGGTTCGACCAAACGATACCGTTGTTCAGCGGCTTCGTTCGATGGCTCCAGCAGCACCCGCGAGCGCGCCGGCAGGTATCCTCGTTCTGCTTGAGAACGGTGAGTCCTATACGCATGAGTTCGTCGATCTCGAGGTTGATCAGGTTTCCGCTGCTGGGAAAGAATGGGTGGTGATGACCTTGCCTGGCGAAGATTTAGAAACCGGAGCGTTTGTGACCACGGAGGCGTGTGGGGCCGCCCAGGTTGTTGAGATCGACCGGATTCAGTACTCCGCCGGGCGTTGGCTTTCACTTGAGGACGTCCGCGTGGTGCGCGCGGGATCGCTCGGTTCGATTCTGCAGATCGAGCTCTCCGGCCACGGAGACGACAACTGCGGCTTGATGGACGGCGTTAACGATTACGAGCACCGGGCGACGAGCTTTGTCTGGCTAGAAGGCTGCGAGCTGAAGTTTGCCACCGTGCTCGTCGATCACGAGGATTGCTATACCGAGCGTCGCGCGGTTGATCTCGAAAGGCGCGGTAGCGTGGTGACCCTAAGCAACCCTCGCGGCTCCGTTCCTTCAAGCGGTGTTGGGCGTTTCGAACTAGCAGAACTTGCGCGTCGGGGCCTTCCTCTCTGAGCCACGCTCAGTCTTGTGAACAATACCCGGCGATGGCTCGAGCACGCCGAAGACCTGTCCCCTCACTCGAACGATTGTTCGCTGCTCTCTTCAAGACGAGGGAGGTGAAACATGAGGTAGTTTCGGATGACCTGCGCGCTACCTTTCTCGAGATGAGGAAAGAGTTCGTGTTCCTCGCCGTTCAGCAGGCGAACGATCAACGCGCATCGCAACGACTTCTTGCGCCGGACTTCGAAACTCGCGACCGCTGTCACGGCGAAGGTTCTCTCCTCGCTGAAGGCGTCACTTCGAACACGTAGTTCTTTGGAATCGAGTGAAAGCGAGGCTCTCGAGCGAGTCCACCAAGCGCCGATGCCTGCGAGGACGCCACCGACAACGATGGCCAAAAATGGCATGGGGACCCCGGCGAGCAGGAAAGCGGCGGAAGCTATCGAGCCAACACCGATCCCGCCGGCAAGCCCCACTTCCCGATTTCCGAGCGTAAGCGGCTGGACCTCGATCTGGGTGCTCCGCGCGACGTTGATGTTCGAGCGATAAGTATCTTCCGTGGTTTCGGTGGAGCGCACCGTGAGAGCTGAAAAGCGTACACGTCGCTTCAGCTCCTCCGAGGCGGGTACCAGCCCCTCTGCTTGGCTGTCGAGCGCTACGTCAAAAGAGAGAAACCACTTTTCGTGGTGGAAACTCGCTCGAATGCTGGCGCCGCAAGCGATGCATGTTGCGATGTTTCGAAACGTCTCCGCATCTGGACGAAACGCGGTGTCGCAGATTGGACAGATGAGGTCCTTCGGAAACGCAGCCGCTCTTCGAATCGCGGTCATACCGATTCGCTCGTCATCCAGCCTTTACCGAATTCCCTCGACATGAACGCGGAGTCGTTCGCGCAAAAGCGTCGCGCTGGTCTCGCTCAAGTCGCGATCGACGACTTCTTCCGCGCCGTCGAATCGGCGCGCGACAACTTCAAAGCGGCCGCGCACCTCTCGTGATTCGATCGTTTCGATGTCCTCAACGCGCACGCGAAGGTTGCGTGTCGAGGGGCCTTGGTACGCCGCGACGCGACGAAGCGTGCCGTTTTCGACGCGAATGAACGAGTGAAGAATCCGCTCCGAGTGCGCATATGCGTTGAGGAACACGAGGAGTGAAAAGGTTAGAAGCAGGAAAGCGATCAACCCCATCATGGACCGCGCGACACCAATATCCACGAAGGCCCCTGGAAGAAGGGCAACCCCCGCGGCGAGTAGAAGGAATGCGATACCAAGGTCCTGCATTCGGCTCTTGTTGCCAAAGCGAGAGATCACAAGGCGACCGCCGCCGAGTTTTGTCGACCGATAACCATCCCCGGTTGTGCTCGGAGCCTCATCGAAGACGACAGAGAGCTCCCTTCCCGCGTGGCGCGGAAGCCGGCCGGTGCCTTCGGTGGAAGGCTTTTTCTGAGAGTTGGTCATGGAATGGATGCGTCCGATTTGCAGCCTGATATCGAATGTTTCCGGCAAGAATCGGATGGCGTTTGCGTGCGTGAAAGTGTCGCGAAGCGGGACTCGGAGTAAATCAACTGCCTGTTAGAGGATAGCGTGAAGTGGGAGATTTCGTTTGAATCCCTTGCTTTGCTTCGTATTTCAGTGAGGGGTCAGCGGAGTTCGCTGTTTAACGCGGGCCAAAGCTTTTCGCGCAATAGGCGGCTGACTTCCGCCGCGTCTTCGTATCGCATCGGCTCGCTGAAACCTTCCGGTTGAGAGCCCGTCTCCGGTGAGATTTCGATGCTCAGCACTGCGCATTGGTTGTTGAGCATCACAGCACGAATCGTTTCGATTCTGTCGCGGGCAAACGAGATGTCGCCGCTCCAGACGAAGAGCTTCTTCGAGGTGTGCACCCTCAGCTCGTCCTCGGTCAATGAGTAGACGACAGGATCGTGCCACGTTCGGTATGCGTTCTTCGCGAGAAACGCGAGGTAAAGCAGTACCGGCGCCAAGAGCCAGTAGAGATCGATATCGCGTCGTCCGAGCAGAAATACCGCCGGGATGAGAGCGGCTGCCGAAAGGACCGCGAAGAGTGCCGAGCCCGCCCCTTCTTTGGGTGTACTGCGCTCGACGCGCAAGACCTCCTTCGCCGGTTCGCTCCAGCGATAACCTTCGCTCCGCGGGCAATGGCGCGCGTGTCGAAGAACATGAATTCGGGGGTTTGTGCAGGTTTGCATTGGCGGGAGTGGGGCGCTGGGGACGCCCGGAAAATTGCTCCCCCGCCGCGCGTGCGACGAGGGAGACTTTTGAGTTTGGATTTTGGTTTAGGTTGAGGTTTTGGATTGCACGGCAGAGGAGTTATGCCGCGGTCGCTGCTTCGAGCTGGCCGACGATGTAGCGGGCGATGCCCGGTTCGACGCGCTTGTCGAGCGTGACCTGCTCCCCCGAACGAAGCCTCGCGACGACGTCCTGCAGGTGGCGCTGTTTGGAGAGCGAGTGTCCGCTTTGCACGGCCTCGAAGAAGTCAACGTCGGCGACGTCGACTTCAACGCCAGACCACGTCGGAAAGGGGAGAGGTCCTGCCGAACCGGTGATTTGGCCTTCGGAGATCTCGATCTTGCTCTCATTCTTCCACTGGCTCAGGGATGTATACCCAATGAAAATACCGAGACCCACATGAAGCACGGGCGCGAAGAAGGCCGCGACGGGCGGGCCATCACCACGAATCGTCGCGACGATGAATCCGATGTATACGGCGACCAAAATCATATTGAACACGATCGCGACAATGGTGCTCAACACGAGATGAGGGGTCGGCACCGAGGTTTTCCAGCGCCGGCTGAGCGTGAATCTCTCGCCCTTTCGCTTCTCGCGGTAGAGCGAGTCCGAAGCTGTCGCGATCGTTGAAACTTCAACGCCGTCCGGCTTTGCGGGCGGCGTATGACCGACGACTGTCCAGGATTCGTCCGTGCGTTCGAGTCGCACGCTCGCATGACAGACGGCACAGGGCGCGACGCCGCGCGCCCGAATCTCACCTTGATGGATTGGGGTGGCACAACTGGGGCAAATCAACATGCCCACCAGGGTAGGTTCGTCGGGCAGGCACGACACCTGGGACTGAAAGGCCGCTAGTCCCGGCTTGTGTACATCCGTGGCAAGAATTGGAGGGCGTCGGAGTACGTGAAAATGCCGCGAAGCGGGATTCGGAATAGATCAACGACGGCTAGCCAAAGCGAGCTTGATTTGTGAGAAAAACAGCGCCTCGTTCGAGTCCATGGATTGCAAGGTCTCCCGATCGAGGAGAACCTTTGGGCCGCTGCCCTCAAGAACAAATACGGCCGGAAGGTCAGCATCTAAGGCCTTCATCGCCCGGGGCATCTGATCGCGGTAGATGAGTGCCAACTCGAAGCCCTTCCGCTCCGCATTAAACGCTGCTTTGCGAAAGATTCGACCGTGGGTGATATCGCAAAGCGCACAGCCTCCACGACCACTGAGTTTCATCGCGGCGTAAGAAATATGCCCCGCGATTCCTGCATCGCAGTTGTAGACACCTACCAGTTTTGGAACCGGCATCCTAAATCCGCGCCTCGGTCGAACGCGCTCCGACCCTACTGCTCACAAGCGGGGGCGAAACGTTCAGCAAAATGACGGGTGGTGTAGGGCCTGTCCCTATATTCGGGGTTCTCAGAGCGTAGACGATTCGATTCACAGAGCTTTTAGAAGTGAGGAGGAAGAGTGGTGCTCTTTCAACGAGCCTCGGGAAGCTCTGTGGTTTCAAGGGCGCGGCCCCGATTATAGGGACAGGCCCTAGTTCTCGAAGTCGCTTGGCACGAGGCAGATGGCGTTCACCCGGGGGTCGACCGAACCGGTGCAGGAGGCCGGCGCCTCGCCCGTTCGGTGGTTTCGCAGGCAGCGGTCCGGGACCACGATCGGAGCACAGTCCGGCTGGCCCGCCTCATTGATCACGCAGGTTTGAGTGTCGAAACAGCGACGGTCATCGGCACACCCTGGGGCGAGGAGGAGAGAAATATCCACCGCTTGACCCGGCACGAACTCGACCTCTGCGACTTGCGAAATCGGGAGCGGTACACCGCCTTCGCGCTCGAGCTCCGCGCTCAGCTCGATACGGACCGAAGTCACCTCAGGGTTTTCCTGCGTGATCGCCTGCGAGGTAGCGGAGTCGAATGTGGTTAGCGGGATGGTCTGTTCAAAGATCACTGCGCCGTCGCCGCCGATGCGCGTGATACGCACCGATGCGCTCCGAACTTCAGTCTCGAAGCCGGATACGTCGATCGAGTAACACGCGAGAATCTGTGCTGGTACCTCGCCGCAGGCGAAGAGATTGGATAGAAGCACGAGGATTGCGAACCGAGACATCGTCATAATCAGAGTCCTTCCCAGCGGAGCGCAGAGACGCCCGGCAGGGAGCCCTCGAGGGGGCTCGTGTCGGGCCGCAAGACAAGTGCTAGGGTCGTCACGGCGCCGACAACGATGATGCCGCCGATCAGAATCCAGAGCCATGGCTGGCGGCCGAGGTAGTAAGTCTCTTCGAGCTCCGCATCGATTTGCGTTCGCTCGTCCTCTGTGATGCGGATATTCGTTTCGAATCCGTCGTAGTCTTCCGCTTCGATGCTGAGCCGGTAGGAGCCGACTCGAAGTCGGTCTTCGAAGGGAACAACGCCACGAGCCTCGTCGTTCAGAGAGAGGGTGGCGCCCGTGACATTGGCGGTCACCGCGAGCGTGCCGAATCGGGGGATTTCTTCGAGCGTGATCTCGACCCGGTGGGTTTCTCCCGCCCGAATGACGATTTCGCGAGCGTCGGGCTCGTATCCGGGGCGTTCGGTCGTCAGTGTAATGCGGCCGCGATCGAGGTAGATCGGATCGACGATTGGGGTTTGCCCGAGTTCTCGGTTGCCGATCCGGACGACCGCTCCTTCCACATTGGTGCTGACCCGAAGAATGCCCACGCGCTGCTCCAGCGACTCAAGCTCCGCTTGGACCGCGGCCTGACGCTCTTCCGACACCTCGTCGGCTTCACTCAGGTATTGAAGGTACGCTTCAATCGCTTCGGATGGACGGTCGAGGGCGTTGAGCGTCTGACCGATATTGAACAGGACCACTGCAACCGGGCGAATGGCGTAGCTCTCGCGAAAATGGCCGAGCGCTTCTTCATAGCGTTCGGCTTGATACGCACGGGCGCCGTTCCGGAAAGAGGCTCGGGCGTCGTCTTGAGCGAACGTCGGTGCGCTTGGAATGGACAGGAGCGCGGCGAAAATCAGCCCGCTGATCCAGCGCAGATGGCGGACCGGGATGGCCTCGCGCCTTCGATATTGAGCAAATCTCACGGAGGCACGCTAGCACCGAACGAAGGTTCTACGAAAGGTGTTCTCCCAGATCGTGTACGATTGGAGGCGCGATGGAGGAGGCAATAGCGCACGACGAAGGATTCCTTCGTCTTCGAATCTGTTTGTCGTTGCAACGGCGACAATTGGATGCGCGATTTGCACTTGGCGTCGAGTCTGTAAACGGGGGCATTTTCATTTCCATGGATTTTGGTGTAGTTTAAGAAAATGAATGACGTTCACTTTTGGCAAAGTCACACCGCGAGGCACTGCATTGCGTTTGTTGCTGTCATGCTCCTCCTCTCATCTGCGGCAGCCGTCGTGCGCGCTCATGGACCGGACGCCGTCCAGCTCGAGCAGCTCAACGCGGCGATCGCCCAAGCACCGGAAGAGCTACCTCTCCGAGTTCGACGCGCGCGGGTCTTGATTCGTCTCGAGGAGTTCACCCAGGCGTTGACCGAGGCGGATACACTTCAGGCGCTGCACCCTCGCGCCGCCGAGCCGTGGATGATTCGAGCGGAGGTGGCGCATGCTCAAGGCGATCTTGAGGCGGAGGAGAGCGCCCTCGACTGGGCCGTTGAACTCGCGCCAGATGGCTATCAGACGCGCCGAATGCGTTCGCGCTTTCGGATGCGGACCCAGCGATTCGAAGCAGCGCTCGTCGATTTAGCGACGGCGCATCGCGAACACCGAACGGTCGATAGCGCACTTGATGAGCTCCACGCCCTGCTCGCGCTCGGTCGTGGCGAAGACGCTCTTCGCGCCGGAGAACAATCGCTCACGATTCTCGGGGCGTCGACCCTTCTGCACGAAGAGTGTGTTCGTGCTGCGCTCCTCGCCGGGAATTTCCAGGCAGCCCTCACGCACCTCGATGCCGCTTCCCGGGGCGCAAGACAGCAGGCTCGCTGGGCTGTGCGGCGTGCATCCATCCTGGAAGCGTTGGGCGATCCGGCGGCTGCGCGTCGTACCTTGGTGGTCGCCAGAGACGAACTCAATGCCCGTCTTGAACGTCGGGATGTGGCGGGCGTCCGGATTCTTCGCGCGCGTGTCCTTGAGGCACTCGGTGAATCCGCGGCTGCCGCGCGAGACTGGGAAGCCGCCGAGGGGCTCTCGCCCGAATACACTGCAAGAATGCGCGAAGAGGAGGTGGGCCGATGAAACGCTTTGCCATTCTCTCTCTGCTCTGTTCGATGAGCTCGCTCGCGAACGCTCAATCGCGCGCGCCGTATTTGCAGCGTCTTTCTCCCAGTGAGGTGACAATCGTTTGGCGTTCCTCGGGCGACACGGAAGGGAGCGTCTGCATCAACGCCGTTGGTGAGGAAGCCCGGCGTATCGATGGGCCCTCCGCGCGGCAGCATGAGATCGTTGCCGACGGTCTAAGCCCGAGTACGCGATATGAGTATCGGATCGTCGACGGCGGCGGCGCGTGTCCGGCCGAGCCTTCGGGCATTTTCCGCACTGCGCCGGCAGCGGGTACGGCGGCATCTTTCCGGGCGTGGGTCGTGGGCGACTCGGGGACCGGCGGAAGTGATCAGGCGGACGTCCGAGATGCGGCCGCGACCTACGCGCCCTTCGATGTATTCCTTCACGTCGGTGATATGGCGTATGACGAGGGCACCGACTCGGAGTTCACGAGCAATTTTTACGCGATGTACGAAGAGGTAATGGCCAACACGCCATGCTTCCCGGCGCTCGGCAATCACGAAGCACGAACCTCCTCTTCTCGTGATGAGACCGGACCTTATTACGAAGGGTATGTGCTCCCCACCGACGGTCGCTCCGGAGGACTCGCATCCGGCACGGAGGCGTATTATTCGTTCGACTACGGTAGTGCACACTTTATCGTTTTGGACTCCGCCGATAGCGACTTGGACGCCGGCAGCCCGATGTTGACGTGGCTCGAGGCGGACCTCGCCGCGACCGACGCGGAGTGGATTATCGCGTATTGGCACCATCCTCCATACACCAAGGGAAGCCATGATTCGGACACCAGCTCTCGCCATATCGATATGCGCGAGAACGCCCTCCCGATTCTTGAGGCCTACGGAGTTGACCTGGTGCTTGGCGGTCATTCACACAGCTACGAGCGGAGCTTTCTTATTCACGGCGCCTACGACACTCCCTCGGTTCGCGGGACCTACATCGTCGATATGGGCGATGGCGATCCAGCTGGAGACGGTGCGTACGAAGCGGAGGGCGAAGGCGCGGTCTATATCGTCGCAGGACACGGAGGCCGCGGGACCAGCCTCGCCAGTACTCACGTATTGATGCATCACGCGGAAGAGGAACACGGGTCGGTCGTGCTCGATATTCAGGGCGGATCAATGGTCGGCCGAAATATCCAAACGAGCGGCGCGGTCTCCGATACCTGGGAGCTCTCGCGAGGGGATGGAATCCGCTTCCGGTCTCCGACCAGTGGAGAGACGGTGCTTGCGGGGAGTGACTATACGATCCGCTGGAATGCGAGTGGTGAGCTCGGAGAAGCGGAGATCGCGTATCGCATCGGGGACGGCGATTGGATGTCGATCGGAACCGTCGATGCCGCTGCGGGCTCACTCGCGTGGCGTGTCCCGGCGATCGAAGCTCCCGATGTTTTGATGCGCGCTCGAGTGCCCTCGCGTCCGGATATCACGGCGTACAGTGGGGTCTTCGCAATCTCCTCCACGATCCGAGAGATGACGCAGTTTATCCCCTTCGGCGCAGACTGGAGCTACTACGACCAAGAGGATGAACCTCAGAGCGATTGGCGCTCCGGGGAACTTGATTGGGAGATGGGGCCCGCACAGCTTGGGTACGGTGACGATGACGAAGCCACCGAACTTCTCGACGCGGATCCCAACGTGCCGACGGTCTACTTCCGGCGAGACCTTGAGCTCGTTGGCGAGGCGAGCGAGCTAATGCTCGACGTTGTATTCGACGATGCGATCACCGTCTGGATCGATGACGAGATGGTCTTCTCGCGAAATATGGAGGACGGCCTCGAGCACGGGACCTATGCCTCGGACAGCTCCGAAGACAATGAGATGGCGAGCGAAACCATAAGCCTGGTCCTTGAAGAAGGCCTGCATCGGGTGAGTGCGATCGTGAAGCAGAGCTCCGAAGGTTCCTCCGATGTGTCGTTCGACCTTCGTCTGCAGGGGCTGCTATCTCGAGATGTTCCACTCCCCGATGGCGGAACGGGCTCTGACGGCGGAACGGGCTCCGACGGCGGGACCGGCTCCGACGCGGGACGTGACGCCGGCGCGGATTCAAGCACGGGCGGTGATGCAGGAACGGGCCCGGATACGGATTCCGGCTGTGGCTGTCGAACTGCGCCGGCCGGCGGCGTCTTGTGGCCGCTCGCGTTGCTCTTGGTGTTCGCCAGGCGTAGACGCCATCGGTGAGCGTAGCGTGGCGTGCGGAATGGATAGCGTTTGAAGACGACGACCTGATCGTCGTCGATAAGCCGGCGGGCATGCCGTGTATGTCCCCACGGCAAAACGAACCTTGCGACGTTCCGCATCGCCTTACGCAATTCCTGCATCGGCGGGGTGACGCCGAGCTCTCTCTTGGGGTCCATCAACGCCTCGACCAAGGAACCTCCGGGCTCCTCGCTTACGCAAAGAGCGCCCGCGGAAATCGTCTCCTCTCGGAGAGTCTCGAGCGGCGTACGCTTCGAAAGCAATACGTCGCGCTGGTCAGCGCGAAGGTGCGCCCCGGAGAGCTGCGTCATCGGCACCGGAGTTCGAGGGGGAGGGCTTTGGTCGAGCCCGTGCGGGGGAAGCTCAAAGCGCCGTGGAAACTCGCGCATTCGACGGTTCTCGAGCGGACAAAGACAAGCGCCGGATGGCTTGTCTCGCTGCAGTTGCACACGGGACGGAAGCACCAACTTCGTGCGCAGCTCGCGGCCGAGGGAGCACCGATTCTCGGTGATTCTCTTTACGGAGGCGATGCGGCATCTCGGCTTTACTTGCACGCGGCCTCACTCGAGCTGCCCGGCATGTTCTCGCTTCGCTCGGAGCTTCCTGCAGATTTCGAGTGCGCAAACGAGCTCTATTCGGAACTTGGAACGCAGGCCGCCCTTCGGGCCGCGCTTGAGCGTCGCTGGTTCTTTGAACATCGGCGCCGCTCGCAGCCCGCTTCGAATAACGCATATCGGCTCGTGAACGCAGAAGCGGACGGTCTTCCTGGGCTTGTCGTCGATGTGTATGGCGAAGAGCTCGTCGCGCATCTTTATACGGACGCGCTTCCTTACGAGGACCGGATTGTTGAAGCGCTGAAGAAGCTTCCGTTTTCACGCGCTTGGATCAAACGAAGGCCGAAACACACGGGCGAGATTTCGGACGAAGACCGAGCGTTTCGCGCTCCAGCGCAGCCCATCTTTGAAGACGAGCAGGCGGGGCCTCGAACGGAGAGCATCGTGCAGTCCGGCGTTCGTTATCCCGTCGAACTTGGCGGCTCGATGAGTACCGGCATTTTCCTCGATATGCGCCCGGCGCGCGAGGAGGTCTTTGCGCGAGCGAACGGCAAACGTGTGCTGAACCTCTTTTCGTACACCGGTGCGTTTTCACTCGCGGCGGCGGCGGGCGGGGCAATCGAGATCGCGACGGTGGACCTCTCCGGGGTAGCGCTGGAGGTCGCGAAGAAAGCGCTCGATCCGAACGCCAAGCCACAGGCCTGGAAAGGTTCCCCGGGCGAGCACGAAATCTGGAAACACGATTGCTTCGACGCGCTTCGCATTCTCGCGAAGAAGGAGCGCCTCTTCGATCTCGTGATCGCCGATCCACCGACACATTCCCGCGGCAAACGAAAGAAGCGATGGCGATCGAGCCCTGAGGATTGGGCAACGCTTGCAGCCGCGTGCGCGAAGCGAGTTGCTCCAGGGGGCGCAATGTTGATGTGCAGCAACGACGCGCGACTATCGCTCTCCGATTTTCGGGACGCGGTTCTCGAAGGGGCAACGCGCGCTGGCTTCGTGTCACCAAAAGCGCGCGCGGTATCACTTCCGAGCGATTGCCCTACGCTTGGGGAAAGTCCTCTGAAGCGCGTTTGGGTGGAGTAAGGCGCTCAGCGTCTCTTCTGTCGGTCCATCCGCGCATAGACACGCTCTGCACAGCGCCGCGATTTCGCCCCCTGTTGAGGGTCGTCGCGGAGTGTTTTCGCCACGATCCAAGTGAGCTGATAAACAATGAGATTGAACCGAGTCGGGGGCAGTTCTTCCTCAAGTCGAAGTGTCCATTCGACGACGGGACAAATCCCCGCCCGAGAAACAGCGCTGCGTAGCCACGCCTTTGTATGAGATTGCTTGTCGCGCAGCACTTCGCAGAGCAGGGGATGGACAAGGCGATTGGGCAGGTCCAGCCGTTCGAAGACGTGGGCCGTGACATAGGAATTGATTTGTCGAAGGGCGTGAAGCGCCTCGACCTGCTCCTCGAGCGTTTCCCGCTGACGTATCTCTGCAGCGAGCCGGTTCAGCGTTCGAATGTCGCCATTTAGCCTGGTTGCGTCGTGCACGTTTGGACCCCCACTGCTTCAGCTTGCTCCAATTCACTTCGACCGACTTCGATTTACGAAGTCGCGAAGGAGCCATCCGCGCGGCGTTTCACCCACGAACCATCCTTACGGAACTTCCCGCGCTTTCGCTGTGCGTCGCGTGTGTACACTTCGACACGCTCGCCTTCTTGGGCATCTTGCCAGCGCAGCAACCCGGCGTACGCGATCATCGCCGCGTTATCGGTGCAGAGCGAGAGTGGAGGCACGTGAACTTGCACTCCGGCCTTTTCGGCCAGTTCAAGCACGCGAGCCCGGAGCCCCGAATTTGCGGAGACGCCTCCTCCCAGCACGAGCCGAGGCACGCCCAAGGTCTTGCACGCATGCACGCTCTTCTTCGCCAGGACGTCGACAATCGCCCACTGCACGCCAGCGCAGAGATCGGCGAGTGCCTGCGCATCCTGCGGAGTCCCTTCGGTACGTACGTGGCGGCCGACCGCGGTCTTGAGCCCGGAGAACGAAAAGTCGAGGGTCGTTCGTGCAGCCATCGGGCTCGCAAAGGGGAATCGCTTCCGGTCGCCTTTGGCGGCGAGGCGATCGATCACCGGGCCGCCAGGGTACGCGAGTCCTAAAAGTTTCGCGGTCTTATCGAAGGCTTCGCCAGCGGCGTCGTCACGGGTTTGACCAAGGAGCTCGGTTGCGGCGTCGCGATGAGGTGGGGCATCCACGCGATACAGCGCCGTGTGGCCTCCGCTCACGAGGAGCGCGATGAATGGATAGGCGACAGGCTCCGCGAGTTGCGCGGCGACCAGATGAGCATCGAGATGATCCACTCCGATAAGCGGGATCTGATTCGCGTGGGAGAGGGCGCGTGCAAACTGGACGCCGACCAGCAGTGCTCCCGCGAGGCCGGGGCCGTTGGTCACCGCGATCGCGTCGATTTCGGCCAAGCCCCCTGCATCCCGGACGGCGGCTTCGACAACCGGTTCGATCGCTTTGAGGTGTGCGCGTGACGCAAGCTCGGGGACCACTCCGCCGTAGGGAGCGTGTTCGGCGATCTGGCTGGCGACGACACTACTCAAAATCGTCGAAGGCGACTCGACCACCGCGGCCGCGGTTTCGTCGCACGAACTTTCGATACCCAGAATCTTCATGGTGCTCCGAACTTCTCTACGTCGACGGAAGAAAAAAAGCGAGCCGCTTGGGCTCGCTCTTTTCTCTCAGGAGAATGCCTACCGGCGGCGGCGCATCCAAACTGCGCCGAGCGCACCGAAGAATACGAGGCCTCCTACCGGCATCGAGTCGGAGCGCTGCGGACCCACGCGGCATGCGCAGCCTTCGCTCGAGTCGTCTTCTTCCTCGACTTCCACCGCAATACAGACGTTCGTGGAGTCGTCGACGCGCACACATTCGAAGCCGCTCGAGCAGGGCTGGTCGCCACCGCAGAATCGCGTGCATACCTGGCCCGCGGGCGTTCCGGCGCAGAGACCGCTCGCGCACGCTTCATTGTTCGTACATGCCTCGCCGACGAGAGAAAGATCCGGCACGCAGATCATGGCTTCGCCAACGGCCTGACAGCTCAATCCGCTCGGGCAGTCGCTGCTGCTGCAGTCGGCCGTGCACCAGCGGCGATCGCCCTGTGCCGCGCAGATCCCAGAGCCGCAATCTTCGTTGGTCACGCAGCCTCCGCCAACGCCTTCGCGTGGCCCAAGAACGCAGGTTCCCGCTCGGCAATGGAAGTTGTCCGTGCAGCCTTCATCGTTTTCGCAGGTCTGCGAGCAGTAGAGGTTGCCGCCGTCGTCGAAACAGAGCCCGCTCTGACATTCTTCGTTCGTTGCGCAGGCTTCGCCGCGGCCGCGCGCACCGGCAACTAGCCCTGCGGGGACGCAGCCACCGCATGCGCCTGCAGGCGCGGCGCAGACCTCACCAGCGAGGCAAAGCCCCGCATCGCCCGTGCAAGGCTGCATGCAGCGGCGTCGACCGTCGCCAGGATCGTCGCAGTAGAGAGAGGTGCACTCGGTGTCGGCTGTGCACGCTCCTTCGAGGGGTGTTGCTCCTGCACCGCCCGGGGCGCAGAAGCCCGCGCATCCGCCTGTCTCGCGCGCGCAATACATCGATGGCGGGCAGCCGACGGCAGGCTGATTTGGGTTGCAGGTCTGCGTGCAAATCTGGCCGATGGAACCGACCGAGCGACACGTCTCGCCGACGCACTCTTCGTTTCCAGCGCAGGTCTCCCCAAGTGCGGTGCAGCCCTCGTCGACGGTACCATCGCAGTTGTCGTCCGCTCCGTTGCAAACCTCTTCGCTCGGGACGCAGGCGCCCGAGTCTTCAAGCGCTTCCTCGATGAAGCTCTGATACGCCATGATGCCGTTGTAGGCGCCGTCTGCCGTGCCGCAGGTTGGGCGTCCGCCGCGCGAATCGAAGATAAAGCTGGCGACACCGTAGATTCGGCCGTCCGGGCCGATGAGCGGTCCGCCTGAGTCGCCGGAGCACACCGCGGGGGTCACGAAGATCACGTTGCCCATGACGAACTGAACAAGCTTTTCCACGGTGAGCTTGGTGCCCGAGGAGCCAGAGGGGGTCTGCCCGTAGCCGACGGCGCGGAACATCGAACCGACCAGGCTGCGGGGGTCGTCGAAAGAGACCTCGCGCGGCGTGATATTTGAGATCGGCGCAGCGAGAATCAGAATCGCCACATCCGATTGGTCGCGGATATCCCATCGGCCGGGAGCGGGGCGAACTTCGGAGACAAAGAACTGACCGGTGGCCGCGCGGCCGGAGGAGCCAGTGAATACGCGCATCTGGCTCGGGGCCGCCGCAGCGCTTCGACCGTTGTCCACGCAGTGCTTCGCGGTGAGCACGACTCGAGGCGAGATCAAGGTACCGGTGCAAGCTCCGCCGTTCGCGAAGTTAAGTAGGTACACGACCTCTTCAAACTCGGCGCCGCTTCTCCCGTCGACGATCGACACGGTTCCAGGAGCAACATCGGACGATGAGGTTGGTGCAGCGCAGTTTGAGAGAAGGAGACCGGCCATCATGAGAAGGCCGGCGCGGCTAAGATTCTGAAGGTAGTTCATGATTCGTTTCGTCGTCGGGACCAAAGCACAAAAAGGACTAGAAAAGCCAGGGAGTTGCGGGGTGCGGCGGAGGTTCCGCCCGCGGTGCAGCCTTCGTCGTCGAGGATTTCCGGCTCAAGCGTTGGTACGCAGCGAGGCTCGCCGGCTTCGCCAATCCGGTCGCAAGTGAAACCAGGTCCGCAGCGAAGGTCCGCCGAGCATTCCCGCGTGCAGATCTGCTCACCGGTGACGCCAAGCGCCTCGCACACTCCCGAGATGCATTCATCATCGCTTACGCAGCGGTCACCCAGCACTCGCTCGACCGGTACGCAGATCGATGCGCCACCCGCCTCTTGGCATTCGTAGGATTCTGGGCACTCTTCGCCGCTCGGCGTGCAGAAGCTCGTGCACCACGAGACCTCACCGAGGGTCGCACAAAAGCTTCCGGCCGCGCAGTCGCCGTTCTGAACACAAGGGGCGCCGATGCCGCCGCGGCGACCCCGAACGCACGCATCGGCGCGGCAATGATACTCGGAGGGGCAATCCTCATCGTCTGCGCAGTCGCGGCTGCAGTAGGTAGCATCGCGATCTTCGAGGCAGTTCCCCGAGCGGCACTCTTCGCCGGTTTCGCAGGGCTCACCGAGTCCTCGATCGGAGAGGACCCATTCGGCGGGAACGCATCCGTTGCAGGAGCCTGGATTGGCCGCGCACACTTCGCCGTCAAGACAGGCGCCGAGTTCCCCTTCGCACGGTTCGAGACATCGCTTCTGACCGTCGCCTGGGTCCGCGCACCGAAGGGATGCGCAATCGGTATCGGCTTCGCAGTTTTCAAGATTCCCCAGCGAGCCCACCTCGCCTCGCAGGCATCGCCCCGCACATCCCTCGCTGACCGAGCAGAACATTCCTGTTGGACAGCCAATCTCTGGATGAAGGGGATCGCACTCGCGCGTGCAGTACTGCTCTGAACCGTCTTCGGTGCAGTTCAAGGAGAGGCAATCCGCGTCGTCCTGGCAATCGTCGCCATCGGCAATGCAATCCTCATCGACCTGGTCGTCGCAGTCGTTGTCGGCGGAGTCGCAAACTTCCTCCCCATCGCCTACGCACACGCCGGAGGCGCGGGTAGCATCGTCCACCATCTCGTAGAACCCGACCAAGCTATTGAACCCGTTGCTGCCCGCGCCGCACGCGCCTGAGCCGAAGGAGCTCACACCGACGACGGTCCCATCGGGCGCGAAGAGCGGCCCACCGGAGTCGCCCTGGCAGATGGTCGGCGGCGTGTAGATGACGCCCTGATAGACGGTCGAGATCTGGGTCGTTGTTTCGTACTTCACACCCGCCCGGCCGGCCGGCGTTTCGCCAAAGCCGATCGCGGTGAGGGTTTCCCCGATGAGGTCGAGCGGGTCCTCGCGGTAGAGTTCCGCATGTTCGATGCCCGGTACCGTCGCGAGCGTCACGACGGCGACATCGATGCCGACGAGCGCACCCGAGAGCCCCGAGGCGCCGCTGCGGTAAACGCCAGGAGTGGTGACGATATCGGAGACCGCATATTGCTGGCTGAGGCCGCGGAGCGAGTCGCCGATTCCGACCGTGAACGCGCTCGCTGGGCTTGGACCTTCCGCGCCACCGACCTGTACGCAATGCTTTGCGGTGAGCACGATCCGAGGCGCGACCAGCGTCCCGGAGCAGAGCCCTCCAAACCGATTTAGCACGGCGACCACGTGGTCGGCACTACCCTCCACAAGCTCGCCATCGACGATTGCGCTGCTACGTCCTCGGACTTCCTCCTGTGCGCTCACTGGCGACGTCAGAACGAAAAGGGCGGATAGGAGGAAAGACGTTCGCATAATCGAGTGGAAGGCTCCCCCGCGTGATACACGCCGCCTGTTGGAAGAAGAATTAGCAGCTAGATCGAAGAGGCGCATAACGAATAGGTTTCACCAGGAGCGGGACAGCTGAAGTCTCAAAGTCGTTAGGGACAGCCTCAGTTTAGGCGAGTTCGCGCCGAATGCCCGCGGGCAAGACTCTGCCTCTGGAGCCCATACTTCTGGCTTGCCAGGGCAAAATGAAGAGTGCCTCTGCAACGGAATCCTCCAAAGGCCCATTATTGGTGCTTTCCCTTTTGCTCTGGCGCCATTAACTCTTTCTGGATGACCATTGTTGGAAGTTCGAACTACGACGCTGTGCGGGGGCGCTTTGGGGCGTTTGGAGGTGCATTTGTCGCCGAGACGCTGATGCCCGCACTTCGGGAACTTGAGGAGGCCTTCGAAGCGGCTTGGCGAGACCCGGGATTTCGCGCGGAGTTGGATGAGCTGCTCACGCACTATGTCGGTCGCGCGACGCCGCTCTTCTTGGCGGAACGGATTTCCTCGAAATACGGCGCAACGATTTGGCTGAAACGCGAAGACCTGGCGCACACCGGCGCGCACAAGGTGAACAACACGTTGGGTCAGGTTCTGCTCGCGAAACGGATGGGCAAAGAGCGGATCATCGCGGAGACAGGCGCGGGGCAACACGGCGTGGCGACGGCGACGGCGTGTGCGTTGCTTGGGCTCGAATGCGAGGTTTTCATGGGAGCCCGCGATGTCGAACGGCAGGCTCCGAACGTCCAGCGGATGAAGTTATTGGGAGCGAGGGTTCGCGCCGTGGATTCGGGCGCTGCGACGCTAAAAGACGCAATGAACGAAGCGCTCCGCGATTGGGTCGCGACAGTTGAGCACACCCACTACTGTGTCGGTTCGGCGGCGGGACCGAAGCCTTACCCGTGGATCGTTCGCCAGTTTCAGTCGGTCATTGGCACCGAAGCGCGTGCTCAGATGCTCGAGCGAGCGGGGCGCCTGCCCGACGCGATCGTGGCGTGTGTCGGCGGCGGGAGTAACGCGATCGGACTATTCGCCGGATTCTTGGCGGATTCGGACGTTCGTATCTTCGGGGTCGAAGCCGCGGGGGAAGGGCTCTCTGGAAAACACGCGGCGCCGCTGTGTGCGGGTGAGGTTGGCGTGCTTCACGGGGCGAAGAGCTACGTGCTTCAGACGAGCGATGGGCAGATTCAGGAAGCGCACTCGATTTCCGCGGGGCTGGACTATCCCGGCGTGGGGCCAGAGCACGCGTACCTGAAGGATAGTTCGCGGGCAGAGTATCTCAGCGTTACCGACGAGGAAGCCCTGGCCGCTCTGCAGGAGCTCACGCGGCTTGAGGGAATTTTGCCCGCCCTTGAAAGTTCGCATGCCCTTGCGGCATTGCCTGCGATCGCGAAACAACTTGGGCCGGATTCGGAGATCCTCGTGTGCTTGAGCGGCCGGGGAGACAAAGACCTCAATACAGTTCTCGATGCTTTGGGGATGTCGTGATGAACCGGATTCGCAGCGTGTTTGAAAAGGCGGCGTCCGAGGGGCGCTCCGCCCTCATTATTTACCTCTGCGGCGGAGACCCGAGCGCGGAAGACTCGGTCGCGCTGATTCAAGCGGCTTTTGCGGCCGGCGCGGATATCGTTGAACTTGGCGTTCCCTTTTCCGATCCTGCCGCGGATGGCCCAGCGATTCAGCTCGCGTCGGAACGGGCTCTCGCCGCGGGGGCTTCGCTGCGATCGGTGCTTCAGATCGCCCGCGATGTCCGCGCGGAGTCCGAAGGTGCGCTGCTTCTCTTCGGATATCTCAATCCGCTGCTCGCTTACGGGCCCGCCGCTCTTTCCGACATCAAGGCAGCTGGCGTCGATGGATTGCTCGTTGTGGACCTTCCTCTCGAAGAGGCTTCCGAGCTGCGGGAAGAAGCCGCACAATGCGAGCTGGCGTGGGTGCCGCTGGTTGCGCCGACGACTCCGGCGGAGCGTGCAGATCGGATCGCAAAAACCGCTACTGGCTTTCTTTACTCCGTTTCGATGACGGGAGTCACAGGCGGCGCTTGTGAGAGTTTGGGCGAGGCCGGAGCGCGTGCTCGAAAGCTCAGCGAGACCAGCGGGGTTCCGGTGGCGGTTGGGTTTGGCGTCAGGACTGGGGGCGACGCCAGAGATCTGAGTCAGGGCGGCGCCTCGGGGGTCGTCGTTGGGAGCGCGGCGGTTCGCGCGATCGCTGCGGAGAACACCACAGAAGCGCGATGTGCCGCGCTCGGGGCACTCGTGCGCGAGCTTCGCGAAGGTTGTGAGGCGAATTAAGCGGTAGATAATTGCCTTAGTCTATATGCTCTCAGCGCCCCGGACTTGGGGAGGATGAGGAGTGCAACGTTGAAAGTACTATTTTTTTTCCTAGCCTTTGGATTTGGGTGCGGGAGTTCGCTTGGGGCCTCGAACGAATCTACGACCGAAGCGCGGCCGGCGCGCGATGAGATGGAGACACCCGCCTCGGTTGGCATTGAGAGCGCTGGCGAAAGCGTCGTCGATTCGGCCGACGCGCCTGCCGGAGCACATATGCGAACCGGCCAAATGACGATCGAAGGCAATCTTCAGGATGAGGTGATTCGACGCGTGGTGCGCAGTCAGTCCCGGAGGCTTCAAGCCTGCTTCGAGCTTCAGATGCCAGAGAGTATCAACGGTGCGATCGTGAATGTTGAGCTCGAGATCGGCTCTGATGGTCGGGTTTCGTCAATCCGCGCGTCTGCCGAAGAGCAAGAGCTTGGGCCGGTTGAACGCTGCGTTTCGGGGATCTTTCAGCGGACGGCGTTCCCGTCATCTGAGGGCGCAACGCAAGTGTCTTTCCCAATCGTCTTCGCACGCTAGCCTGCTTGAGACGTCCTCAACGACCCAAGGATTCGACTTAGACCGGGGTAAAATCTCCAGCAAACGCAACAGAGGCTGGATTTTTTACCCCGTGAAATGGTAAAGAGGGAACCTCT
>JAHDCI010000299.1 GCA_020629955.1 Myxococcota bacterium | reverse complement strand
GGATTTCAATCGCCTGACGAGCAAGCGCATTTCGTTTTTCGGTTTCTACTGGACGTCCCATAATCGACAAAGTGTCAGATAATCTTAGTCTGACACTTTGTCAATCAAATCCGGTGCTATCCAAACGGTTTCCCGTCTCGCTCGCTTTTCAGATGCGGTCTGGCAGGCTGGTGAAAAAGGGCCGATTTTGATTCGTTGGATTTTGGCGTGCGCAGATGCGTCCGATGATTGGACTCGTATTGTCCATACGTGGCGAGAATTGGATGGCGTTTGAGTGCGTGAAAATACCGCGAAGCGGTTTCGGACGTTTTTCAGTAGCCTGCTAGACACAAAAGCCTCTTCGAGCGATCCTCGGTGATCTTTGATGGGGACTTTCGTGGAAGAAAATGAGACGAAGGGGCAACTGCGCCCCGCCATGGCCGAATACAGGTCCATGAAGCGAGTGATCTCAAGCGCGATCGTTTTTTGGGTCGTTCAACTAGTTGTCGGGGCGGGTACGGTTCAGGCGCAGGCTGTACAGGAGGGTGCAGCGCAATCGTGGACCTCTCAGCTTGGAAACGGTTTGCGAATCGCGGCGGTCCGCGATCCGCACATCTCGACCGCGTCGGTATGCGTTGTCTATCACGTGGGGGCGATCGACGACCCCGATGGTCTTGAAGGTCTCGCGCATCTCACGGAGCACTTGATGTTTCGTCGGACCTTCGGGGTTGGCGCGGGGTTTCACGACTACCTGGCCAGCCTTGGCGCCACAAGTGTCAACGGAGCCACTCACCCTCATCACACGGAATACTGCGAAACTGTTCCCGCGGGCGCGCTTGAAAATGTGCTCTTTGCAGAAGGAGAGCGCATGGCGTTCTTGCTCGACTCGATCGGTCAGGAGGAAGTGCGCCTAGAAAAGGAGATCGTCAGTCGCGAGCT
This sequence comes from Myxococcota bacterium, assembly GCA_020629955.1. Taxonomy (GTDB): domain Bacteria; phylum Myxococcota_A; class Polyangia; order Polyangiales; family Houyiibacteriaceae; genus JAHDCI01. The sequence goes on along the minus strand of JAHDCI010000299.1, from coordinate 3,406 downwards.
CGAGCAGCGATTTCCGGAGGAGTATACTCCGCGCCTCAATCGGGTCGCGATAGAGCGGCTCTTCGGCCGGAACCATCTCGTAACGCGAAAACTTCTCATCCACGGAAACCCGCGTCGTGCGTCCCTCGCGCACGTCCAGCGCTTCTTTCAAACCTACTATCGACCTTCAAACGCGGTGGTCTCCGTTGTCTCTCCTCTTCCACGCGAAGAGGTAGAATCGGCCATTCAGCGCTACTTGGGATTTGTGCGTGAGCATTCGTTTTCGATCGATCGTGAAACATCATCGTCCTCGACTCACGCGCCTTCGGAGCGTCACCTCAATTTCTATTCACCCATGCGGGCTCGATTCGTCGATTGGGTGTGGAGGACGCCGAACTATCACGCCCCAGGGGATGCTGAGCTCGATATTGTTGCCGCGTATCTCCGCTATGTGCTCGTCCATGATTCTTCTTGGCGACACGAGGACGTCGTAGATTTGCAGGTTCGCCAGCACAGCGATTTTGCCGGCTCCTACTTCCGAATTCGGATCGAGCTAAGTGAACAAGCGGAGATGGAACGCTACGACCAGCTCATTGAGCTTGCTGTGCGGCGGGTCATTCGAGCACCTATTCCTGCCGACGAGTTCCTTCAGATTCGACGAGAGTTGCAGGATGCGTTCGGTGTCCGTCAAGACCCGCACCGCCGCGCGGCGCAGATCGCTTCACGCATGCTGCTCTTTGATGAGCAACCCGAATCAGGAGGCGAGGCAGCGCGCTACGCAAACCTTAGCGAGGAGATGGTTGGCCGAGCGGCAGGGAGATACCTTCGTCCAAGTTTGGCGATGCAAATTTTCGCCCGCCCGGGTGAAGGCCCGACACCCTATGTGGAAGTTCGCTGACGTGGGGATTTTGATCGATAGAGCCCAGCGGGAGTCCAGAGCGTGTGTGGTGTTTTTAAGCTTCGTGCTCTTCTCCTGTTCGTCGTATCCAGCTCCGGAGATGCCGCTCAGCGCAACCAGTGCGACCGCTCGACCGGCTCGACCCAGCAGGCCCGACGCGACCCCTCCGACGTTTCCCTCGGTGGGCGCGCTCGCTCTCCCGGGTGCTCGGGTTTGGTTTGTCGAGCGGCCTGGGGAACGCCTCTGGCTTCGACTGGAGTCCCGGCGGGGGCTGAACGATTCCCCTTCGCGCTGGCTCTTACCGCTCACGGTGAGGGCGATGTGCAAGAAGCTCGATGAACTCCTACCGAATGCGAGGGTTGAGTGCGGGTGGAGATCAACGGGAGCGCACCTCGGTGTCGAGATTGCGCCTGCGCAGTTCGAAGAGGCGCTCGATATGTTGCTCCGCGCGTTGACGGAAGACCCAACTGAAGGTGAGCTGGACGATGCCAAACAGTGGTTGAGGGACGACCTTCGAAGGCGTTCCGATCTTATTTTTCATCGGGCGAAGAGAATTGCTCGAGAAGCGATGAACCAACTCTCTCCCGAATATGCCGTCGCGTCTGATGTTGAGATCGCCAGAATGGGTCATATTCCACTCGAGCAGGTCATTGCGTGTCGACGTGAACGCTTCGCCCGAATGGACCTTGCGCTGATCATTGCCGGACCCCTCTCCTCGTCAGATGTGGCAAGGGAAACCGCTTCCCGACTAGGCGGCACCTACGAAGATTCGCCCCGGCCAGCGATTCCTCAGCAGCCAGCGAGGCCCCGCCGCGTCGCGTTCTCCTATCCAGCGAATCTACCCCTTGCGCACGTTTATCTCTTTGGAGAGGCACCTCCCGATTCGAGCGAGGATCGCCTTGTCTTCGAACTCTTCCTTCGCCTAATGGGAGGGAGCTACTCCTCCGCGATCAATCAGGGCCTGCGCGTCGAGCACGGGTACACGTATGGTTCGTCCTCGTTTGTCGACGATAGCGAGGCTCGAGAGATCATGGTGGTGGGATCGGCGATTGATCCGGTGTCCGTCCGTCCTGCACTCGAAGCGCTCTTCCAAGGACTTCGTGATGCAACATCGTCTCGAGTCTCTTCTCAAGATATCGCTCGCGTCAGAGCACAGCTCTGGACAGAGCTTCGACGGCGTCTCGAAGGGCGAGGTTTGATGGAGGAGTTAGCATTGGCTTGGCGCGCGCACCTTACCCCTCGTCAGCTGGAAGCGAGGTATCGAGAGCTTCAAGACCTGGACGGCGCATCTCTTCTTGCCGCGGTTCGACGGAATTTTCATCCCGGCCGCGCCATCATGTTCATCACGGGCGACTTCAATCGAGTTGGGGGCGTCGAAATCGTCCGCGACGGAACGGGCTTTCACCTCGGCGATTAGGGCCCTGTCCTATATTGTCCTTTGCCCCACCCACATCACAGCGCGTCGATTGATTGCTGAACGTGGGCGAAAGGATTCTCGGCTGGGCCCCAGCTCTGGTCGAGATGGAAGAGCGTCAGGATATTCGCGGGCACGCCGGTCTTCGCGTAGGCCTGCATCTTATGATGCCCATCGAGTAAGACGAGGATGATGAAGCGCTCGTCCCAGCGGGCCTCGACGTAGCGGTCTTCGAGCCACGCGAGGGCGAGCGGGGTAGGTCGCTCGCCGCGCTCGATCGCCGCGACATAGTGGGCGACGCGCTCTTCATCGCTCGTCTCGAGGTTCTGCGAAGGCATGACGACCCAGAAGGTCCTCGGCGGGCCTTCGGTCGTTGGTCCGGAAAAGTGAGCGTTGCCCGTCGACATGGGGATTGCTTCGCTCGGCCAGTCGTCTTCGTCTTCGTCCTCCCGATACGCGAGCCGCTTTGCAAACCATGAATCCTGGCCGTCGGCGCGCGTCACCGGGAGCGCAATATTCGTCGCGACGTAGTGCCCGGTCTGCAGTTCTTCGAGCAGCGGTGTCCACTGTTTGAGCCACGCGCCATCGAGGGTCGCTGGCGTTTGCAGGCTCCGATCGAGTTCCGCCGCGACCTCGAAGATGCGCGCTTTGGGCCATGACTTGATGCCGAGCCAGGTCTCGCACGTACCGCAGGTGGAGCCCATGGAATAGAGCGGTCTTCCGTCGACAAAGAGCGAACGGTTCCAGCGCGCCCACGTACGGGTGCCTTCTGGCGGTGGATCGAAATCCACGCGGATACGGCCACGCCCGCTGTCGAGGTTGAAGTGCAGGTGCGAATCCGACGATTGCGTTTCCGATGAGTGCGTTTGCTGCACCGATGGCGCGCGCCTTTCCTCAGCTGCCTTGACCCAAATCGTTCGAAGTTCCTCCGGCGTTGCGCCGCGAGGAACCAAGGGCGCGAGGTCCGTTAGCAGACCCAGTGTATGGGTCACATTCCAGACATGATCGGGCGGGCATTGCCTTAGCCAATCGATGAGCGGAGCTGTCACGGAAGGATCGGCGAGAAGCTCAAGTCCCGCACAGATCGCGGAGACGACGAGCGGTTTCTCTTCCTT
>JAHDCI010000298.1 GCA_020629955.1 Myxococcota bacterium | reverse complement strand
TTCGTGGCCCGGACGGACGAATGAATCGCGCGGGAATTGCGCATGGGTACACCTCCACGAAGCGGAGCTCAGGACATCCGCGCCCTCGCTTCATCAGTGAGTCGACGCACGCGTTTCGTTTTTCCAAAGCGCTTCGAAAAATATTCACGCAGCTTCGCAACTTTCACTCTGGGCTCGTGGAAATTGGGCGGAAGTGACTTTTCCGTTTCCTCGATTTCAGCGCCTGGTTCTTTGCGATACCCTCTGCACATGGCGAAGGTTTGCCCGATCTGCCGGCTTCAATACGACAACGCGCAGAATCATTGTTTTGTCGACAACGCGGTCCTCGAGACGCTCGCGGATCCCTGGATTGGCCAGACTCTCGCGGGTCGATATCTGATCGAAGAGAACATCGGCGAAGGAGGCATGGCGAGCGTTTATCGCGCGAGACACACGTTGGTCGATCGACCGGTCGCCGTAAAAATCATGAGCGAGTCGCTCGCACAAAACGACTCGCTGCGAGAACGCTTCCGGCGTGAAGCCAAGAATGCGGCGGCCCTCGCGCATCCGAACGTGATCGAGATCCACGACTTTGGCGAGCTCGACAATGGATCGGTCTTCCTCGTTATGGAATTGCTCGTGGGCGCATCGCTCGGAGATCATATCGCACACGGACCGATCGCTCCGGACCGTGCGATCACACTTGCGCTGCAGATGGGCCACGGTCTCGCGCGTGCACACGACTTCGACGTCATTCACCGCGACCTGAAGCCCGACAATATCTTTATCTGCGGGCGTGAAGGGGAGAGAGAGCGCGTCAAGCTGCTCGACTTCGGCATCGCCCGCTCGATGCATGACTCCCGCCTCACGAGCGCGGGAGAAATTTTTGGGACGCCGCAGTACATGGCGCCCGAGCGAATCACGAGCATCGACGCAGGGCCCTCCGCGGACCTCTACGCGCTGGGCGTGATTTTCTTCGAGATGGTCACCGGGCGGCTTCCCTTCGAATCCGAGGAGATGACCGGCTTCTTCTTGAAGCATATGAACGAGCCGCCGCCGAAGCCGACCGACTTCGCGCCAAACTGCCCGCGCCGTTTCGAAGAGCTGATCCTCGCCCTCCTCGCGAAGAAAGTCGAAGACCGGCCGGTCGACGCACACCAGCTGATCAAAGAGCTCCAAGCGATGGCGCCGAAGGAAGAGCTTTCGATCGCCCCCATTGGCATCACGCCGAGCAAACCGGTCATCGCGCCAACCCTACCGCCGACCACGCTCGAACGTTGGGCCAAGCGGGCCGACCTCTTCGCACAGATGCTCCGGCAAGCTTATCCCCACGGTGCGCCGCCGACGCAGAACGCCATGCTCGAGGAGATCCGAACCAAGATTCGCGAGATCCACGCGAACCGTTCGGGCGGCCTCAAAGTGCAGCGAAGCCTCGAGGAGCTCGAGGGCGAAGCGCGCGAGAATCGAGAGCGGCTGGGTTTTGCGGTGCATAGCCTCGGGGAAGATCTGTCACTCGCCCGCGAGGCCGCACGCGATGCCGGACGCGAGGTGAACCCCTATATGAGCGCAGATGAAAACGCCCGAGCGGCCTACCTGCGCGCGCATCAGACGCTGGAAGCGGAAGGCGGATATCACGAGGTCTCTGAGCCGAGCGTGAAGCTCCCGGAACGCCTCCGCGAGATCGCAGAGGCCATGGAACGTTGGAGCCTCGCACGCGCCTCCGCCGCCAAGGCCGAGGTCTGGGTGGCGTCCAAACGGGCGGCCGTCGAAGACCTCGAGTTTCAGGTCAAAGCGCTTCGCGATCAGCTCGCACGCACGGAGACAGAGCAGCAGAAGCGTCGAGAATCGATCGAAGCCTCTCTGGTCGCACGCGGTCAGGTCGCCCAAGATCTTGAGCGTGCGCTGAACGAACTCGCTACACGCTTTTGCGAACAGCTTCGCGGAGTCGGCTCGCTACGTCCCTACTTCGAGCAGCTCGCAGCCGAGGGCTAAACGCTCAACGCGTTTCTCTTCTCGCGTCGAGCTGGGCGCGCAGCGTACGCGCGTCGGTCGCCGGCTGTTCGCACCGTCCTCGCTCGCAAACGTAGGCCGCCGCCCCCTCGCCGATGCCGCGTTTGCCCGCGGCGATCGGAGCACGTTCCGCAATCGCAGCGAGTTCTTCGTCGGTTCCTTCGAGCAACACGGCACCCGGCTCGTACTGCGTTCGCAACACCTCACGAAGCGCGGCACGCGAATCTTCCGGACCGGCGATGACAATCTCGAGCTCGCGCGATAACGAACGGTCGAGTGCGCACAAAAAGCGCGTTGCCCCCATGCCTTGATTGAGCTCCCGCGAAAACGCGCGGAAGGTCTGATCGACGCGCGTGCGATAGGCATCGTCCTGGGTGATCGCCGCAAGCCTCAGAAGGTTGTCCGCCGCGACGGCATTCCCAGAAGGCATCGCGCCATCGCGGGAAGGCTTTTCGCGCGTGACGAGCTGCTCCGCGTCGTTGGCAGTCTGAAAATAGCCTCCGTTGGTTTCATCCCAATAGGCTGCATCGAGCGCCTCTTGAAGCGCGATTGCACGCGCAAGATACGCGTGCTCTCCGCCGAACTCTACCAGGTCAAGACATGCGCGGATCAGGTGCGCGTAGTCTTCAAGCGTCGCCCGATGCTGCGGATCACGCCCTTCCCGGACGCTTCGAAAGAGCTGCCCTTCGCGCATGGAGTTCGCAACGAGATAGTCCACGCCTCGCTTTCCCGCGTGCGTATAACTCGGCTCTCCAAGGACAAATCCGGCACGAACAAACGCAGAGGCCATCATCGATGACCACGCCGTAAGAATTTTCTCATCTCGGAGCGGCGCGTTTCGATTCGCTTCACGGTACTCGCGCATGCGCAAAAGCGCGTCATCAAGGCCTTCGATATCCGCAGACTCGAGCGCCACGGCTCGCGAGAGAATCGTGCGCCCTTCGAAGTTCCCTCGCGGGGTGAACTGATAGAGTTCGGCGACATACGCGCGCTGCGCCTCGTCGGGCACGGCCGCTTCAAGCTCGGAAGGGGTCCACGTGAAGTACTGCCCTTCCTCGTTTTCCCCCTCGGCATTCAGATTGTCCGCATCGGTCGCGGAGTAGAAGCCGCCGGTCGGGCTCGTCATCTCGCGCGCGATATAATCGAGCGTGCGCCGCGTCGTTCGTTCAAAGCGCGCGTCCCGAGTAAGCACAGAGGCCTCGAGATACGTCTCTGCGAGCTGTGCATTGTCGTAGAGCATCTTTTCAAAATGCGGCACGAGCCAGCGCGGGTCGGTGCTGTAGCGATGAAAGCCGCCGGCTGCGTGGTCGTAAATCCCGCCGCGGGACATCGCGATCAAGGTTTCGCTCGCAATATGTCGCGCGCGCTCATTGCCAGTACGCCGTGCGTGGCGAAGCAAGAAAAGCAGCTGCGAAGGCTGCGGGAACTTCGGCGCACGACCGAAGCCGCCAAAACGTTCGTCGAAGCGGCCATCGAGGGCCTGAAAGGTGCGCGCCATCACGCGCTCAGTGGGGATTCCGCCAGGCGGCTGCGGCGCCGTGAGCTGCTGCATGCGCTGGCTGATCGACTGCGCGTTGGCAAGCACCTCGGTGGGCGACTCTTGATACTGCGCCGAGAGCTCCTGAAGGATCGTTAGGAAGCCGCGACGAGAGCCGCGGACGCCATCGCGCGGCGGGAAATAGGTGCCCGCAAAGAAGGGATCCCCGTCGGGCGTCATGATCACTGTCATCGGCCAGCCGCCCCGGCGCGTTAGCAAGTGAACCGCGCGCATATAGGCATCGTCGATATCCGGACGCTCCTCGCGGTCGACCTTAATGGCGACGAAATGCGAGTTGATAAAGGCAGCGATCTCTTCGTCTTCGAAAGACTCGCGCTCCATCACGTGGCACCAATGACAGGTCGCATAGCCAACTGAGAGCAAGATCGGACGGCCGAGCGCCCGCGCCTTTTCGAACACCTCGGTACTCCAGGCGTGCCAGTTCACGGGGTTATGTGCGTGCTGCAAAAGGTAGGGGCTGCCTTCGCGAATCAAGCGGTTTGTGAACTCGGGGGAGCCATCCTCATGAAGATGTTCGGTCCTGGGCTCGTAACCTTCTTCCATTCCGGCGAGCGATTCCGCGAGCGATCGGTCAAGGTCTTCGGAGGGTGAGTCGATGCCCGGAAGGCTCGGCTCAGCGTGCTCAAGTGCTTCTTGATTCACTGCACTCTCCTCGACACTTTCTTCGGATGACGAAGGCGAGTCATCGCGTACCTGTCCACACTGGCATCCCCCAAAAGCGAGGATGCCGCACGTAAGTAGAATGTTGATCCGCAAGGGCTACTCGTCGCTGCGAGAACGGTCCGCATGCTG
>JAHDCI010000065.1:24931-26072 GCA_020629955.1 Myxococcota bacterium | reverse complement strand
CGAGCGTTCGCTCGCGACGAGAACTTGTTCGAGGAGAGAGGGGTTTTTACGAAAAACCCCTTAATCAATAAACATAAAACCCTTCACCGGACTTGCGGCCGAGCTTCCCCGCGCGGACCATCTGGCGGAGAAGCGCAGGCGGCCGGAACTGCTCGCCGAGCTCGCGGTGGAGGTGCTCCATGATCGCGAGGCGCACGTCGAGTCCCACGAGGTCTGTCAGTCGAAGTGGCCCCATCGGGTGCCGATAGCCAAGTTCCATCGCGCGGTCGATCGCGTCCGGCTCGGCAACGCCCTGCTCCACCATGCGGATCGCTTCGCAGCCCAGGATGATGCCGAGGCGGCTCGTCGCAAAACCGGGCCAGTCGTTCACGATGACCGCCTCTTTGCCAATCCGGTTGGAGAAGGTCTTGGCCATCTCCACGGTCTCTTCCGACGTGGACATTCCTTTGACGACTTCGAGGAGCTTCATCACGGGAACGGGATTAAAGAAGTGAAGTCCGATGCAGCGCTCCGGGCGGTCGGTGCTCGCCGCGATTTCAGTCACGCTTAGCGACGAAGTGTTGCTGGCGAAGATCGCTTCCGCAGAAGCGTGCTTTTGAACCTCTGCAAAGACCCGGAGCTTGAGCTCCATCTTCTCCGGGACTGCCTCGACCACAAGGTCGGCACCTTCCACCGCCTCTTTCATATCGGTCGTGTAGGCAATCCGGCCGCGAAGCGAATCGGCGTCCGCTTCGGAGATCCGTTCTTTCTTCAGCAGGCGCGCGAGGCTTTTTTCAATCGCCGCCCGCCCTTTCTCAAGCGCCGCGTCGTCAAGGTCGCGCACGCGGGCCGTCATCCCTGCATTTGCGCAAACCTGGGCGATTCCCGCGCCCATCGTGCCAGCTCCAAGGACCGCTACTGTCTGAATCGTATCGCTCATGGTCGAAACCTCGCGCGTCTGCTCAGGAAAGACAAGCGGTGTGTCCGCGACGCGGAACGTTGCTACCCGCTCGTCTCGTGCTCTACACTCCGCGGGTGCTTTCATCGCCTCTTTCTTTTCGAGCTTTCCTGCCCTTCCTCTGCGCTCTCGCGCTGACCTCGGCGCCGCTTTCTGCTGAAGCCCAAGAGTCGGGCGCCGGTTTGGGCGCGCCACGACCCGCGC
>JAHDCI010000065.1:0-24831 GCA_020629955.1 Myxococcota bacterium | reverse complement strand
GTCACGGAGCGAATGCGGGCGACCGCGGCCGAGATGGGCTACCGCGTGTTGACTCGCGACGAGACCGTCGGCGCGGCTCAGCGATCGAATATGGCGTATCCGCCGACGCCGGCCGACCTGTGGCGAGCGACCTGGTTCGGGCAAGCGCACCACGGCGCATTTGCCCGCGTATGGGCGCGGGATGGGCGTTATGTCATCGAGATGAGCGCCGCCTCGCTCGACGGGACGGGGCCACACTACCAAAGTGGAACCGCAAGCGCGGAAGAGCTGCACGCGGTGGTCGCCCGAATGACCCGCGAACTTCTCCCCGCGACCAGCGAATGGGACGAAGCAGGCGCGCAAGCGATCGCGAGTCAGCAGCCAGCGACAAGCGCAGCACAACCACAAATTCCGGTGATGCGAAACCCGGTCACGGTGCCTCGTCGGCCCCGTCGGGCCTCTCAGCCGACGCGACGTTTCGATGTTTCCTTTGGTCTCGAAGGAGCGATCGGTGGGCTGAATACCGATGGCTTTTTTAACTTCCTCGGCAACGTTCGCCTCGGCTTCCGCATCACGAATACGCTTCACCTGGGCGTGCGCCTGAGTTACGTCAACGCGAACGCTCGCGATGGACGCGCCAGCTCGATCATGCCGATGGGAATGATCGAGAATCGAATCCGCCTCGGTCGCGGAACGGACATCACCATTCCGATTTCGTTCGGCGTCGGCTACCTCCCCTTCAATGGCCCAGTCGTGCGTCTCGCCGCAGGACTGAACATTCCGATCGGCGAACGGATGGAACTTGGGCTCGATATCCTGACGCCAACGTTCTGGGTGATTCCCAACGAGACCGCGATCTCGTTGAACCTCGGCGCGCGCCTCGTCTACCGCCTCTAGCTAGTAGTTCAAATCGCCAGAAGGACCCTCTTCCGCCAGGAACACCAATCCGAGCTTCGCTCTTTGTTGGATCTACTCGGCATGTCGTTCGTCAATCGAAGTTCGCCTCGGCGCCCCTGACGAAAGATCATCTCTTCCATCGATCGGATCCCCGCACAGCAGGTTCGTGAAAAACGTCCGAAACCGCTTCGAGGCGACGGAAACAACAAAGCCGGCGAAGAATCGCCGGCTTTGTACCTTTTGTGGAGCTTAGGGGAATCGAACCCCTGACCTACGCACTGCCAGTGCGTCGCTCTCCCAGCTGAGCTAAAGCCCCGAAGGACCGTCGTTGTGTGTCAGGAACGAAGGCTTGTCAACTCAAATATTCGATCCGATCCGGCGCGCTGGGATTTCGCACTCGAATCGGTGGGTCAACGTGGAGATCCCAACTTTCGCGATCCTTCGACCTAAGAAGCTTGCTAAGCTGATGGAGTGAGTCGGAGGGCCCAAGCGCATCTCAGGAGAGCCCGGTGGGTGCGCTCGTGGATTGCGGCCATGGTTCTACTCGGCTGCAACTCCGGAAACACACTGCGGGTCGATGTGATTACCGATCTCGAGCCGGTTGTTGAATTCGACGAAGCGGAGCTTCGGCTCGGCGAGGAAAACACAATCCTCCGGGCCGTCTCGGGCCTTGATTGGTCTGAGGGCGCACGAGTGGCCACGCTCGAAGGTCTCGATAGCGGCAGCTTCGACGGCCGCATCGTGCTCTCTCATGAAGGAAGAGAAATCGTCTCCCGAACGGTACGTGTGCGGATCGAAGCCGACACCGTTACGACCTTCTACCTACTTCGTAGCTGCGCTGGGGTGACGTGCCCCGGCCCGAGCGACCGGTCCAACGAGATCGCATGTCTCGCTGGGGAATGTGTCGCTCCAGAGTGCAGCGAAACGGACGCGTCGGACCGCTGCGGAGAAGATCAGTGTTCCGGCCCAGCAGAATGCGAAAGCCCGGCGAGCTGCACCGTGCCCCGCTGCTCCGGTGGGCTCTGCTTGTTCGAGAGCTCGTGCCCAGAAGGGTTTCGGTGCGACGTCGATGAAGATCGATGTGAACCGATCGAACCGTCAGACGCGGGCGTCGAAGATGCGAGCGTGATGGACGTGGGCATGATGGACGTGGGCACGGAAGACGCGATGCCGGACGCGACCGAAGACACCGGCCCTATCTGCCTCGCACCCGCCATTTTGTGCGGTGAGGAATGCATCGACCCGGAGAACACGCTCGCGCATTGCGGCGGTTGTGACCAGCCTTGCGACATTCCCAACGCCACTTCGGCATGCAGTGCATCGATGTGCACGATCGAAAGCTGCACCGCCGGCTTTTCCGATTGCAACGGCGAGAGCGGCGACGGCTGCGAGACCCCGACCCAGTGTATGGGGGATCAACCTTGCACGACGAGCTGCGATAGCGAGGGTACGCAGAGCTGCGATAGCGGGTGTCTTGCAGCGGCTTGCATGCCACCCGCGGAGATTTGCAACGGGCGCGATGACGATTGTGACGGTCAATGCGACGAGGGACGCCCCGGGAACTGTCGCGTTGCCGTTCATCGAGGACTTGGCGGCCGTCCCGGAGGCCATATCTACACGCAAGATCTCACGCTGGCTTCCACGGCGCCTTACTCCGTCGAAGCGTCGAACTATTTCTATACCCATCGGGAAGCGAGTGAAGGTTTGATCGCGCTCTATCGTTGCCGCAAAGCCGACGGCAAGTTCTTCCTCACGGAATCCGCGACGTGCGAAGGAATGGGAAGTCGCGAAGAAACGGTCGGTTTCGTGCGAGCCACGCCAGGTTGCGACACCGTACCGCTCTATCGCCTCTTCACGACGATCTTCTCGAACCACTTCTACACGCATAGCGAGAGTGAGCGAGACGCCATCGTAGGCGACGGCTCGTATACGCTTGAGCGCGTGGCCGGTCATGTTTGGCTCGCTCCATGACGAACAGCGAAGGGCAAAAACGATGACCGCGAGTGGTGTTCCCAAAGGCGTGCGCGTTGAGAAAGACGAGCTGCCCAACGTTGAGATGGACGGCTATCGAGATGCCTTCCGCGAGCCGGGAAAATTTTCCGCGAAGGTGCGCGCAGCGGGTGGATTTACGCGCGTCTTCTTGACCATCTTCGCCATCTTTTGGAACGGCTTTCTTATCGTCTGGTACGGCATTGCGTTCGCCTTACCGGAGACGCCCATCCTGATGCTTGTCTTTCCCATCATTCACGTTGCGGTGGGATTGACGATCGGCTGGACGGTCCTGGTCTCGTGGATCAACCGAACACATATCGAACTTTCGCAGGGCCGTTTCTATGTCATCAACGGACCTCTCTGGTCGCTTTGGGACAACGATCATGAGCTGGATCTTTCGGAGATCGAACACTTCGCGACCCGCCCGCGCCGCCCGAAGAATAGCGGCCGAACCCGCCCCGCCGCGTTTCATGACCTCATGGGCCACCACAAAGCTGGTCGAAAGCAGCTTCTGAAGAAGGCGCTCTCGACGGAGGTTGCCGAATATCTGGCAGAGCGGCTGAACGCGCACCTCGAGGCTTCGGGGGAATAGTTCGAACGTGAACCCTCCGGCGAAGATTCGCGTAGAAGCGGACAAGCTGCCGTCTGCTGCCACGGATGGTTACCGCAAGATGGCGCGCGAGGTGGGGAGTTTTCATGCGACCGGCCGGGCGAAGATCGACTTCGCGGTCTACTTCGCGAGTGCGTTTGTGCTCCTCTGGACCGTCTTCGTCATCGCGACTCCGTTCCCGGAACCTGACTGGGTTGCAAGAATATCCCTGTTTGCCCTCGCGTCGCCGGTCGGCTGGTTCGTCTTGGTCTCGCGGCTCAATCGGTGGTCACTCGTACTGACCGACGGCCGTATTTCCCTGCGGCATGGCCCGCTACCTTCGCCGTGGACCGAGAATATCGAGCTGATCGTCCGCGAGGTCCGCGCCTTTCGACACGTTGGTCGCGCCCTCATTGCGGAACTTGAGTTCGATGGGTCTCATGCGAATCGCCAGAAGGTCCTGAAGCGGCGGCTGCCACCGCGGGTCGCGGAGTACCTTGCGGAGCGGCTCAACGCGCATCTCGATGCTAAGCGCGAGGGATGAGCGCGAAGCATGACGTCTGGCGATCGCACCAAGTTTGAGCTCGCCCGTGCGTCGCGGCTTCCGATCTGGGTTTCGGGCTCCTCACGCCGCCATGGGACGAGATTGGATACCACCCTTGACCTCCGGGATGGATCTGAAACAAATGGCCTATGAGCAAATCGAGTGAGCTGGTTTCAAAGAGTGCGGTCGAACTACTAGGCCTTCTTCGAAGCGGAGAGCTTCGTTCTGTCGAATTGGTCGAAGCGCTACACGAACGAGCTGACGAGGTCGAGCCTCGGGTCGGTGCGTTTGCGCATCAACTCCGCGCACGCGCCAAAGAAGAAGCTGCAGCCTGTGACGCAGCGCGCGAACGTGGCGAAGACCTCGGCCCCCTTCATGGGCTCCCAATCACCATCAAGGAAAACATCGATACGGAGGGTTTGCCTTCGACGCTTGGGATGCGCTCCCGGCGAGGTCATGTCGCGAGCGAAGATGCGCTGGTCGTAGAGCAGCTGCGCAAGGCGGGGGCGGTCATTCTCGGAAAGACCAATGTGCCGCAGACCTTGCTCGCGCCCATGGAGTCGACAAACGCGATCTTCGGTACGACACACAATCCGTGGCGTCATGGTCACGCGCCCGGCGGAAGCAGCGGCGGAGAGGGTGCCGCGATCGCAGCGGGAATGAGCGTTGCGGGCATCGGGACGGACATCGGTGGGTCGATCCGCGGCCCCGCTGCGTTCTGTGGAATCTGCGGCATCAAACCGACCGCAAACCGTTGGTCCAATCTCGGCAGCAATACGGCGATCCGGGGCCAAGAGTTCGTGAAGGCACAGCTTGGGCCGATGGCGCGGACGGCGGAAGATGTGGCGCTCTTGATGGAGGCGCTCAATACACGCGCCTTTTCCGAGAAAGATCCAAAGGTGGCTCCGGCGCCAATCGGAGAGAGCCGTGCGATCGACGTACGCGGTCTTAAAATCGCGTACTACGAAGACGACGGTGTCTTTACCCCGGCGGCGTCGATTCGACGGGGCGTCCGCGAAGCCGCGCAGATTCTCGAAGATCTGGGTGCGACCGTCGTTCGACTCCCCCCACAAAATGCCGAGGAGCTCGCATACCTGTACTTCCAGGGCATCTCGGCAGACGGGAGCGCCACCCTCTTTGACGCCCTGGACGGCGAGGCGTTTGTGCAGCCGCTTAAGACAATCGGTCGCCTCGCGACCATGCCTCCGGGTGCGCGCAAAGCACTCGGCAAAGCGCTTGGTCTTATGGGCGATCATCGAGTCGCCAAAATGATCGGCTCACTCGGAGAGAAGACCGTTCGCAACCTCTGGGAAGCATCCGCGCGACGCACTGAGCTACGGTATGCGGAGCTCGCGGCGTGGGATCGTGAAGGCATCGACGTCACGCTCGCGCCGACCTACGTCACGCCGGCGTGCCCGATTGGAGCGAGTCACGATTTCACGTTTGGCTTCGTGAATTTCGCTCGCTACAGCTTGCTTGATTTTCCCGCCGGAAGCGTTCCGATTACGCGCGTACGCCCAGACGAGACAAATCGCTCGGGATTGCGCGACAGGCTGGATCGCAAAGCTGCCGAGATCGAAGCGGCGAGTGTTTCCCTACCGGTCGGGGTACAGGTTGTCGGCCGCCCCTGGCGTGAAGACCAGACTCTCGCTGTCATGCGTGCGCTCTACACGGAAGCGAGCGGCCGAGAAGATTTCCCCGCGACGCCCGTGACGCCCCGCTAGACGATCTCCCAGATAGAGGACTTGGGCACATTCTCGGATGCCGGAGTCCCCATTTTGCCATGGGGCGCAACTTTCGACGCAAGTGGCCGATAAGCTCGCATGGTCACTCCTGCGCGCACGATTGTTCCCGAGACCACTCTTGTCTTGTCGCGACGAATCGTCGAGGGGCGACCGCTCATGTCGCCGAGCGATCGAATGTGGAACGCCTTTCAATACGTTGTGGGGGTTGGCTGCGAGATGTTCGACCTTCGGCTGCACGCGGTGTCGATGGGTCTTGAGGGCTATGAAGTTGTTCTCACGGATGTTCTCGGGCGGAGACCGGAGTTCACTCGCTTCGTCCATCGTCAACTCTCGATCATGATTCAACGCTTTTTGGGCGTGAAGCTTCCCGCCGTTTGGGAGCCGAATCGAGCGCCCGAGGAAGATGTTCTCGTGGACGTTGACGAGGCGATAAAGGCGATCGCGCTGATCCACGCCGGACCCGTGGAGGCGGGTCTTGTTCGGTCGACTTCGAATATGCGGAACGGCGTCATGACTTCTCCAGGCGAGGTTCTCTCCGCGACGAAACCGGAGGGCTTCTTTCACGATGCGAAGTTTCCGGAGCATGTCTCGCTGACGTTGACGCGACCCTTTGAAACCGCATTGCGAGATCGCGAATATTCGCAAGAACTCGATCGCCGATGCCGCGATGAGGAGGCCCGCGCGAGAGCGTCGGCCCGTGACCGTGGTCAAAAGATCATCGGTTGGCGGCGACTGGTGACCGGCCGCCATCGACGCAAGAGACGCTCGGAGAAGTCCGCCCTTCATCGCTTTCGCGTCGTACTCCGAATCGCGAGAAGGGAGACGCTCATGCGATGGCAGAAAGCCTATCGTGGGGCGCTTCGCGCATTTAATGACGGCGACCGAGAGAGCCAATTTCCTGCCGGCACGTACTGGATGGTGAAATTCCACGGCTGTCGCTGCTGACGAGCTTTCCAAGTTGGTAAAACGCGAAGCAGCAGAGACCTGCCAAGGCAGCGGTGCACCCTCAACACACATGCAGTCGCGTTCTTGGGCGAAAATCCGATGTTGGGGCTCGGGGATTGAAGGCGAGGGAGAGTCATGCGGGGATTTTCGCCCCACCGATGGCTTCGGCTCCCCACGAAACCCTCCTCTGGGCACTGTCTTCCCGGGGGGCACGATGGGTCTACCCGGGGAAGTGGGTCGCGGACGCGTGCATCGGTCGAACGGGGAACCGAATGTTCCTTTCCGTTCTTTCTTGGCTCCAGAGTCCGGACGGGTCCGATTCGCGCTTGGCACTACCGGTGTCGGGCCACTGCCGTCTTATTCCATTTCCGATAACCATGGGTGTTGATGTTCCGTGCCCGTTAGACACTGTACAATCCCCCGGTGGTTACCTGGCGCCCAACTTCTGAGTGCCTCGCGCGGTCGCTCCAATCGAAACGTCAGCTTTTCCGAGCGGACGTCGCAAGCCAGGCTTCTTTCGCTGGCCGGCTTCTATGAAACGAGCGATCGGCATTTGGTTTCGGAAATACTTCGGTCTCAGACGGCCTTTCCGAAAGGGACATCTGATCACCACGTACGTGCACGTACCCGTGTGGTCCGTGATTAGCTTCGCGATCTACTCTGTTCTCAACATGGTGATCCCGTCCGATTCAACTTGGAGCGTGGTGAACCTCGCGGTGTTCTTGTTGGTTGCCTTCCGACAGTCACGCGGCTCCGCCCTCCGTTTGGGGCTCGATGGGTTTTCGTTCCGCCATCGGTTTCATAGCTGGGCTGAGGTGAAAGAGATCTCCGTATCAGAGACCCATCGAGACACGAAAAAGCACAAGCTGACCGTCGCGATCCAGCTGGACACGCCGAAGTCGAAGAAGAGGCGCCCCATCTGCATCGAGGTTCCAAAAGAGTACCAAGAGAGTGTCGAGCTCATTCAGTCGCGGTTGGCCGAATGGCGAGATGCGCTACCAAGCGATTTGCCGCTCGCCCTATTCTCGGACCACGGTTCAGGGTATCGAGGAGTGGAGAAGGAGAATGTCTCGAATGAGGCTCTCCAATCTGTGCTCTCCGATGCGCGGCACCCGATCGAGCTTCGCGTACGTGTTGCCGAGACGCTGGTGGCACGTGATCAGGCTTCCGCAGTGCACGAGGTCATCGAGAGTACCGTTTCGCGATCTTCGAAACGTTCACTCAAGGCGACGCTCTCCCACAAGTAGAGCACCGGAGGGAAATCACGAGGAGGCGGAGGGACTACCTCCTCCTCCATACCGAAACGATTCAGATATAGCCGTCGCACTCCGCCGGGACGGGCGGGACGTAGGGGACAAGGAATCCGTTGCCACACCCGTTGCCGCCGCGCTGATTGTAAGTCCGGTAGAGCTGCTGGAGCAGATTCTGCGCACGACGAGCGTGGTTGCACCACGCGATATTATGGGTGTAGTCGCCCGCGCGCATGGGTCCGAGACCGCCCTGAGGGAAACAGCGCTGCGCGTGGTAGCGCCGCCTCTCCATGCATTCCTTTTGTGCTTCAATGAGATCCCGATAGTCCCAGCAGCTGCGAGCGTCAGAGACATGATTCCAGCTCTGATCGCAGAACCGATGGTAGTCATAGAGCTGGTCGTTTTCGTCCTGCCGGCACTGACGTTGTACCGTTCGCGGCGCGACCTGAACCTGTCGTGAAGTCCGCTGCGTACTCGCCGCGGCCATATGAATCTGGAGAGCCTCTTCCCAGGAGAGCGGGATCCCCGAATCGACAACCAGCTGCTGTAGCATCTGGGTCGTGAGCGCGCCGGCGGCGATCGCCAGCAACGCCTCGCGCGTGATTTGAACCGTTCGACCATTCGAAAGCGTGGCGGTAAACGCGCCTACCATCGCTGTGATGCGGTATGCGCGATAGACGCCAACGCCCGTGGTGATGATCACCATCAGCGGCAGAACCTTGTCGCGATCGTCGTCGCGCGAGACCGGGCCCGCTTCCGAGACGCATCGCTCTGCGCCTTCGGGAGTCTCCCAGATTTCTTCCCACTCGCAGTCGTTGCCGATGTACTCGAGCAGGCCTCCATCATCGCCCGCGTCACCACCGTCGACGCCAGCGTCGATGGTGCCACCGTCGTCTTCCCCTCCTTCCGTACCCACGCGTGCGGGCGCACACGCGGAAAGGACAATCGCCCCGAGGATTGACCAAACGAGCGGAGAAGAAAGAAGACAGCGCTGTGGAGATTTTCTGAACATCGGGAGAGAGCCTTTGAACGCCCAAGGGCATTCGAAAAAAGTGTTGTCTCTCCCCTCAGCAACAAGTGCGCCAAGGTATGACAGAGCCCCCTATGTAAGCAGAAAAACTCCATGTCGTGAAAACGACTCACTCCTACAAAGGTGTGAGAATGGTTTTCACAAATGGCTCTCCTGTTCGGCGAAGAAGCCTCGGGCTTTGTCGCTTGATAGCTACACCGCCTTTTCAGACGGCGGGGCCAGAACCCCTCACCTTAATGATCAATAATTTCAATGACATAACGGTGGTGAAAGGCTTTTTCTGAGCCAAAGGATGCCACGACGGATGGCCCACGAGAAAAGCCCGCCGAGGCGGGCTTTTGAGGCGGATGTTCCCCTCTTTGATCGAGGCACCCAACGAACGGGGAAGCTCAACTACTCGTTGAACTGCCCCGCCCAATGAGAGAGAAGCTCCATCTCGTCGATGATGCGCGACTCAAAATGACCCCAAACGTCGCTGATCAAGACCACGGCGCCCTCTTCGAGCTTCTCGGTAAGGTAGAGCGCCCGATAGGTTGCTCCATTGCCATCTTCGATCTCGCCAACGATGGGGAGCGGCTCTTTTGACACCGGGCAGAGGAGTTCAAGCTTTGCGCCGGGCTTGATATTGAGGAGTACGTCTTTTCGAGCGTCTCCATGAATGGGGCTGAGGTGAACTTCGCCCTCGAGACCGTCTTCGGTTCGGACCAGAACGGTGACGGCGGGGTGACCATCAAACTGAATATTGCGAATGCCCACGAGGTTATCCCCCTTGGGCCCAAAGACCTGCGTTACCACAATCGTGACCCCATCCCCGGACTCGTCGATAGCAACGTGTGGTTGAGGGATTTCCGAATGGCGGCCAGTAACCTGAAGGTTGTCTTTGTCGATATGGTCAGAGGACATGAGCTTCGCGCTTGTTCTAAGTGGAGGTTGAGGACGAAAATATTCCGTCTTCGCCACCATCATCGAGCGACCGGTCCCCCGTCAAGTCTCGTTGTGCCTCAACGCAAAAAAAGACGCCGCGGACGGTGAAGAACGCGGCGTGTGATCTCCTCGACTACGGGGCCGCGAAGACGACCGGGAATCGCGCGGGCCCACCGTTGGATGAACGTGGGAAGACCCAGCGGCGAACCGATGTGGTCACGCAGTTCTTGAGACCGCCGAAATCGTTCCCACCGACCGTCACATTGGTGACACGACCCGAAGCGCCAACGTTGATTCGCACGTCGAGTCGAACCGAGGGCGGGTTCCCCTGGCCACGAATCGCTCGCTCGTAGCAGCGCTGGAGCGCTTGAGTGTTCGAGCGAGCGGTAACGACGCGCCGGACTGCGGCACCATCGAGAGGTTCTCCGCTCATGCTCGAGCCGCTGCCTCGCCGAATATTGGAGGGTCCCATCGAGCTCCCGCCACCCATCTGAAGGAGCGCGAGCTGACGACGCTGCTCGGCGGTCAAGTTGTCACCGCCGGACGGTTCTTCTTCCGCAGCGGCCGGGCGCATCCCGGTGGAGCCGCCTCGGCTCGGACGACGCGGGCGCATTTCTGAGGAAGAGGCCGCCGGATTCTCTTCTGGCGTTTCCGCTTCCGGCTCTTCGGGGCCTTCTTCGGGCGGAGCTTCGACGACCTCCTCAACCTCCGCGGGAACTTCGAGTTCCTCTTGGGCGGGCGCCACGGGCGCGAGATTTTCGTTCACGCGCACTTCACCCTGCGCGGCAACTGGATCGGGCGGCATCAGGTAACGGGCGGCGACCATCACGCCGAGAGTCACCGCAAAAACCATCACGCCGATGGCGGCGAGCCAAAAGCCCAGCGGGATACGCCGCTTTTCTTCCTCAGCGGTCGCGGGCTCGAGTGGAACCGCGGCGGGAGCCGGTTCGAACGCCGGAGCGGGAGCAATCCCTTGGAGCGCATCCGGTTGCGGAATCGGTGCGGGCGCGAGCGCGGCCGCGACCTCGGGTTCACCGAAGTTGAGATCGAGTTCAGGCTGGGCTGCGGCAACCGCGGCCGGGGCCGCACCGCTTCCTCCCATACCCGCGACGGCCGCGGGGGCCTTTGGGAGTGGCGCCATCACGGTGCGCTCATCGTCGAATTCATCAATGAATCCGGGGGACTCCAGCTTTCCACCAATCGGAACAACGTTGGATTTGCTTCCCTCGGGGGTCGGCGGAGGGGGCATCCGACGCTGCCGCAAGAGCGAGAGAAGCTCGGGGACCTGCTTCAGAGGACGCCAGTCGTCAAAGCCTTCACGCCAGACGAGCGATCCTTCGTTCACCGAGCCAGTGCCGATCTTTCGAGCGAGCTCTTCCCGTTTGATTGGACCCACCGGAACATCGTTGATGGACACGTGCCACTTCGGGGCCGCCGGTTTCCCGCTCGGTGGTGCGGTTGAGCCACCGCGGCGAAAATCACTGCCGAGCGCAGACTTCCGCGCCGGACGCCGTGCACCCGCCGTCGATGGCGATGCGCGCCTTGCAATCGCGGGGGAATCTTGCTTCGCCGCACCAGGAACTGGCCCTTTGATGATGATCGCGTGTCCGCACTTCCGGCACTTCATGCGCAGCGTGCGACCCTCGATCTTCTTGTCGGGGATCTGATATTTGGCAGAGCAGCTATCGCAGACGAACTTCATCGTGTCCGAGAAGCATATCGAAGATCGTAAGCAGGGTCACCCATCAAACCCCTTTCATGTATTTTTTCCATGAAGCCGTTTCTTTCCGTCAGGAATCAAAGTCTTGGACCCTCTGAGAGGCTCCAACTTGGGTAAAAAGTGCTTCGCACTCGCATTTTTCCCTTCGTCTTTGTGAGGGACACCCGCTGGAAGAAGTGCTAATGCCTCGCCATGAGCGACGAGCCGAAGCAGACGGACAACGAAAATACCGAGAGCACGGCGGGCGAAAGCCCCGAGGAAGAGACGTTTGCGGCGGTCGGTGGGCGCGCGGCCGTGGGCGGCGTGCTCATGGGGCTCGCGAATCTTGTCCCGGGCATCAGTGGCGGCACGATGCTGGTCGCATCCGGCATCTACCCCCGCTTTATTCAGGCGATCGCCGAACTAACACGCTTCAAGTTCAAGAAGCTCTCGATCTTCACGCTCGGGGTGGTTGTTGTCGCCGCGCTCGCCTCCATCCTTCTGCTGGCAGGTCCGGTGAAGTCGCTCGTCGTCGAACACCGCTGGGTCATGTACAGCCTATTTATCGGCCTAACGCTCGGCGGCATCCCCGTCGTGTGGAAGATGGCGAAACCGGCAAACGGCTCTCTGAAAACAGGCGCGATCGTCGGTTTCCTCTTGATGGCGCTGATCGCGTGGTTTCAATACGGCAGCGCAAGCGGCGACGCGGCGGAAGCCGGCTTTGGCTTGATGTTTATCGCGGGCGTAGCGGGCGCGAGCGCGATGATTCTGCCCGGCGTAAGCGGCGGCTATCTTTTGCTCGTTCTAGGCGTTTACGTACCTATTTTAACGGGCGTCAGCGAGTTTAAGGACGGACTGAAGTCGGGCAGCTTCGAGGCAATGCAGGGCCCGCTCATGAACGTCGTACTTCCCGTCGGGATTGGCGTCGTGGTGGGCGTTCTGGTTGTCGCGAATATTCTGAAGATCGCGCTGGAGCGCTACGAGAAGTTCACGCTTGGGATGCTGCTCGGCTTTCTCGGCGGCGCGGTCATCGGACTCTGGCCTTTTCAGGAGGGCCAGGCGCCCGAAATTGGCAGCACGTTCCGAGGGGCGGTGGTCACTGCCGAATCGCTCGCGGAGATCCCACCCGAGAAGTACGACACCGTCTTCTTCGATCCCGAGATCACCCACATCGCCGGCGCGATTGGTTTGATCGTGCTCGGTTTTGGTCTGACCGCGCTCGTCGCGAAGCTTGGAGCGTCGAAGGACGACGCAAAGGCAGCGGCAAAGGAAGCTGCCGAAGCGTAAACCTTTCTCAGGTGGGTCAGAAAAAGCCCGCGTCGCGAACGCGAACTTCCTCCAAAAACGGCTAGGGCCATTGAACGCGGCAAGTGCTATGTTCCGGGCGTGAATCATTCGCATCGGAACGTGCCCAGGCGGGCGCTCGCCATCTCTCTACTCTTCTGCCTTGCATGCGGCGGAGCCTCTGGATCTCGCGATACAACGCCAAGCTCCGTAGAGGTCGCGCCAGTCACCGAGGCGGAGCTCCCCGCAGCGCTTCGTCGTTATCACGGGCTCTCCGAATCGAGTGCGGAGCGCACCGCCCTAAGACGGGCGCTTCTGATCTACGCGAGCGAGAAGAACGATTCGATCATCGGAGCGAGGGATTACGAAGCGCTGATCGCGCACCTCGGCTGGATGACCGACCTGCTGCTCCCCGCAGATTTTAATGGCACACTCGAAGCCCAAGCGCTTGAGCCGGTGGCGCTCGCCATCATCGAGCAGGGGTCGCCGCGCGGCGACGAGTCTGGGGTGTTATCCGCGCTGCGTATTTTGCGGTCCCTCGAGGCTGCAAGCGAAGAAGCAGAGCCGTCGACGTATAACACCGAGTACAGCGACCTCTCCCTCTGGGGGCGCGAGGTACGCGAAAACCTCGACACGGATTTCGACCGAGTCTCGTCTCTTCTTGAAGTTTGGACCGCGCACGCCGCGATGAGCCCCGCACCGGACGTACTTGCGAACCTACTCAGTCTCCACCTCGCGCGGGTCGATGCGGCCGAAGGCTCCTTTTCCGATAGCCCGCAGGCGATGTTTCGGACAGGAATGCTCCGCCAACAAGTGCTGCGCGTTGCACCCTTCGATGTTGCGGGCGTTTTTCTGCGACATGGAGATGTAGAGGGGGCGATCAACGCGCTCCAGCGCCTCGGAAATCGTGAGCCAGCGCCGCAGATTGTTGCCGCGCTCGAAGCCGCGCAGAGCGGTTCAAACGGTTCCGCGGAAGCACTGCTCGAACTTGTCGAAGTGTACCGTGAAGCGCGTCCGGCGGTGGCACGCGGGACTTGCCGTTACGGTCTGCGCGCGTTCCGAGGAGATCCACGTTTTCCGCAATGCCTTGCCCGAATTGCCGCTGCACGGACGCGTCTCCTCGAGGCCGCTGGGTGGTATCGAGCGTCGGTCGAGATCGCCGACGGCGCGGTGGCTGTATACGACGAAGCGATCGTCGAGCTCGCGCGATTCTTAAGCGCGGGCGCCTTCCGGAGGCAGCCAGAGGCGATCGCTCAGCTGGCGGCGATGGCAGAAGAAATTCTGACCGAGCGCGAGCAGCGATGGCCGGAGGGTGCCCTCCCCGTTGAACGCTACCAGTTCGACTTTGTCGTCGGAACTGCGCAGATGTACGCCGGCAACGTGGGCGAGGCAGAAACGCGACTTCAACAGAGTCTCGATGCGCAACAGACGGGCGCGGCACTCATGCAGCTCGGGCTTTTGCAAGAACGCTTGGGACGACCCGAGGATGCGGTCGGACATTATCAAAGCGCGCTCGATCTGAGTCGCGCGACCGGTCCAGAAGCGGGGTATCAGCGAGCTCAAGTTCTTCATCGTATCGCGGACGCGCAGAGCGCGATCTCTCCGAGCGAAGCGGGCAATATCTACCAGCAGGCGCGGCGCGGGGTCGCCGCCTCGATCCAAGAAGCCGAAGAGCTCGAAGGCACAGAGGAAATCGCGCGCTTTCTCGCCCAAGCCCATGCGCTCGATGGCGTCCTTCAAGAACGCCTTGGCGAAGATGGTTCCGAATCGTTTAACAAAGCGTTCGAAACATTTGGCCGCGCCCAAGAGCTTTATGCCACCGCCCTTTCGACGCTCGCCACCAGCACGGAGGATGTCTCCCGTGGCGAAAACGTCCTTCGAATGGCGCAGCGTCAGGTCAACCTCGATGAAGAGTGGCGCGTGTACTTCGCACTTTGGGTGAAGCTGCTTGCGGCGCGCGCGGGTCAACCGGTCGACGCGGAGGTGAACGCTCTCCTTCGCAGCGGTCGCGCGGGAGACGGTTGGTCGGGGGCGCTCGCCCGTCATGGACTCGGCGAACTGGATTCGGCCGCTCTGCTCGAGCAGGCGAGCGATCCGGGCGAGCGATCGGAAGCGCAATTCTATTCAGGCGTTCGGGCCCTCTCCGAAGGAGAGGTTGAGCGCGCCAAGAGCTTCTTTGAGGCCTGCATCGGCGAAAATATGGTGAGCTTCTTTGAACACGAGATGGCGCAGCAGATGCTTCGTCAGCTCGAAAGCCAGGAATAAGAGATGGGCGAGGAGCCAAACGCGGCGCTCGAAAAACTCGTGTGCGGCACTTGGGCACTCGGCGGCGCGTACGGAACGCCAGCGATGCTCTCGATCCGAGAGACCTATCGCGTCGCGCATGAGGCTGGCATTCGACGCTTCGATGCTTCGCCGCTCTGGGGCGAAAGTGAAGCCACGCTCGGAGAGCTCTTTCAGGGCGAAATCAAGCTCCACACCCGCTGCGGCGTTCGCGTTGAAGATGGCGCGTTGGTCCGCGACTACTCCAGCGATGCCTTACGGCGAGAGCTCGAGACTTCCTTGAAGAACGCCCAGGTCGACAAGCTCGCCTCGTGGTCGCTTCATGCACCCGCCGAAGCCGAACTGAACGACGAAACGGTCGAGACCATGATCGCGGCGGTCGAGGAAGGGATGGTTGAACGGTGGGGCGTCGCATCCCAGAGCCCAGACGTGCTCCGGCGCGCGATTCACAAAGGTGCGCAAACCGTTACGCTGCCCTTTAACTCGCTTTGGACCGAGTGTCTCGACGCCGTGCACGAAGCGAAGGAGCAACGAAGGCAGGCCGGCGAAGAGGAGAGCGCAGAGGTATTGGCTCGCTCCATCTTGATGCATGGCCTGCTGACCGAGCGCTGGACCGCGTTTAAGCAGTTTGGTCCCGGGGATCACCGCCAAGCGCGCTGGACGGCGCGGGCGCTGCGGATACGATTACAAGAACTTCGAGAGGCGCAGAGCGCGCGGGACGGTCAGAGCACGGGGATCCAGGAGGCGATTCACTTCGCAACCTCCAATCGGCGAATCTCGGCATGCATCATCGGACCTCGAAGACCGGAACAGCTGCACGAAGTCCTGGATAAGATCGCGGGGCAGAGCTCCTAAATCGTGCCCAATCTGGGTGAGATTCTTTGTCGTTCACCACGTAGATTTGCTCAAGAACGAGCCCGGTTCGAATGCAAAAGCGCGCGAAGGCGAAGGCGAGCGCAGAGGTTCGGATGAGAGAACGCGTGCCGCGAAAGCCGGCGTCTGCTGACCTGCAGCTGGATTTCGAGTCAGGCTGCCGCGAGACTCGGCGAAACGGCCATCTCGTTTATCCTTTCGTTCGCTTCGAAGAATCTTTTCGCGTTATCAATCTTGTTTGTTTCCCACCAAACACCTCGCTTGACTCTTTTGGGATTGAAAGCGAACGCGAGCTGAGCTACAAAAGATAGGCCGGCGTGAATCCAACGGGCTTTCGAACGTCTCAAAGAGACCTGGCCCGGAGCTGGTAAAAGGGGGACCGCCAATGAACACCGCACGAAACACTCCACAGGATAGCCATCTCGATTGCCCTCGCTGCTCGGAATCGGTCCGAGGAGAACGCGTTCAGGATGATTTTTCGAGCACGGTGATCTGGCGATGCGAATGTGGCTGGAGCCGGATTGTCTCAGAATCGGGTGTCCGGCGACGTCGACGCATCGAACTCCCTGGCGACGCCAAAGACTGACGTTTCAGCGTCGGGTGTCTCATCGAGAGACGCGCCGAGATCGTTCTGGTGGAACGGGCCGAGCCCGAGGCCGATGAGACCGGCAAAAATGGACAATAAGTCCACTCTGATATCGATTCGTGCTAAAACCCGAACCAATGACGAGTGCCCTCGCCACGGATGAAAACGAGAGCGCGCCGACCGAAGAACACCAACGGTCGGGCGAGCGCCCGCGCGTGGGACCTCCCAAGCCAGATCCGGAGCAGCGCGCACGCGAACGCGCAGAGGATGCAAAGCTTGTCGAGGCGATCAAGGGTGGCGACAAGAACGCGTTTCGGAAGCTTTTCGAACGCTACAACCGACGCGCATTTGCGGTGGCGCTTGGGGTTCTGAAGAATCCACAAGACGCCCGCGACGTCGTGCAGGACGCGTTTATCAAGGTCCACAAGCACATCCACAACTTTCAGGGAAGCTCGAGCTTCTACACCTGGCTGTACCGGATCGTCATGAACCTTTCGATCGATCATATCCGCCGCAGCAAAAAGCGGCGGAACGTCGACTACGACGACCAGGTGCTGCGCGGCGCCGAAGAAGTGGCCGGGGATGGAACCATCCTTCCGCGAGTTCTCGGAGACAACCCTGCGAAAACGGTCCTTCGAGACGAACTCGCGGCGAAGATCTCAAAAGCCCTTGAGACCTTGCCCGAATATCACCGCGCCGTATTGATCCTGCGTGAGGTCGAGGGCCTCTCGTACGAGGAAATGTCCGACATTCTTAAAGTTCCCAAGGGAACCATCATGAGCCGCCTCTATCACGCACGACGAAAGATGCATGAAGAACTCGGCGAATACGTTCAGGGAGAACTTCACATTAAAGATTGAATCAAATCACGTCGCCGTGCGTACCAACCTTGCGGTGATTAGATTTTCAAAATTGTGAAAAACTCTCCCGTTTACCAACCCTAAAGACCCGGAAAAACACACCTAACGCCTCTTTCGGCACTCGCCAACATCATGGAACACCTGGACCCCCAAAAGCTGCAATCCTACCTCGACGGTGAACTCTCCGGCGAAGAGAGTGATGCAGTGGAGCGTATCCTGGCCGAATCCGATGAAGCGAATGCCGTCCTGATGGGGCTTGATCGGGTTGGTGATTTTGTCCGAATTCACGCGAAGAACGTGGCCGACGAGGTTGATTTCGACGCGATGTTTCGCGAGATCGAGCCTCGACTCGTCGAAGAGCACCCGCGCCTCCGTCTGATCGAAGGTGCGAAGCAGCGGCAGCGCACCGGTTTTGCGGTCGGAGCCGTTATCGCGATTGCGGCGGCCGTGACACTTTTCTTTGCCTGGCGCAGCGCGCCAAGCGAAGACGAAATTGCGCAGCATCCGATGGATACGCACCGCGAGATGGTCGCCCAAGAGACGATTATCGAAGAGCACCCGCCGGTGCACATCAACCCGCCGTCGGGTTCCGAGGTCGAGGATGTTGATTTCGGCGAAAACACGGGAACCGTTTTCCAGGTCGCCGGTGAAGAAGGTCAGCCGCTTGCGGTGGTTTGGATCGACGAGGAGCCGCTATGAAGCGTTCGATGACTCGCGCTTGTTTGGCGTTGCTCTTGATGAGTGCGGCCGCGGGATCTTCCTCCGTTGCGGAAGCTCAAGCGCCTGTTCCGGCGCAGATCACAGTCGTGCTCGCGAAAGAGACGCCCGGAGAGGTTGACGCGAGCCTTGCGGATGTTGCGGCTCTTCGGCGACCTCCCTTCAACGCCTTCCGCTCGATGGAAGTATTGAATCGCGATCAAGTCCGCTTGCGAGCCGGACGAGAACATGACGTTCGCCTTCCGAATGGTCGCAGCCTTCGGATTCTGCTTCAGCGGGTCATGCCCGACGGCCGCTTTCGGGTTCGGGTGTCGATTCAGCGCGAAGACGGCAGCGATACGTACCTACCGCTCCTCCAGGTTGTTGCCTCGCCGGGAGATCCCTTCTTTGTCGCAGGGCAATCCCACGACGGCGGGACCCTCGTCATTGGCGTCACGCTCGGCGGCTAAGCGCCATGCCGCCAGCGCCGGAAAAAGCGCGAATCCTAGTCGTTGAGGACGACGCGAAGATCGCTCAGCAGATCTGTGTGCAGCTTCGGGGTGAAGGCTTTGACGTCGAACATATCGCGGACGGCAACGCGGCGCGCGATGTGGCGCTCGACAACCTCAGCCTGGTCATTCTCGATCTGATGCTCCCGGGTACGTATGGGATGGACCTGTTGAAGCTCTACCGAGAGCGGAGCGACGTGCCCGTTCTGATCTTGAGCGCCCGCCAAGATACCGCGGACAAAGTCCGTGGGCTAAAGCTAGGCGCAGACGACTATCTCACGAAACCCTTCTGGCCGGAGGAGCTCTCCGCTCGCGTGATGGCGCGGCTTCGAAGGCCCGATATCCGCGAAAGCGGTGATCAAATCGAGGTGGGTCCGATCTCGCTCGAGCTCACGCAACGAGAGGCGACGTTGCAAGGAGCCACGCTCGAGCTCACGCCTTCCGAATTCGAAATCCTCGCGACGCTTGCAAAGCGCGCCGGCAACGCGATGACCAAACGAAAACTCGTCGAGCAGGCAATCCCGAACGGAAACGAGCGTTCGCTCGATGTGCATATCTCCCGTCTCCGCAAAAAGCTCGGTGAACATTCGGCACTTCTCGAAACCGTTTGGGGCGTTGGCTTCCGGTTGAGAACGCCCTGAGGGAGATGGGCCTCCGGCTCAAAACCGGCCTCCTCGTCATGGTCTTGCTCGCGCCGCTCGTAGGGCTACTTCTTTGGATTCAAGGTTCCACCCGAGCGGAAGCGGGCGCTTATGCGATCGCCGGGGAGATGCGAGAGCGCTTTGATGAAGATTGGGTTGCTCGTTGCGAATCGAGACCACGCTTCGGCCGCCGCAGAAGACGTTTTCATGTCTATGGCGAGGATTTTTCGCCACGCGTGCGAAGCGATCTCGCGCTTGTCGCTTCGCTTCGAGAGCAGCTTGAGCAAGGCGAAGAAACCGCCTGGCGGCGCGTTGGTCCGGGAGAATCTCAGAATGGCCTCGAGGTCGTCACGCGCGTCGCCGCGAGCGGCCCCTGCGCCTATGTTGGGGTACGACGGAGGCTGCCTCCGCCAGCACCCATCTGGCCGATTTTGATGGTTGTGATGCTCGCCGGCTTGGTTGCTGCGCTCGCATCTGCCCCCTTGGTGCGGCGAGTACGAAAGCTGACAAAAGCCATCGACGAAGCCGGGGATTCGGACGCGCTCTCGCAGGTGGATTCGTCACGGGATGAGCTCGGCGACCTCTCTCGCGCATTTTCTCGGGACCGCGCGACGCTGCGCGGAAAAGTCCAGGAGATCGCAGAGCAGAAGCAAACGCTACAGACCTTCCTCGCGAACACAACGCACGATGTCATGACGCCCTTAACTGCACTGGTCGGACATCTCTCTTCGCTTCGAAACCTCCATGACGAAGATTCCCGACAGGAGGTTCAAGGCGCGATCGAGGAAACCGAATATATGCGCTCCTTGCTCCGGAACCTCGGCGCTGCGGCGCGTCTCGATGGGGCACTCGATTTGGTCGCGGAACCGGTCGCGCTCGAGCCGCTTGTCGAACGGGTCGTCGCTCGCTTTGACGCGCTGGCAAAAGAGCGGGGCGTGGAAGTGAACTCCGCGGTCGATACTGGGGCTTCGCTGCGTGCGGATCTGACCCTCCTCGAGCAAGCGATCGGAAACCTCGTGGGCAACGCGATCCGCTACAACCGCCCCGGCGGTCACGTCGCATTGGTCGTGAGCGTCGATGGCGGCCAAGTGGAGATTCGTTGTGCAGACGATGGGCCGGGGGTAAGCGATGCCGATCTCGCTCGCCTTGGAGAACGCCGATTCCGGAGCAAAGAAGCGCGCTCGCGCCGGCCGACAGGCTCCGGTTTTGGCCTGTCGATCGTGTCCGATGTCTGCGACCGTTTTGGTCTCACGCTTCGCTTCGCGCACTCAGAGGGAGGCGGGCTCACTGCGACCATCACCGGACCTTGATCGAACTTTCGAAGCTTTCTCAACGGACTGCGAGCATCGCTTCGATTCCAAAGGTGTCGATGAAAGGGAGGGTCCCCTGTTCGAATCAAACCTGCGAGATTCGCTCCAGGCTATAGGTCACTTCATAGAGCGTGGTTGCTCCGCCTTCGCGCTTTGGGAGTGGGCTTGAAAGCAGCTTGTACTGTGCGTGGTCGCGTGGGAACGCTGCGCATACTCCGGCGATCGTGCCCTCTTCCAGAAAGCATGGATAAGGCGTCGCGTTTTCGATCAAGAGTCGCCCCGGTGACTGCTCCCGAACCGGCCACCCGCCCGAGAGCTCGAAGGGTGCGTCGAGGTGCGAAGAGCGATACGCCGCATCGATCCCGCAGAGCGCATCTTCAACATTCTGAACGTGCGGCGGCCACGGCATCGTCTTGAAGATTTCGGATCCCACGCGTTTGACCGCGGCACGACCGATTTCCTTTTCAATGAAATAGAACGCGCCGAGGAGCTTCACCATCGACCACTGCTGGCCTTCGACATAATCGAGCCGGTCGAAAAGATCATCGATGAAACGCTGCAGAAACCCAAAGCCGTTGCGAATGACCATCGTGTTCTGAGGGGATACGCGGACGTTCGCCGGAATCTTCGAACGGAGCGCGTCCGGAAGCAGGCTTAGAAGTCCGGGAACTTGCGCTTCGATCTCTGTCGGTGAGAGAAACATCTCTCTCATAGTAGAGTGTTTTCGCTTCTGCGGGAAGCCGTAATCACATTTCTCGAATCAATTTGGAACGAGCTCGAGAAACGGTTGTAGTTTTTTCTATCCCGTGAAGCTGGCCAAGGTTCACGAACGCGTGCGCCGCTTCGGATCAGGCTTGCTCCGTCGCGAGTTTGCGGAGGGCGTCGCAAGAAACGATTCCGACATCTTCCGAAAGCGCGAGTGTCACCATCGCGCGGCCAAGCTCTGCCCCACTCATCGATTGATAACGGTCGGCGATCGCCCCTCCGCCAAGCGCCCGAACGAGGCCGAGGACGCCATCGCCCAGGGCACTGCCGATCTTCTCCCCTGCGCGCGTCTCATCTCGGTCGCCAACAATAAACGAAGGCCGAGCGCTCGCCCACGAAAGCCCAGAATCGCGTAGTTCGGATTCGATTCTTCCGCGAACCTTGAGGTATGGATTTGGCGTGGTCGTGCTTGCGCCCATCGAGGAGAGGTAGACAAATCGCCGAACCTCTGCGCTGTGTGCCGCGCGAAGGAGCATCGCTGTCAGCCCGTAGTCGACCGTCTCGTAACTTGCCGCACCTTGCGGCGTTTGGTCGTTGCGTGCCCGTTTCCGAGTGGTCCCGAGCAGCGCGATCGCGATATCCACGCCGCGAAGCGCCTCCTGCATCGCGCCCGGCTCCCAGGCGGCGAACGAAAGCGTTGCACCCATCGCAGCGAAACGTTCTTCCCATTCCCCACGTCGCGAAG
Source organism: Myxococcota bacterium (assembly GCA_020629955.1). Lineage (GTDB taxonomy): Bacteria > Myxococcota_A > Polyangia > Polyangiales > Houyiibacteriaceae > JAHDCI01. The sequence goes on along the minus strand of JAHDCI010000065.1, from coordinate 2,745 downwards.
AATCCGGGCGAACATGCGCAACGACATCGAGACCCTTCTTCGCGAGCACCTCAACAACATTGCGACCGGTAAGCCCGGTCGCGCCCGCTACGAAGATCCGCGACATACTCCGCGTTTAACGCAGAGGGGATCCTTGTCGCAAGCGCTTAACAACCCGTGGATGACTCCCATTGTCGAATCGTGGAAGTGTTGCCGGCGCAGATGCGTCCGATTTGCAGCCTGATATCGTTTCTCTCCGGCACGGATCCGATGGCGATTTCGTACCTGAAAATGCCGCGACGCGGGATTCGGAGAAAATCCACGGGCGGTTAGCGAACGCTCATGTGGAAGTGATGGTGATGAAAGCGATACCAGCCCGCCCCACCGTCGGTGGTTTCATAGGTGATCTTCGGTCTGGCGGTGCACGCTCCGCCGGTGACCCAGCCGTCCTCGCAAAGCTGGGCGAGCGATGAGATGATCGTTTCGCCAACCACGCCATCCACCCCGATGATCCGGAGGTTGGGATTCACGTGTAGGTGCCCAAAGAAGAGCGCGGTTCTCCAGGGATCCAATAGGGTCGCGGGCCCCGTGCAGTGGTATTGGTCAACGCCCCCTCGGCGATGTTCGCAGATCGCGCGAAGGCGATTGTCGGCGCTCGTCGTTTGGTAATAGGCAATGTCCATATCCGAGCCATTCACGTGCGTGCCTGCAGGGTGCCCCGGTCGACCCTCGCGGGTTCCTGGAATTGCTCCGCTCGCTTCGCTCATATCCCCGAGTCCAAGAGGTTCCCCGTTTCCGAACTCCCAGCCGCGAGCCTGACATGCGACCATTGCAGCCGCGTATTTCACCAACATCATCACATCGCGGCGAACATAGCTTCGGTATTGATCGGAAGAAGTTTCGCCATTGATTGGATAGTCCCAATATCCCGGACCGAGATCCGGAGCGAAGGGTACGATCTCGGAGCACCCCGAAGTGCACCGCCAATCTGGAACATCTCCCACTCCCGCGCGGCAAACCGGGATCGGACCCGTGGGAGCCTCATCGACGTTCACAACGCAGCGTCCGCCAGTGCAGCGCATTCCATCGCCGCATGATCCCGGAGTGCAGGCCGGTTCCACGCAGAGCCCTTCGGCGCAAATGAGGTCTCCTTCGCAATCCATGTTGCGCTCGCAGGGGCGGACGCAGGCGCTTCGATCGGCGCTCACGATAAAGCCCTCGAGGCAGACGCACGCATCTCCGGCATCGTTCCGCCGCGAGTTGGGAGGACAACCATCGCTCGGTTCCTCTTCCTCCTCCTCGCAGAACTCGGAGCATGAGGCGTCGCATCGAGAGCTCGCATTCGGAACGCAAGAGCCGTCGGAGTCAGTCGTTCCCGCGCATGCATAGTGATCGCTATCCGGCCAGCAGATAGCGCTGCCGCGCAAGGTCCAGCACCGGGAATGTTCGGGGCACGACTCCGTCGAACCGCCGCTCGGACAGCTTCCTTCGGCGCGATTCATGCAAATGCCTTCGACGCAAAGTCCCGGGTGCGTCGCGGTTCCCTGGCATTGTGAATCGCAAGCGCACGCACTGCCGGGCAGACTGCCGGAATCCGGAGAGCCGGATGCATCCATGGACGAATCGAGAGCGCTGTCGACGCTCGCGTCCATCACGCTCGCGTCTTCGAAAGGAATCGACGCATCCACAGCCGAAGCATCGGGTGCTCCCGCATCCATGGCTGCGTCGGGCATCTCTGCATCGAGAGGCGTCGCATCGAAGAATGCGGCATCCATCGGCGCGTCGGCGCCGACATCTTCCGTAACGCTTGCGTCTTCTATCAGACGCATCTCCCCGCTAGCGCATGCGCCGAAAGAGAGCGCAAAGAGCACTCCGAGAAGCGCGCCATTCTCGCTCCGGCGAGCGTTGAGCCCATGTGAGCTTTCCCGATCGCGCTCCGAAAAACGACATCCCAAAGACCAGCGAAAGAGACTGCCACGCATTGCCCACTCCTTTTGAGTTCGGTTCGAACGCGGCCGACTCGAGACGCCCGCATCTTGCACCAAGAGTTTTGGGAGAAAATAGTTCAAACAAGCGATTCAATTTCACTTTCTACGAAACGAATCATGTGATGATTGTTCACAAACGCAATTGTTTTGGAGGTGTGTCCTCTTGGCCATGCGGCCGAACGAGCGAAAAAGTCCCGGAAAGCGCTTCACTGCGGCAGGAGCGCGAGGTCGGGTGCGGACCATCGAAACGACGACGCATCCCTTCTTCAGATCGTCTCCTCATCCCGATGTCGATCCCTCGTTCTTCGCCCTGCTCGGATCCGGCCATTCGCGGAGCGAGAATCCTGCGCGTTCCACCAAAAACTTGGAGGCATCCCGGGTTCAGGCGAAAGTACGGGGCGCTCTTTGCGCGCTCCGACTCGTGTCCAGAACATCCAGCTCAGAAATCGAAAACGAATCCGTCGCGGTGAAGCTCCCGCGCGGGGAGCGTTATCCCGCGTGGCTTTTGCCACTCGGTCTCCTGATGGTGGCGATCGTCGCAGTACCGCTGCGCCTGCTGGATGAAAGCGGACTCCCCCGGTTTCGTTTGCTCGAAAGTGAACTCGAGGAAGTGGAACAACAAAACGATGAACTTCGACGCGAAGTCGAATCGTTGATGCGAGAGGTTCAGGGACTCGAAAGTGATCCCGCCGCCATCGAACGAGTGGCGCGAGATGAGCTCGGAATGATTCATGAGGGTGAGGTCGTGTTTCAGTTCGATGTCCCCACGCCGGAATAG
>JAHDCI010000297.1 GCA_020629955.1 Myxococcota bacterium | reverse complement strand
CAGCGAGCGCATCGAAACCCAGCACTGGTCGCACCTCTATATCGAAGCTTCGGGTCATGTCGGCGTTCGCGAAGGCAGCGAAGTCTCGTCTTATGCGTTAGGCAAAGCGCTGTGGCCGATGTACCGCGCGATCGATGACCACAGAAGGCGAACTCGAGTGCCGGAAGAGCGCCTCGTGCGTTTCGCCGGTATCTCGCCATCCAGGAATCTTGCGGACATGCTGAGGATCGATGAACGAGCGCTCGTCGAGGACGCCCGCTTCATCCTCACGAACCAGCGACTCTTTTATTGGCCGCCGGATCGGCGCGGCGTCATCGAGCTCGATGGGCACGCGATCGATCGCGTAACGCTCTCCAATCAAGGCGTCTCCGTAGAGACCTTCGCGCGAAACGAGAGGCCGATTTCGGTCCATCTGCGGAGCCCGGACCCGAGCGACGCAGCCTACCTTTTGCAAGAACTCAAGCTCGCTGGAGAACGCGATGTCTGAAGCGCTTGATCACTCGCAAAATGGCGCGCCCACATCCTATCGCGAGTCACCCCTTTCGGACACGACGACCTTTGATGGAATGCTCCTTCCGGGCGAGCGCGTAGAGCTTTCGCGGGAGACGTATTGGACGGACTACGAAGCACACGGGGGGCTACTGCTCTTGGCAATGTTCCTACCCCTGTGCGTCGCGATCCCCGTGAGGCACTTCCTTCACTGGGACTGGTTTCCCTGTGCAGCCCTCCCAATGACGTTGCTACTTCCCCTCGTGGTTTTCAAGAAGGTACGGAAGCTACGAAACGCAGCCGCCGTGACCACGACTGGAGCACTGCTCAAAATATGCGCGCAATCGGGTCTCGAAACGCGCATCGATACACGTCTCATCTCTCGCCTGTGGACCAGCCGCTGGCGCATGTGGTTCACCGCTGGTCACGAAGCCGCGCCACTAAGCCTTCAGGAAGACCCTTGGCCGTTCTATCACGCGATCGACCGACATCGACCACGCACCAAATTCGACTACGACGCGACGGTGCACCGCGTCCCTCGAGGGCATCCATTACTGCAGCAAGCTCTTCGCGCAGAAGAAGCCCTCGTCTTTGAGGACGAGGGTTTTGCACTAACCGACCAGCGCCTGTTTCATTGGAAGCGAGAAAACGAACCACTGCACGAACTCGATGGCCGAGCGATCGAAGAAGTGCGCCGCGGCGAGAGAGACGTACTCGTCCAGACCACCGGACGGTCCGGTCCAGACAGGGTCAACGTGATTCTCCGAACGGGCGCCACGGAGAGGCTCGCGGACTATCTGAATCGACTCCGCGAAGCTGGCCAAAGAGTGGCGCAGAGCCACCATGACTAAGCCCCGGCGAGAACCTGGGTATCGCGCTCCTATCGCGAGGGTGCCCTCTCCCTTCGACGGGCTTCTCTCCCGAAACGAAGAGCTCACCCTTCAGATCCCGAAACGCGATTTTGGTCCAGCGCCGATCCTGCAGAACCTCGCGGTCTCACTGACCATCGGACTCGTGGCATTCGGCGCCGCGTTCTTTTTGCGCGCGGAATGGCCGTGCGCCGTCATTCCACTATCCCTCGGGTGGGTCTGGATCTTGAGACCTCGAAAAACCACATTCGGTTGGCTCGGCGTCACGGATACGGGAGCGCTCGTTGAGTCTTCGCCGACGCGGCGTTTCGAAATTGCACCGTGGTCATGCCTGCATATGGAACTCACGCATCAGAGCATCACCGCACGTTCACTTACCGGCGAATGCACGCTCTCATCAACATCGCGCGTCAAAGAGCTGTATCGCGAAATCGATCGTCATCGACCGCGCATTCGATGGGTGGATGCTCCCGAATCGTCGACCTTCGTTTCGGAGACGATTCGCCCTTTCCTGCGAGAAGGTGAACGCGCGCTTATCGGCGGCGAGCGATTTCTCATCACAGACCAACGACTATTCTCTTGGACGGATCACCCTCATTCACCGAAATCGACGGACGAGCGATTCACTCGATGGTCAGAAACGCACTGACCCATGTCGATGTTCGGCTCTTCGAGAACACAAGCGAGCGAGGCGTCAAAGTCACTTTGCGAACAGAGCAGCAAGTCGAGGCATTGCGCGCTCTTCGAAAGCTTAACCCGCATCGGCCACCAGGAGTCGCGCCCTCGCACATCCTTCACAACCGTAAGGAAAACTCTCTTCGCTCGTATACGGATTGTATTACTTGCTCCGAGAGCTTCCCATTCGATTGCGAAACCTTGCACGATCATCACGAACCTGGTGACCGATGCGGGTTACGGAAGCCGGCGAATCCTACTCGAATTCGATCGTTTCAGAGCCGCTCCTCGGGTAACCTGCGGAGCCAAGCGCCTATCAAAAAGCGAATAAATCCAATCAAAACCTAAGAAGCGCCCAACTTCCACGGTCCAGACTCATACGTCTTCCGAATGAGTTCGGCTGCTTAGGCGTTCACTCACTGACGTTCGCTCCCGATCCGCGCTACGGTTTATCAATCTTATGAAGCTCAAGTCTCTCATTACTCCGGCGCTCGGCGCATTGACCCTCGCCGGCGCTTTCCTGCTTCAGTTTGTCGGCGACGGCGGCTCTGGCCTCGACCTGGATCTCGACCGTTCCTCACACGCGCAGGATGCACACTCCCAGGAAGTCTACGATTTGCGACAGCTCGCGGTCTTGAACCGCGTCGTGCATCAGGTGAACGAGAGCTACGTCGAGCCCGAGCGCGTGAATCATCGCCGCATGTTCCTCGCGGGACTGAACTCGGTGCAGCGCTCTGTCGCGCCGGTCATCGTCCGCGTGGAGGAAGATGCGGATGATCTCGAGGTTCAGGTCTTCGACCAGCGGCAGACGTTCCGGGTTTCGGATATCAACAGCCCCTGGGCCCTGACGCGACGCTTCCGCGAGGTCTTTGGCTTCCTTCAGGAGGCGCTTCAGGACAACGAAGATATCGAGCTTCGGGATATCGAATACAACGCGATCAACGGCATGTTGCGAACGCTGGACCCGCATACGGTTTTGCTGACGCCCGATATCTTCCGCGAGATGCAGATGAGCACGCGTGGTCAGTTCGGCGGCCTCGGTATCGTCATCTCGATTCGCGATGGCTACCTGACCATCATCCGTCCGATGCCGAACACGCCGGCCTCTGAGGCGGGGCTTGAGCGCGGCGACCGCGTCGTCAAGATCAACGACGAGAGCACGCTCAATATGCCGCTCTCCGAAGCCGTCGACCGCCTCCGCGGACCTCCCGGTTCGCCCGTGACGGTTTGGATTCGTCGTCGCCAAGAGAATGGCAACTGGTCGAACCCGCGCCGCGTAAACCTGACCCGCGCCGTGATTCATATCGACTCCGTCGAGCACCGCATGCTCGGAGACGGGATCGGCTATATCTCGATCTCGAGCTTCCAGGGCAATACCCACGAAGACATGCTCGCGGCGCTCGCCGAGCTTCATCAGGAAGACCTCCGGGGCCTCGTCCTCGACCTCCGCGATAACCCTGGCGGCCTGCTCGAGCAGGCGGTTCGTATCTCGGATACCTTCCTCTCAAGCGGAACGATTGTTAGCACCTCTTCGCCGGACCCAAGGCAACGCGACGAGAAGTTCGCGACCGCGCCGCGCACCGAACCGGATTATCCGATCGTCGTCTTGGTGAACGGCGGCAGCGCCTCTGCGAGTGAGATTGTCGCCGGCGCGCTCAAGAATCACGACCGTGCGCTCATCGTCGGGCAGCGCTCCTTCGGCAAGGGCTCGGTGCAGGTGCTTGAGCCTTATCAGGACGGCTCCGCACTCAAGCTCACGATTGCGCAATACCTCACGCCCGGTGAGGTCAGCATTCAGGGCGTCGGCATCGTGCCGGATATCGGTATCGACCCGATGACCGTCGACCGCGAGGACATGGATCTTGCCGTCGATCCCGAGAGCTACCTCCGCGAAGCCGACCTTCGTTCGGCGCTGACCAGCGAACGCGCCCGCGAGCAGTCGCGTCCCTCGGCCGTCCTTCGCTACTACCTCAACCGCGAGATGCGTCAGCGCCTTCGCGAGGCCGACCCGCGCGACCAAGAGAATGCCGAAGAGGACGAGTTCCTTACCCGCTTCTCTCAGCAGCTCCTGACGCGCGTTCAGAGCTCCGGCCGTCGCGAGATGCTCGCCGAAGCCGAGCGCGTTATCGCCGATGTCGCCTCGCAAGAGATGACTCGCGCGATCAACGACCTCCGTACCCTCGGCGTGGACTGGAGCGCTGGGCCCGATGAAGGCGATTCGACTGTTGAGGTCGTCGTCGATACGACGTCTGAGAACAACGTCGGCGTTCCTGGAGAGCCCTTCTCCATCCGCGTTCGCGTGACCAACACGGGCGACGCGACGCTTCATCG
>JAHDCI010000064.1 GCA_020629955.1 Myxococcota bacterium | reverse complement strand
AGGTACGAGCGCCGCATCTCATCTTCGATGCTGACTGGAAGCTTGTTGGACTCCGCCACGGTATTCCTTTCGGGAGAAGGAGGAACCCTACCATCAAATCCCGGGCTTTTCACGCGCGCGCGCGAATAAGCTAAGGTGTGCGCGGATGCAAGTTTACACCCCTGTCCACAACGCCAATTCTGTTGGCACTTGGGCGTATCAGCGCACTCCCTGCGAATTGAGCGGAGCGTCTCAAAACACTGAAACTAATAGACTTTTTCAAAACAACGACGCGCGCTTCGCGTCGCTACGAAATTTGCATCACAATGGGGGAAGGACAAGAATCGGAATGCGACAAATCAGAGCGATTGTGACAAAACTACGCACCGCGATCGCGGCGGCGAGTTTGGCCCTCGTATTGGTCGCAGGATGCACGACTGCGAGCTCGCCGACGCTTCCGGTTCCACCTCCTGCAGCGCTTTCATCCGCGCCGAACGACGAGGGAGTGGTGACGATTACGGGTACCGGCGCGATCGAGGGGGCATTTGTTTCCGCGCTCAACGAGCAGAGCGAGGAAGGCCGAATCGTACGCGCCAACGACCTTGGTGAGTTCGAGATTCAAATCGGCGCCGAAGTGGGGAATAGCATCATCGTCTGGCAGACCCTCGGGACGCGGACGAGCGAGCTTGTGACCGTGATCGTCCCGGCGGAGTAGACCTTCCGCTTATTGCGGCCGGTGCTATGATCGCCGGGTGATGGATGAGGCCGAAGGAACGAACGAATCCGAGGTTGTTGTGAGCGACGAACTGGTAGGAGAGCCCGGGGCGGAAGATCGGCCGAGCCCCTCTGCAGCGTCACGAGATCACGCCCTACCCGGTGAAGAGGAAAACCTCGACCTTGAATTCACCGCGCTTGACCGAGCGTGGGAAGAAGTCGAGGCCGACTGGGAAAATCCGAAGACCCATGAGAAGTACCTCGTTCTCTGCCAGCAGATCGACCTTCTGAGCGACGCTGGAGCGCGGTACCGAAAAGTTCGAGAGACCAACCCAGAGCGAGCGGACGAGGCGAAAGCACGGATCGATAAGATTCTTGCGATCGCGATGGCATCGCTGGCAGCGACCGGAACGAGCGCGGAACCGGCGCAACAAACGCGACGCTTTATCACCCTCGTCGCAGCCGGCCTATCGCTCGCGCTCATCCTGGGCTCAATCTATTTCTGGATACGATAGTTGCGCGAGAAGTGAATGACCGGCAGGCTCGCCTCCCATGACGAGCACGATCCGCGTCGCCGCGATTCAATGCGCTCTCGGCGCGCCCGAACCGGAAACCAATATCGAGCGCATTGCCACGCTCGTTCGAGAAGCGGCGAGCCAGGGCGCTCAGATAATTCTCCCGCCGGAACTTTTCGCGGGCACTTATTTTCCTCAGGCAGAATCCCCGGTGTTCTTCGAGCGGGCGTTCCCCGTTGAAAAATCACCGGAGGTGAAACGACTGCGCTCACTCGCGGCGGAGCTCGATGTCGCGATCCCCATCTCCTTCTTCGAGCGCGAGGGACAAGCGTATTACAACAGCGTCGCGATGGTGGACGGTGAGGCTTTCCTCGGCGTGTATCGAAAGACGCATATCCCGGATGGTCCTGCCTACGAGGAGAAATACTATTTTCGACCGGGGGATACCGGTTTTCAGGTCTGGAACACCCGCTTCGGAAACGTCGGCGTTGGGATCTGCTGGGATCAATGGTTTCCCGAGGCGGCGCGTGCGATGGCGCTCATGGACGCCGAAGTACTGCTGTACCCAACGGCAATCGGAAGCGAACCTTCGGAGCCAGAGAACGATACGCGTGAGCCATGGCGCCGAGCGATGGTCGGCCACGCCGTCTGCAACGCGATACCGGTCATCGCGAGCAATCGCATCGGACGGGAAGGCGAAATCGAGTTCTACGGCTCGAGCTTCATCGCAAGCCCGCGAGGCGACCTCGTCGAGTCTTTTGGCCGGGAGGATGAAGGAGTTCTCGTGCACACATTTGACCGCGCAGAAATGCGCGAAGAGCGCGCGTCTTGGGGCTTTTTCCGAGACCGACGCCCAGAACTCTACGGGAGACTTCTCAAACCGTAGGACGAACAGGAAAGGAAGCGCTCAGTCCCTTCTCGGAGCGTTTGCTTCCACCCCAAACGAAAACAGCCCGCCGGATGGCGGGCTGTTTCTGTTCAAGACGACTCCGACTATTCGGCGTCCGTCTGCTCCTGAATCATGAACTGAACGCGACGGTTACGCGCGCGGTTCGCAGGAGTGATGTTCGGCACCAGGGGCTCGCCCTGGCCATATCCACGCGAGGTGAGTCGCGCCGCATCCACGCCGTGGTTGATGAGCCACGTGCGAACCGAATCAGCGCGACGCTGCGAGAGGTCGAGGTTGTGCTCGGCACTTCCGCGGTTGTCGGTGTGTCCCTGAATCTCGATACGCGTGATGTTGGGGTTACGGATCATGACGTCCGCGATTTCTGCCATGAGGCCTTCGGAGCTGGGAAGGATCTCTGCGCTATCGGTCGCGAAGTTGATCTTGCGGCGAATCTGAATCTGGCTTCGGCGAACCCGAACCAGAGAGCGACGTGGACGCGGCACCAAGGTGATTGTCGGGCTTGCCGACTCACGCGGCTCAACGTCAACGCTGTCGGTCTTGATGAGGAAGTTCTCCGCATCGACGCGAACGTTGTAGGTGCCCGGAGCAAGATCCTGAACGGTGAAGCTTCCGTCGGGGCCTGTCGTCACGTTGTGCGAGGCCGGTCCGGAGATGGTGACCTGCGCACCGGCAACGCCGCTACCTCCGTCACCCGAGACGATTGTACCCGCGATGGCTCCGACTCGCGGCAGCGCAACGAGTTCGCAGACAACCTGAACCTCAAGCTCGCCCTCTTCGGGACGCTCGTCGGGAATGGTCGCAACACACTGACCGGGGTTGTATTCGGGATGGGTGATCTCGAACTGAACCTCGCCAGGCTCGAAACGGTACGTGGTGAATACGCCCGACTCGTTCGTGAGCAGCGCCGTGACGTCGCGACCCGGGAAACGAATCGTGGCGTTCGCAATGGACGTCCCTGCGCCCTGTTCACGAACTTCACCCCGGACGCGACCCATGAGGGGCGGCGGAATCTGAACTTCGACTTCGCGCTCGACCTCGCGGATTTCAGGCTCCGGAATCTCTGGCTCACGGGTATCGTACGCGTAGGAAAGACCAACGTAGATGTTGTAGGGGGCATTTGGTGCGAGCTCGCGGACGAACGTACCTCGAGAACCGGTCAGACCGATATCCGCTGCGAGAAGCACACTAAGGCCTTCGAGCGGCGGAAGAACGCGAACACCAAGGGTAAGGTCCATCGGGAAGCTTCCAAGACCCTGGCGGTCAAGACAGCCATCGGAACCAGCGGCCGGCTCATCCCCGCCATCTTCACCCGGGATGAAGAGACAGGAGTATCCCTGACGGTTGACCGGGATCTTCCACTGCCACTCAAGGAGCGGGTGGATTCCGAAGCTCTCGGATACTCGAAGCGGCATTTCGAAACCGAGTCCGATGTTGAAGAAGTCGGTGCGGTTGATGTTCAACGCGAAACGCTCGACGTTCGTCAAGAGGTGGCGGAACTCATTGCCCATGTCCGAAGCGGCGTCCGGCAGGTTGTCGTAACGCTCCTGCTCAACGTCTTCGATGAGGTTTGCGCTATTGTCGACGAAGTACTGAAGGTTCAAACGCGCGACCAAGGGGAAGGGATTGTCGAGACCACGAAGGTCGAGCGTAGCGTTGGCTCGAATGCCGAAGCTCGTTCCGGAGAAGATGACGCCGATATCGCCAACGCGGTTAAGAAGCGCGATGGAGAGGTCGCCACCCACGGTGAGGAGGTCGCCGACGTTAAAGAAGCCCTTCACGCCCACCATCGTGTCGCCAAGAACCTGGAAGAGCGACGGGTCACCCGCGAGGTTCGAGTTCGCGTAGGACTGAAGCGAAGCGAAAAGCTCGATGTTCGAGTGCGGAGTCCAGCTGATGGAGAGCGAACCGCCAACGTGGCTGGCGCTATCCTCTTCCACGATAAATCCATTGGAGAAGAAGAAGTCCGTCGCAAGCTGGACACGGAAACTACCCACCGCACCGCCGGCTGCGTCCACGATATGAAGACCACCGGTCGCGCCGTAATAGGTGTTGTGCGTACGGAGTTGCTGTAGTCGCAGGTCTTCCGGCTCATCGTTATCGGCATCGACGTTCGCATCGAACTCGTCCGCCATCTCATCGGAGGCGTCCTCGAGGTCTTCCGCGGCATCGAACGAGTCATCGAACTCGCTGTCGCCAGAAACTACCTCTTCGAACTCGTCCGCTACTTCAGCGGCGGGTTCGGTAGTCTCGGCATCGCCGAATTCATCGTCGAACTCGTCATCGAATTCCGATTGCGCAAACGAAACAGAAGGCGACGCGGTGATTGCTCCGGTGAAGAGAAACAGCGCCGCAAGCAGAAGGCTCAAGCGTTTTGTTGAGGCTCGCATGAAAAGAAGCTCCTTTGATTTGCCCCGCTCCCTCGGAGAGAAGGCGATGTTTTCATACACAGTTTCCGGGCCCGGGTCCACGAAACGCCCTTTTTTGTCGCGCGACCTTTGTTCGCATTTCGGGAGCGGCGCTCCTAAACCTCTGAAAACAATAGGCTTTGGAAGACGAAGCGGCGGGGATGGTCGGAACGTGATCATGAAAATTCGCCGATTTTTCTTGAAGAAAGCGTGGCACACGACCGTCCAACCTCTTTGCTCTCTTGTTGACCAGCGTTCAATTAAGTCGCTTTTACTTCATGACTCATGGCTCCAGTGCGAAGCTGAAAGGGTGACTTTCGGCCGAGAGCGAACACGCCCAGCGAGCGCGCTTTGGGCGATCATCCTCCTGAGCGCCTGCACCTCGGGCGGCGGCGAGGTATTCCTGAGCCTCCAAACGGACTGGCGAGTGCCAGGAGACTTTTCACGCGTCGAGGTCCGCTACTTGGATGCCGCGCTCGGAGCGAGCATCCATGTTCATGAGGCTGACGGAGAATACTTCGCCCCTCGCTCCATCGCGACGCTTGAGGTTCCGCCTGGCCCGTCCGAAATTGACGTGGTTCTCTTCAATGAGGACCACGAACTCGTGCGAAGGCGACTCTCCATCATCGTCGAAGAACGCCTTACCCACACCATTCGGCTCACTCGAAACTGCGAGGGTGTACTTTGTGACGGCAGCTCAATCTGCCTTGGTGGCGAATGCGTCGCCCCGGAGTGTGAACATGAAGCCGCGGGCACGGCATGTCCGGCGCCGTGTATCTTTGCGCAGGATTGCGATGGCGGTATCGACTGTGTCGAAGACCGCTGCATCGCTGGCCTCTGTTTGCAGGTTCCTTTGGACGAGCGCTGTCCAAGCGGACGACTCTGCACAGTCGAGGGATGTGAGGGGTGCCTCGATGAAGAGCGATGCCAATCGGGGGAAGACGACGACTGCGATGGACTTATCGACTGCGCCGATCCCGATTGTGAAGGAGCCCGATGCGACGATGGCGTTTGGTGCAACGGCGACGAAGTGTGTGCGGAGGGCACATGTTTTTCGGCGGAAGATTCTCGATGTGAACGCCCCGAGTTGTGCGATGAGCGCCGTGCGCTCTGCCTCGAATGCCTTGAAGACGACGACTGTGGCGAACCTACCTACGGCACGTGGTCGGCGTGCTCCTTCGGCAGTCGATGTGCCGAGAGCGGAACCCGAACGCGAACCGTGACGCGCTCACGATGCGTGGACAATTCGTGTGGTCCCCCCGCGGAACTGGCGCCGGAGAATCGAAACTGCGAACGGGACACGGAGGGTGATGCTTGCGGGGGAACATCGCGATGTTTCGGTGGTGAGTGCCAAGCGCGATGCTCCACTGGCAATGACGGCTCCGTCTCGTGCGCAACGCTATGTGGGTGGTGTACCGGCGGCGAGGGTCGCTGCGCCGGCGCCGCGACGGTAAGTGGAGGGACACTTCGAAACTGCAGCGTTCGAGGCGAAAGGCTGTATTGCTTCTGCACAGGTGATCCGGATTAGCGAGAGCTCAGGGTCCGAATCCCTTCGCATTCTTTCTGGAGCGCAGAACCACCATCGGAGCTTCACCGACCGATTCGACGCGGCACGCAGACCTCGAAGAGAAGAGTCAATTCGTCGCGGCCATCGTCATCGCACTTCGGATCGGTCACTCGAGGTGCCGGCAGAACGTCCGATTTTCTGGTCGGCTTGGAATCAGAGCTTGAAGCCCACCAAGAGCCGATTCGCTTCAATAAAATAGGCCGATACTTCGTATCCAGGGTGGACCAATACGGACTCGAGAGGCCTGGCACGAGACTCGCAACGCCGCACCGTATGTTCCGCTCACGATTGCCAACGTGAGACCGTTTTCTTCTTCCGAGATTTGAAATCCCATGCTTCAGCACCGCACTCGTTTCCTTCCCATCCTTCTTCTCCTCGTGGGCGCCGGGCTTCCTGCTTGCGCCTCGGAGGATGTCGCGCCCAGCGGAGACTTCTCTCCTCGTTCCTATTCTGACGACTTCGGAGCCGCGCAGGATTCGTCCGGTAAGTTCGACGAAATCGTTTCATGCGGGGAAGACTCTTGCGAAGCGGATCTCTGCGGCTTTCACTGCGTCGAGGGTGAGGGCTGTCATCAAGCGTGCGCAGCGGAAGACCAGCGAGCCGATACCTTTGTTCGCGCCGAGGTCATGGGATACGACTGGGTTACCCTCGACAGCCGCGCGTATACGTACGCCCCGTTTGATTTCTCGGTCCGGGAAAACCTCCTCTTTTATGGTTGCCAGCTCAAGCCCTCGGAGGACGGCGCTTCACTCGAAATCATGTACGCGGAAATGAACAGCCTTGACCCCTTCGCACCCGACAACGGCGTCGAGTTTCGTATGATCCTCGAAGACTTCGATGGCGCTGGGTCCTACCGCGCTCGCGGCATGTACTCGATGAGCGGTGAGCAGCAACGACTCGAAGATTTCTTCGTCAGCCCGGAGGCGTGTGAGGTCAACGTTACTCGAGGAGAAAACGGCGTGCTCTCGGCCTCGTACGAATGCCTGCTTCCGCACACTCAGGAGTTCCGTGAAGTGCACATGGTGGGCAACTTCGCCTGCGGCGCGAATGGGATGAGTCGTCCGACCATTGTCGAGCGAACCGATGCGAGCGACTCCGTCGCTCCCTAAAAGGTTGGTGAAAAACGTCCGAAACCGCTTCGCGGCATTTTCAAGCACTCAAACGCCACCCATTTTCCGCCACGCATGCGCAATACGAGTCCCAAAATCGGATGAACCTGCGCACGCCAAAATCCAACGAATCAACATCGACCCGTTCTCAGCGGGCGAAGCCATCGTATGAGGCCACCCGACCTGGGTGGTCTTTTGCTTTGGGTTTCTCGCTCTCCGTCTCAGCGCTCACGCGAACCGTCAAGCCCTCGCAAGCCGCGCGAAAGACGCGCTCTTGCCACGCATGTTCGCGATCTCGCCGGTTACGACGAATGGAAAACTCTCAGAACAATGAACGAGCCATGTTGAGCATCCTGGTGACGAGATCAGAATTCGCTTCGAGAGCAAATCGAGACGTCACACACTCAACCGCATTTGGTGTTCCGTTCATGACAAAACGTTGCGGTGGCGCGATCTCCAGGAGGGACTTTAAAGACGGCGCCCCAGCGCCCATGGACCAACATCATGGGCGCCGGAGCGTCCGGCGAGATACCGCCGGTGACTCACTTCCCGACGGAACCTCTCGTTCAAAACGGCCACTGCTGAAGACGTTTTCAACACTCTATTTTTTCTTCGCCGCCATTCATTCCCAAGCGACTCGGGGCACGCGTACGCCTCGAGACGAACGACAGCGACAATCTCGACGGACGGACCTCGGCCTTCCTACACTCGGAAGCAAGGGCAGCAATCCACCCGCGAAGATGGAGCTCGAAGTCCGCACTCTTCGGCGCGAACCTCCCGACTCGAGCGAATTAGACTGCCTTACAGGTCATCGTGTAGGCGGCGTTTCTGTCAGAAAGGCTGCCTACGCTCTTGCGCGCCCCTTGGATCGACCGTTCGACTTCTTGGATTCGGTCTTGGCTTCCGCCTTCGCATCATCCGCTCCCTCGCCAGGCGCTGCAGCGCCGACCGCAGGCATATCTCGCGTTGGGAGGCCGTTCGCCTCGAGAAGCTTGTTCTCAATCTCCGCGAGCATCACGGGGTGCTCTTCAAGGAAATTTCGGACGTTGTCACGCCCTTGACCAAGCCTCTGCTCTCCATACGAGTACCAAGCGCCTGACTTGTCGACAATGTTCTCGCGAACCGCGAGGTCGAGCACATCCCCCGACCGGCTGATGCCGCGACCAAAGAGAATATCGAACTCGCAAATCTGGAAAGGAGGCGCGAGCTTATTCTTCACGACCTTCACCTTCACGCGGTTGCCGATCGCCTTATCACCGACTTTGATCGTTCCAATACGGCGAATATCAAGACGCTGAGACGCATAGAACTTCAGCGCGTTCCCGCCCGAGGTCGTCTCGGGGGAACCGAACATCACACCAATCTTCATCCGGATCTGGTTGATAAAGAAGAGAGTGCAGTTGCTCTTCTGGACGTTGCCAGTGAGCTTTCGAAGCGCCTGACTCATCAAACGGGCTTGAAGACCAACATGGGTATCGCCCATCTCGCCTTCGATTTCGGCCTTCGGAACAAGCGCGGCAACAGAGTCGATAATAATGATGTCGACGGCACCGGAGCGAACGAGCGTATCGGCGATTTCCAGCGCTTGCTCACCATGATCGGGCTGGCTCACGAGCAGCTCGTCAACGTTGACCCCCAGCTTCCGCGCGTACGCAGAGTCGAGCGCGTGTTCGGCGTCAATGAACGCCGCGACGCCACCCTGTTTCTGACACTCCGCGATGGCGTGCAATGTCAGCGTGGTCTTACCGCTCGATTCCGGTCCATAGATCTCGACGATGCGGCCGCGCGCATATCCCGTGATCCCGAGCGCAAGGTCGAGCGAAATCGACCCGGTTGGAATCGCAGGAACATCCTGGGCCGTCGCATCTCCGAGGCGCATGATCGAACCCTTGCCATAAGCTTTTTCGATGCTTCCGAGGGCGAGGGCGAGGGCTTTTTCACGATTGGCGTCTTTGGACATGCGGTTCTCCTGAACAAGTGTCTAGTTTTTCTATCTTCGATGGTCAAGCCAAAACGACCGAGGCATTCTGGAGTGACCGATTCTCTCGTATCGATGTCCGAAGCTGCGCTCTTGTTGTCGATGGGAAGAGCCTGCCAGGCCCCTGTGACACGTTTTCGAAACCGAACGCTAACCGTTTGAAATAAATAGGATATTTTTTTCGGAGCTCCTCAAGTTCGAATCCCTCTGGATTGTTTCTGCACAAGGTCGTATTCACTACCTATGAGCGAAGGCAGACCCCATCGAGGCCCCCAATTGATCCCGATCGACGTCCGTGAGCATGGCGCGAAGATCGATGGCGAAGAGCAAGCGATCGATCGCCGACTATTTATGCAGCTCTTGGTGTTTCAGGCGCCGTCGGGCATCGATACCGACCGAGCGAGAGATGCTTTTGTGCTTGCGTTCGAGGAGGAGCGAGGGCTTCACGGGGTCCTCTATGCGGACGTAAACGACCCACGCTCGTTTGGCCTGCTCACATGGTCCGAAGACCCGGCATTCTTTGTCGATACGGTACGGCCTATGTTCCGTCGTGCAGAGTTGCGAGACCTCGTTCTTCGCGACGATATGACGATGTTCGGTCGAACCTACTCGACGGGTCACGAGCGCGACCTGGCCCATTGGATTCTAAAGCGTCCCATCGAAAACGTGACGGATGAGAACGCTCCATGGGCAGTTTGGTATCCCCTTCGACGAAACGGGGATTTTGAAAAGCTAGAAGGGCGAGAGAAGGGGTCGATCTTGATGGAGCATGCGACGATCGGCCGCTCCTATGGTGCACTTGATCTCGCTCACGACGTGCGCCTCGCGTGCCACGGCATCGACAAAAACGACAATGAGTTTGTGATCGGTCTGGTCGGCAAAACCCTGCATCCCCTCTCTCACGTCGTGCATCGGATGCGTTCGACGATTCAGACCTCGACCTACATCTCCCAGATGGGCCCCTTCTTTGTCGGCAAGGCGATTCATATGAAGCGCGGCGCAGAGACGAGCGCCTAAGATGGCCGGTTCAACCTTTGGGCGTGCGCTGCGAGTCACGACGGCGGGCGAGAGTCATGGTCCCGGGAATATCGTGATCGTCGACGGTTGCCCCCCGGGAATCGTGATCGACGCCGAAGCCATTCAAATGGAACTGGATCGGCGACGCCCCGGTCAGAGCGCACTGGTCACTCAACGCAAAGAACCCGACCACTGCGAGATTCTGAGTGGGGTCTACGACGGACGAAGCACCGGCACGCCAATCGCGATCCTCGTCCGAAACAAAGACGCGAAGAGCAAAGATTACTCGGCCATCGCCAACAAGTATCGACCGGGACATGCGGACCATTCTTACGATGCCAAGTTCGGTATTCGGGACCCACGAGGTGGCGGAAGAGCTTCGGCGCGAGAAACCGTTTCCCGCGTCGCGGCTGGAGCGATTGCAAAGAAGATCATCGCGGAGGCGTTTGGCGGAGAAGTGCTCGGCTACGTTGTTCAGGTAGGCGATATTCACGCGGAGGTCCCCGAAGCCGTCACGCGCGAACAGGTTGAATCGCGACCAGATGGTTCATTTAATCCGGTTCGGTGCCCGGATCCCGAGGCTTCTCTCAAGATGGAGAAGCTCATCAAGAAGGTTCGCAAGGAGAAGGATTCCATTGGTGGAGTCGCGGAGATCGTTGGACGCGGCGTACCGGCGGGTCTCGGCGAACCGGTCTTCGATAAGCTGAAGGCCGACCTCGCCAAAGCGATCATGTCGATCCCCGCCGTCGTTGGCTTCGAATACGGTGCGGGTTTCGCGGCGGCCAGTACACGAGGCAGTGCGCACAACGATGAATTCCATATCCGCGATGGACGGGTGATCACCCGGACCAATCGCCACGGAGGCATCCTCGGCGGGATCTCGACCGGAATGCCCCTATTGCTCCGGGCAGCGGTGAAGCCGACCTCAAGCCTCCCCAAAGAACAGAAGACCGTCACTAGCGATCTCGAACCGACCACGATTGCGACCAAGGGACGGCATGACCCATGTCTCCTTCCACGCTTCGTACCGATGGCGGAGGCAATGGTTGCCCTGGTGATCGCAGACCACTGGCTTCGTCAGAAGCACAACACATAGCGGCTTCGCAATGGGCATCGACTCGCCAACGATCGCGTCTACGAACGGCGCGGACGTCGAACCGTCCGTCGATTGACTCCCATTCTGAATCGCAGAAGTCGTGGGTACACGCATCCCGCGTCGCGAGACTTGGACGGCGTTTGAGGGGCTGAGCATACCGCGTGGCGGGCTCTTCAATATACCAACGGACTGCGAAGCGACCGAGCGCGAGGGGTGCTACCCTTCGGCGAGAATCCGGGCGTCGGTCTCAAGCAAACTCGCACGCTTCTCGACAAGATTCACGCCGTGGGATGCGTAACGCCGAGCAGCGGCTTGGAGACGCGCGCGATCCGCATCACTCGAAGTCCGCTTTGCTCGCTCGATTAGTAGTGCAAGCGATGTCGTGCGACCGAGGGTCAGTGCAAACGCCCGGGCCCCGGCCTCCACGCTTTCAAGACTCTCGGAACTCACTCGCTTCAGCCATGCTCCGGCCGCCTCCATCGATCGACGTGCAAGCTCCGCTTCCCGCTCGAGCCCGCGAGCGTCTTCGGTCCATCGCTGCACAGCTGCGCCAAGGGCCTCAAGCGGCTCCAGGGTTCTCAGCGCCCGGAGAGCATCGAGCGAGAGGACATTGGTCGTCCCTTCCCAGATCGGGAGCACCTGCGCGTCCCGATAAATCGCCGGAATGCCGGTGTCTTCGACATAGCCCGCTCCGCCAAACGCTTCGAGCACCTCACTGAGAACACCGACGCTTTGCTTGCCGGTGGTCAGCTTTCCGAGAGGCGTCAGAATTCGCAGGAGCGCCTTGTCGTCCTCCGTCGCCTCGCTCGCTTCGTATTTTCCGAGGAGCTCTACGAGTTTGAAGCCGAGCAGGAAAGCTCCTTCAAACTCCGCCTGGAGCGCAGCGAGCGTGTCCTGATGAAGCGGCTTATCGATTAGATTCGCGCCGAACGCGTGACGACGACGTGCATAGTCTCGCGCCAGCGATAGGCCGCGCCGCATCGCGCTTACGGCGACCACCGTATTCCACGTCCGAGTGACATTGAGCATGGGCGTGATCGCCCGTACGCCGCCGGAGGTCGCGCCGACAAGTTCTGCCCGCGCGCCGCGCAAATAGAGCTCCGCGGTCGGGAGCTTCTTGGTCCCCATCTTGTCTTTGAAGCGGGCAATCTCGATTTGATTCATGCGACCGTCTTCGTTCCGGGTCTCGACGTAGAAGAGAGCGAGCCCCCGTCCCCCGGGAGGATTCCCTTCCGGCCGGGCCAAGGTCACTGCCATCTGACTCGCGGCAGCAGACGTAAACCACTTTCGACCGAAGAGACGCCACACGCCATCTTCCTCGCGAGCGACGGTCTCTGAGAGCCCAACGTCCGAACCACCGGTCGACTCCGTCATCCATTGACCGCTTGTCCAGAACTGCGCGGGGTCACGCGAAGTGAGGTGAGGAACGGCGCGGTCGATGAGCATACGATTGCCAGAATCGAGAAGCGTGCGAGCCGCGCCGTCGGTCATCGCGAGCGGACAGGCAAAGACATCGGTCGAGGGCGCGAAAAGGTAGGCGAGCGCGAACTGATGAATGCGGGCGTATTGCCCATGCGGCGAATCGTACGCGGTGGCGACAACCCCTGCTTCGGCTGCAAGCTTCTCCGCTCGTTTCCAAACTTCGGTCAGCTCGATTCGGTCGACGCGCTCGCCCCATGCATCCCAATGCGTCAAACGAGGTTCGTTCTCGCGATCTACAAGCGTAAGCGGATAGAGCTCTTGTGCGGCGGCGGCCATCGCTTCGAGCGAAGGAAGCACCTCGCGATGAACCTCTTCGGGAAGCGCGCTCTGAAGATAGGAGCGCAGCACCGAATCGCTCATCAAGGGGTGTTCAAGCGCAGGGGCCGGTTGGTTAAACGGGGCAAAATCCATCGGGTTGTTATAGCAGCACGATTCTGACGCCTACGTGAACAACATTCGCGCGTTCTATATTCGTTTTGAAGACGTGACTCGAGCGTCTGCTAGGCTCTCTGAAGAATGGCACAGCGAAAACGACGAAGGAGCTCACAAGCGCAAGCGGCGCTCGTGCAAAACCTTGTGGTCCCGCGCTACGAAGCGCACTTTTCGTCGCTCTTTCTTCCCAGCATCCCGAACGATGTCATCACGGTGCTCGATGTCTCATGTGGCACCGGACACATCTCGGAGCGAATCGCCGCGACTCTGCCTCCGCACGCAAGCCTTATTGGACTCGACCCAGACGCCGGTCTCGTCGAGGAGGCCGATCGAAATCGCAAGGATGCGCGCATCCAGTACCTCGTTGGCGCAGCCGAACACCTCGAGTTTGAGGATGAATCCTTCGACCTCGTTGTCGGCAACCTGGCGGTACCGACCTTCGAGGACGCCCCAAGGGCAATGCGCGAGATTCGGCGCGTTCTTCGACCCGGCTGCGTATTCTTTTTGACCTCCCAGCTCGAAGGAAGCTGGATTGAGCTTTTCGATATGTTTGATGAGTCAGCGGTTCGGCGAACAAATCGAACCTTGCGAACTCGAGTCCACGCAGAGCGCGCGCGCGATCCCGGTCCTGACGTCTTGCGATCGATTGCGAGAGATGCGGGCTTTTTGAGCGTGCAAGTTGAGGAGACATCCTTCCCACTAACGTTCGAGAGCGCGCATTCGATGATCGAGAACCCTTTGGTTCAACATGTGTGCAAAGAGCGTTTTGTCCGCATTTCGGATGGGGACCCAGAGCCTCTGCTCGCCGAAGCCGCGCGGTCTCTCGACACCTACGCTGGGGGAGGCCCGATCGCGGTGTCGATCCATGCCGGGATGGTCACGGGAGTCAAAGCGTAGATCCTTTTGCCACTTCCTGCGTCTGTACTCGCATGAAGCAAACCACCCTCCTCCGCCGCGCCCTCTTTCTCACCTTGGTCCTCGCGGGCTTCGGAATCTCGAAGGACGCGCAGGCGCAAAGCGCCGAGCCCCGAGAAGAGAATTTCGAAGACGCAGACCTCATCGATGGCGAGATGGCGAATCCTTACACGGATCTCATTGGCACCCGGCGAAGGGGAGTGCGCCGTACCCTTATTCGCCCACGCACCACCTTCGTTCGCGAGCTCACTGCGAGCGTCGAAGACTTGTAGGAGTTCTAAGCCTCTTTGGGACCGAACCGAATCTCGCCGCCCGGCAAGAAGTAGAGAATGTCCATCGTCCCCTCGCTAACCGTCGGAACGTGCCAAGAGCCTGGGCCGTAAACCGTCCACCCTTCCGGGTTCCCATCGAAGAGCGCTCCCTCCGTGACCGCGAAACATAGATCGATTTCGCCGGAAGGATGTTCATGACCGGGTCCAGCCCCATCCATGTGCACCAGGTCGATGGAGCGCGGATTCTGTCCGGGTTTCTGAAGTCGCCCGAAACGAACGCCTTCATTTTCGCGCTCGGCGAGCCAGCCGTCGAGCACCCCTTCGCGAACGAGCTCCCGAAGGTCGCTGAGAGTCTCCAGCGGGAAGCGTTCGTCTAGAGCCTCTTTCGCCACGGCCGTCGCCGACAAATCAAGCTCCCCGAGGAACGCCTGGATCGGCTCAAGAAGTTGTAAAAGCTCTGCCTTTTTCGAGTTCGCATCGGTCATTTCTCCACGTTGAGCGGGATTTCGACGGCACGCAAGACGTCGACAAAACGCGGGGAGCTCGTGCTCAATCAAACGTTTCACCAAACGTTTAAACGTTTGATTATTAACACTTAAGCACTTGGTAAAATGTTAAATAAAATCGATTGATTTGCATCGTCTCTACGGAACCGCTAGACCGATTCCGCTGTGCGCAAGCAACCTCGAAACGTACTATTTTACCTGGACCGAGAACACCCAACCGGCCCTATGCGGCGTGGTCACGAGGAAGCTGAAGAAAGCGCGTCAAAGAAGACAAATCAAACAGAGTTTACTATCGCGATTCTGTCCGCTCAGCGGTTCATACTCACAGTCATTCTTGGGTGTGGTCTTGTGTTCGGAAAGCCCGCCCACGCAGAGGAACCACCGCCTGGTGCGTTTGGCGCAGGAGCCGTTGTTGAGGAAGCGCCGCGAGAAGCCGAGGGCGACGCGGCTGCCGACGAAGGTGAAAGCGAGACGGAACCGGCGGACACCGAAGCGGCTCCCGAGGCCGCCGACCGATCCAGGGGCGCATCCGACGAAGCAGAAGAAACAGAGCACGCCGAGCCGACAGAGCGCGCCGAGCCGACAGAGCGCGCCGAGCCAACAGAGCGCGCCGAGCCGACAGAGCAAGCGCGGGAGGCCGAGGAGCCTTCATCGGATGATTTTGGGTCTGAGCGCCCGAACGAAGGCGCACCCATTCCCCAGACATCGCCTCCAACGATTCTCAGTTCAACGCCTGCCCCCTGGCCTCACGCGGAGCTTCCTGCTCCGCAGCGAGTCCTCGTCCATATCGACGCGAGCGGACGGGTGATGCACGTGCATCCGAGTGCCGACGCAGATACGCCCGAGTTTGCAATGGCTTCCGCTGCGTTACGCGCGTGGCGCTTCAACCCAGCAAGAGTACTCGGAACAGCGGTCGAGTCGCGGGTGCATGTCGAAGTTCACTTTGTTCACTCCGAAGCGCCCGAACCGACGAGATCGCAGACAGCGCCAGACGTCACCCCAGAGGATGATTTTGGCGCTGGCGCGGCCGTTGATCTCGAGGAGGCACGAAACGAATCACGAGGTCCGAGTGACTTCGAACTTGACGAGGAGCTGCGTCTCGCGCCGAGCCGCGATGCTGCCGATATGCTTGGTCGAGCTCCTGGTCTCTATATCGATCGACCCGTCGGAGGAGCTGTGGGCCATCGGATCATGCTTCGCGGATTTGATGCCGAGCATGGCCAGGACATCGCGGTTTCCGTGGAAGGCGCGTCTCTCAACCAACGCTCGCACATTCACGGCCAAGGGTACCTCGACCTCTCGTTTCTCATCCCCGAAGTTATCTCGAGCATTCGCGTCACCGAAGGCATCACAGATCCAGAACAAGGGGACTTTGCCGTCGCGGGAAGCGCCGATTTCCGCCTCGGTTCAGCACATCGCGGCATGCGCCTCGCGGGCAGCTACGGCTCGTTTAACACCGGTCGTCTTGCGGCGGTCTGGGCGCCAGAGGGAGCGCACGAAGACTCCTTTGCTGCGCTCCAGCTCTCTCGCACGGATGGGTTTGGCCAAAATCGGAGCGGAGCGCATGGCTCGTTTATCGGTCAAGTAGGCTTCGGTGAGCACAGCGCGGGTTACCGACACCGCATCCTCGCGGTCGCTCACGCCAGTCGATACAGCAGCGCAGGTGTCCTCCGAGAGGAGGACATCTTGGAAGGACGAGTCGGGTTCTACGATGTGTATGACGACACGAGCGCGAGAGCACAGTCCGGTTCGGCAAACAAAATCTTGCTGCGCTATTCCGCAGAGCGGCGCGGTGAAAGCAGTACTCGGTTTGGGATCACGCTCGGCTACGACCGCTTTCGTCTTCAGCAGAACTTCACGGGCTACGTCGAACGCTCACGCGAAATGCCGGATTGGCGCGGGAGAGGCGACCTGAACGAGCAGCGAAACGGCACATTCTCGGTGGCGGCCGATGCGCGATATCGGAGCGCACCCTTCGGAGCTGGCGCCCTTCGAGGCACTTACGAGCTAGGGTTTTCTGGACGGCTCGACCTGATCGAACAAGGCGCGTCTCTCATTCAAGCACCGCAGAACGAAATCTGGGACGAACGCGTCGACGCTTCGATCCAGCAGACAGATATCGGAGCCTACGTGGACTTCGACTTGTCGTTCTCAGACAAACTTTTTGTCCGTGGGGGAGTTCGGGCGGACCTTCTTCATTTCGATATCGACGATCGAATCGGAAACTTCGTCCCGAATTTCCGGCGCGAGACCATCCTTCCGGGCCATCGTCGTTCTGCCATTGGGGTTGCTGTGGGACCGCGACTCACAGTCGAGGCCGTGCCACACGAAAATGCCCGGATTCACTTCGCCTACGGTGAGGGTTTTCGCTCTCCTCAAGCGAGGA
Organism: Myxococcota bacterium; assembly: GCA_020629955.1. Lineage (GTDB taxonomy): Bacteria > Myxococcota_A > Polyangia > Polyangiales > Houyiibacteriaceae > JAHDCI01. The sequence goes on along the minus strand of JAHDCI010000064.1, from coordinate 8,965 downwards.
CCCTCGAAGACGCAGAGACGACTCCGTTTACGCGGGTTCGAAACGTCGAGCTCGGGGTCGCGCTTCAGACCGTAGCCCCATCGTGGGGGGACAAGCCCGTATTCGAACTGAGCGCTGCCGGTCATTTCACGCAACTTAGCGATGATGTCGCGTTCGAGGCCGCAGAGGCGAGCGTTACGCGCATCGGTCCAACGCGCCGCATCGGGCTGACTTCACGCCTGACCGTCCGCCCTCTCGAGGGACTGCTCGGAACGCTCTCGTTCACGTACGTGGACGCAACGCTTCTCGAGCCGCCCCCCGCTTCCGCAGAAGAACCGAACCCCGCATTCTCAGAAGGAGCGCGGCTTCCGTATATCGCACCGTGGACTCTCCGCGCTGACGTCGGCTATCGACGCGCGATCACCGACATCGCCGGGGAAGAACTCTCGCTGCGAGCAGGTTTCGGCTACCTCTTCCTCTCGGACCGTCCCCTCCCGTTTAACCAGCAAACACCCGCTGTTCATCGCATGGACGCTTCTATCGGTGCGACCTGGTCTCGCTTTGACCTGACGTTATCGGTGCAAAACCTCCTCGATTCCCAGTACGCATCGTTTGCCTATTCTTTCGCGTCCCATTGGGACGATGGCACCCGCTCGCGTCGCCCGGCGAATCACATCACCGCCGCGGCTCCGCGCAGCATCGAACTTCGCTTGGAGATTTCTCTATGAGGCATTGGATAGCGATTTGCGCGTTCGTCACGCTCACAGGTTGCGCGCTTGAGACGGGCGCGGATGAGCTCGCGCTACCCGTGATCGCGGGGGGCAGCGAGGCGCGCGAGACCCTCATCCTCGAGAGCGCCGACGGCTGGTCCTTGGATATCGAGGAAGCGCGGGTCGCGTTCGGCGCGCTCTACCTCTGCGCTTCCGAGATGGCTGGAGACTTCTGCGAAGTCGCCCGCGGAGAGATGCTTGAAACAATCGTGATCGATGGTCTGGCAGCGCCGGAGGAAGTCGCGACCCTCTTCGTGGAGAGCGCGGATGTTCGTTCGCTCATGTTCGATCTCGGGATCCGTCACGAGCTTCGCGAGACCGACCCGGTTACGCTCTCACCACTGCCCGAGGGCGCGTCAGTCCTCCTTCGCGGAAACGCGTCACGTGAAGACCGCGTGGAGCCTTTCGAATTCGCGTTCCGAATCGAGCCCCTGCAAGCGGGAACGACCACCGTTCGTCGAAGCATGGAAACGCACACGCCAGCCGCTACGGATCAGCTCCTCGTTGAGCTCAATTTGGCAAACCTTGTGCGCGAAATGCGTTTCTCCCCCTACCTCGAGGCCGGAACGCTCGAGGACACCCAGACTCTCCGCGCGCTGCGCCTCGCAATCATGGCCCAGCGCGCGATCGAAATTTCGTGGAACGAACCATCCCAGGAGTAAAAAAAGATGAAGAAATGCCTTACAATTTTCGCGCTTATGCTCGCCCTTGTCGGCTGCGGTGACGACGACTCGATGACCGATGGGGGCACCGAAGACGCCTCCACGCAGGATGCGACGGCTGGCGGTGCAACGATCAACTTCTTGCTCGAAGCGGAGGATTCGATCACCGACGGCGTCGCAGCAGGCACGGGAGACGAAGATATTCAAGACGGCTGGGCGGCGACCTTCACGAAGTACATCATCGCGGTCGGCCATATCGAGCTGACGGCGGACGGCGTGGATGCCGACGATGACCGTGTGTTCCTCGTGGACCTCGTACAAGCGCCACCTGCCGGGTTCGACCTTTGGTCGGTTTCTAGCCTCGCTGAGGGTCGTTACGATGTGACCTATGAGCTTGCCGAAGCGAACGCCGAATCGATGGTGCATGAGTCCGTCACCGAGGCCGACGCCACGGAGATGCGGAACGGAAACCTCAGCTACCTTATCGAGGGATCGATCACCAAAGACGATCAGACCATCAGCTTCCGCTGGGGTGTTTCTGCAGAGACCGTATACGGCCCGTGCGGAGCGGAAGAGGGCGCGCCGGGAGTCGCCGTAAGCGGCGCCACCGCGACTAGCGCCGCGCTCTCCATTCATGGCGACCATATCTTCTTCAACGGGTTCCCAGAGGGAGAAGAAGGCGGCGTGATGCGTCTTGCGCAGTGGCTCGCGGATTCCGATACCGATAGCGACGGCACGGTAACGCAGGCAGAGCTTGAGGCGCTCTCTCCCTCCGACCTATCGGAGCTTGATGAGCGCTACTCCCTCACCGGTGGCCCAATCGATCCGCTCACAAACATGTGGGAGTACGTCACAGCGCAGCTGAAGACGCAGGGTCATTTTCAGGGTGAAGGCGAGTGCGCTGTCGATGGCGTCGAGCACAACCACGGCGAAGAAGACCACGACCACGATTAAGCGTTTCTCAATCGTCGGCGAAAGGCCCCGCAGCGCGCTGCGGGGCTTTTCTTTGTCGCACGGTTCGCGCGAAAGAAGACGACGGAAAAGAAAACGCCCCGCGTTGGCGAGGCGTTTTCTTGATGCGCTGGCGGGCTAGGCCATGACGCGGAGCGAGCGGACCGACTTGGCGCGCGCCGTGCGGGGCATCTCGACCGCAGACATCTGCTGCGCTTCTTCGATCTGGCGAAGCTCGTCGTCCGAGGGCTTCGTCCACTGGTCGAAGAGCTTGACCCAGGAAGCCTTGATGGACGGCGCCTTGTCACCGATCTCGCCTGCGAGGAAACGGGCAAACGCGGGCGCGTAGCGCATCGCGTGGGCGGTGGTCTTGGCGCGGCGCGGAACCGATTCGGTGAGAACCTTCGTCGTGCGCGTAACCGTACGTCCGGCGCGGATCTGAACGCGCTTGAGGAATCCAGCCTTCATCAGCGGAGCGACTTCGTGAACGAGGTCAGCGCTGGTGCCGGCCGTGACGTGCGGCGGATGGTAGGTGTTCTTGCCGAAGCCATTTTTCGCGATGTAGGCCTGCACCTCTTCACGCGTGACGCCGTACTCATCGAGCGTCTTCTGGAACTCTTCCTGGGCACGCTGACGCGCCTTGAAGAGATACATTTGAACGCGGGAGTAGAAGTTCACAGCACCATCGCCTGAGGTCTCGACCGGGCAGAAGATGGCTTCCGGAAGAATCTCGGTGATGACCGACTGAACACCGTCGCTCACGCCGCTCGAAGGCATGCAGCCAAAGGGCTTGATGCTGAGCGTCATGTGCGCCTTCTGCTTCACGACGTTGAGGATGAGCTTCGCAACTTCGAGATGCCCTTCCCCGCCGCGCAGTTCGACGTTGTAGTGGCTGTGTCCGTAGGACGCGACTTCGTCCATATTCGGAAGCTTGTGTCCGTAGAGACCGAGTGTCTTCGCGAAGCTCTGCCAGACGGTTCGAAGCGCAAGCTCGCCGATGTATAGGAACGCCATCGTGACGTAGGGGTCGGTGCCATCGAGACCGAACTTCGCCTCGTCCGCGCCGCGGAGTTGGAGACGAGATTCGGTGTCGTGACGCGCTTCCCAAAGGTTGTAGAGAAGCGTGTTGGCGAGCACCTGAATGTTCACTTCCGCGCCCTCTTCTTCGAGGAAGCGCTGAATGTGGTAGCTGCCGTCGCCTTCGGTCGTCATCGCCCAGAACTCACCGATGACGGCGACCTTGGGCTTCGCGTTGGTGCGATCGATCTCAAGGTTCTTGAGGATCTTACGTCCGCGCCAGAGACCCTTGAGGACGCTGCCGCCCTTCTCGAGCTCGCCGTAGACTTCGTCTTTCACCTGCGAGATGGCCTTGTCCACGGAGCCCGCAACGAGCTCGTAGGGACGCAGGCGGTACTGCATGACGTTGATGACGTCGCCCGCGAAAAGCGCGCGGCCGATCGTGAGGAAGAACTCGGGGTTCAGAACCAGGCCGAGCTCCTCGCCCGTCGCCTGCTTGATGCCGCCCGCCTGCTGGAAGAGAAGGACGCGGAAACCGTCGAAGCCGGCATCGCGAAGCGCCTTACGGTACTCCGTGACATACATGCCGAAGCGGCACGGACCACAGGAACCCGCCGTGAGGAACGCATACCGGTCGACGACTTCTTGCTCTGTGAGCCCTTGCTCGTCGCGGATCTTGCAGAGCGCCTTCACCAGGTTGCCGACAGTGAAGTAAGTCGGGTTGCACTGGCCGCGGTTCCCGAACTCCTTACCGTAGCGAAGGGATTCGTTGTCCGGAACTTCGAGCGACTGGACTTCGTAACCGATGCCGCGGAGACCGGCCTCGACGAGGTAGTCGTGCGCCATCGTCAGGCCGCCGACAAGGAGAGTGGTATTCGCGCGTTGGCTGGCCGTGAAGACCGGGACGGTCATCGCGTCGGTCCACTGCTCTTCTACCTGCTCCTCGAGTCCGAGGCGAACGCGTTCCTGCGCTTCGAACTCGGCGAGCGCAGCTTCGATATCGAGGTCTGCTTCTACTTCCACGTCGAGCGTATCGAGGTGGTTTTCGTCTAATCGACTGCTCATGGTTTCTCCTCTCCGCGCCTACGAGACGCGGACAACACTTCCGCTCTTGTTCTTTTTGCCAAGCTGAATCAACCCGGGCGCCACCTGCGTATTCGCCGTCGAGGGCTCCGGTTGATATTGGGCAAGCCTATCGCGAACCGTCGCGATCTGCTTTTCAATCTCCGTAGCGGCCTGCTGCCGCTGAAGCATCTGAGCCCGCTTCATCTGAAGAAGCTCAAGACGCTTTTCATCGATTCGTCGCTCAAGCTGCTGCTTCTTCCGGGCGACGTCTTCGAGGCGCTCCTTATGGAGCGAGAGGCTATGCGCGTACGTCTTGACGCGAATCTTAATCGAGCCGCCGGGCTTGTTCGCGTCAAGGTCATGCAGCGTCGAGTGCGGTACCGCGCTGCGCTCCACGATCCGGTCGATGATGCCGTAAGTCGGCGCGTCGTGACCGCACTTAAAGCTCGAGAGGTCGAGGAGCACGACGTTCGGGTGCCGTGCCGCGAACTTCGCCCCCCACACTTTCATCGCGCTATTCGCGGAGAAGTTCTCGGGCCAGACGTCGTTGATATCGAGCGGGTTGCCGTTCGCGAGCGGGTGCTCGGAATCCCCCGTGAAGAAGCGCTTGAGCCACGCCTTGTCCTTTGGCACCGAGCGGATCGAGAGGATCGGGAAGCCAAGCACCTGGAACTCTTCCGGGATACCGTGATGAAGGCCCGGATCGCTGTGGTAGGGGCGGCCGATCACAAGGATGGCGACCTCGTTGTCCATCTCGACCTGGTCGATGATGGCGCGGCCTTTGTCTTCGAGGTCCTGATTAAAGCGCGCCATCGCCTTAAAGGCTTCGGCTGCGGCGAAGTCGGATTCGTCACGCGTCAGGCCCAGGCGCGGGCCAAAGACTTCAAAGAGCGTCTCCTTCATGCGCGTCGGCTCTTCGAACGAGAAGACCGGCGCGATGTACTCGATATCGCGCTCGGCGAAGAAGTCCTTTTCCTTGGTGAACGCGGCCTTGATGACCTCCGGCGTGCCGGCAACGATCGGGCAGCTCGCCTTGTCCATCGCGCCCTCGATAAACGCGGGCACGTGGGTGAGGATCGGGAAGAAGATCGCGTTCAGCGGCTTCTTCGGGTGCGTCTCAAAGAGCATCTCGTGCACGTGGGCCTGCACGACCTTCGCGGGATAACATGGATCCACGGAGCCGTACTTGCCGCCCGCCTGGAAGAGCTCTTCGCTCGAAGGGGAAGAGAACATCACGTTCGAGCGCTTCACGCCAGCAACCTCGAAATAGGCGCGCCAGAACGGGCCCGTCGAGTACATATTGAGGACGCGCGGCATCGCGATGCGATAGTTGCGTCGCTTCTCGGCGGCTTCGTCGGAGCTTCGCTGGAAGCCGCGGGTGATCTCGTGATGCTCGAGCTTGCCGAAACGCGTCTTCGGAACCTTCACCGTCCAGTCGGTGCCCTCTTCCGGAAGCTTTTCGGTACCGCGCTGGTGCATAAAGGCCGCCCGCGACTCGTACTCCACGAGGTTCGGGAACTCCTTCATGATCTTTCGGCGCTCTTTCACCAGGTCGAGCATCGCTTCTTTCGACTCGACCATGCCCTTCTCGCAGGAGAAACCGCTGATATAGCGGCTGGTCGAACCGTCGGGACGGTACGCGTCGATAAAGGTTCGCGAGCAGTGGTTCGGGCAGAAGTGACAGGTCGTGCTGTCGTCGTTTCGGCTCTCAAATTCGAGGTCGATTGCCGCGTCGAGACCAATGAAGGTCGAGTGACCGCGGCGAGTCACAACGCGGAGCGTTTCCATTGCGGCGCCGATCGCACCCGCTTCGCCCGTGTGCGGGTGCACAAAGACTTCCGCCCCTGGCACACGCTCCTTGATGTAGTCGACCTGCGCCTTCACGGCCGCGAGGTTGTACTGCGTGCCGCCCTGAAGAACGAAGCGGGTTCCAAGTGCAGCAAGGCGCGGAACGCCCACGACGTACTGCCAAACGTTCTTCGGCAGAACCTGCGCGAGACCGGCGAGCAGCTCTTCCTTGGCGAAGCCTTCCTTCTGGAAGTTCACGCGGTCGGTATCGAGGAAAACAGCGCAGCCGTAGCTGAACTTTGGCGCGAGCTGAGCCTGGAACGCGGTCTCCGCGTACTGCGTGACCGGCAGACCGAACTGATCGGCCATCGCCTGAAGAAGCATGCCGTTGCCGGCAGAGCACTGATTGGAGAGTTTAAACGACTTGATATCGCCGTTCTCCATGAAGAGAACCTTGATGTCCTGGCCGCCGATATCGCAGATGACGTCGACCTCGCCGAACATGCTGGTCGCGCTCATCATATGCGCGACCGTCTCGACGATATTGACGTCAGCGCGAACGCACTCTTCGAGAACATCCGCTGCGTAACCCGTCGCTCCGAAGCCAATGACTTCGAGCGTCGCACCGTCTGCAAGCACCCCGTCGCGAAGCTCGCGAAGGAGGTCCTTCGTATCCTGGATTGGGTTGCCCTTGCTGAGCGTGTACGCCTTGCGAAGGATTTCGCCATCCTCCGAAAGCAGGACCGCCTTCGAAGACGTGCTGCCCCCGTCAAGACCGACCACGGCGCGAATATGCTGTCCAGGTTCGAAGCTCGCCGGGACAAACTTCGGAATCTGATACGCCTCTTTAAACGCATCGAGCTCGGGCATATCGGCGATCAGAGGCGGGCCCGCGCTCTCACCGAGACGTTCTTGACGCCCTTCGGTGATGTAGTGCTTGAGGCCTTGAATGCCTCGGTAGCGACCGACCGTGGCCTCTTCATGAAGTCCGTACACGACCGCGCCATACGCCGCGTAGAGTTCGGAATTGTCCGGGACAGCGATCAGCTCCTCGAGCGGAATATCTTTTGGATATTCCCAGCCGCGCTGCTCCCAGGTCTCCGGGATACGCTGACGCCAGCACTGCTGAAGGAAGTTGAGGTAGGTGTTCGGGCCGCCGAGGAGAATCACCTTATGGCGAAGCGTGTTGCCGCGCGTAAGAACCGAGAGGTTCTGCATCACGATCGCGTCCGCGAGGGAACACATGATCTCGTTCGCGGGGATGCCGGTCTTCACCAAGTTCACGATGTCGGTCTCGGCGAAAACGCCGCATTTCGCCGCGACGTGATGCAGCGCGCTATCGTCAAAATCGAGCTTCGCCGCTTCGTACGGGTCGATCCCCGCCTTGATCATACACTTGTCGATCGTCGCGCCCGTACCGGACGCGCACTTATCGTTCATCGAACAAGACGCGGTCTTTTCACCCGTGGTCTCGTTCTCCTTAAAGATGATGATCTTCGCGTCCTGACCACCGAGTTCGATCACCGAACCGGCGTCCGGGTGAAGCGTTTCCACGGCGAGTGTGACCGCGTTCACTTCTTGGACAAACTTGGCCCCTGTCGGCTCTGCGAGCGGACTCGCACCCGAGCCGGTCACGAAGAGGCGCATATGCTCGGGCTGAACGTCGTCAAAGGCTTGCCCAATCTCGAGCAAGAACTCCATCACGCATTCGGCCTGCTTCGTGTGATGACGGCGGTAATCGTTCCAGAGAATCTCTCGCGTGTTTGGGTCGACCACGACCGCTTTCACGGTGGTGGAACCGACGTCCATCCCAACTACAAGTTCTCTCATGGCATCTTCCGTTTCAGCGCTGACCCCTGCGAGTCAGAAAGAGGTGTGCGACGCCCCGTAAGGGGCCGAAACCGCGACACGTAGTGGTACTTGTTAAGTCCGCATTCTGCAAGTCTGAGAGATTTTTGTCTCCCGGTTGTCATAGAACGCGCTTGGGCCGCTCTTTACTCCAGGCGATGCACAAATCCGATGATCCGTTTCTTCCGAACACCGACGATTCCGGCAAGACCTCTCGTTTCGGACATTTATGACTCATTTCATCGTTCTGAAAGACGTTTTTGATCTTCGTCCGATTTCATCGTCGGTCTGACTGGACACTGTTCAGCACGCACGAGGGATGGAGCATTTCATTCGTTCGTACACCGCTGAAAACAAAGGATTTGAGGATGGCGATCTACGATCATGAAAACCTGGGACTCCTGCTTTACGGGAAAAAGCTCAAAGCGCAGCAGTTCACAAGCGCGGATCAAATTTCCGAGCTTCGTACCAAGGTCGCGAAGCTTGCGAAAAAGACGAAGTGCAAAGTGGAGCTCGTCTACTGCGGGAGCAGTGTCAACTGGCCCTATGAATTTGAGGAAACGACCGTCGCGATCGGTGTGGTTATGTTCGAAGCGTTCAGCGACGAACACGGCGGAGCTGCCCGCAGCGCAGTCCCCCGACAAGCGACCCGTGCTCCAAAGATTGCCGAGAAGTTCTGGGAGAAATTCGCGGCGCTCGGATTCGAAGTGGAACATCTCGACCCCTCGTTCCATTTTGCGGTCGGCGGAATTAGCAACGCAGAGCTTTATCGAGGCGAGGCGACGATCGCCCAGGCTCGCCAGTGCGGGGATCGAATCGATAGAAAGGATGATCTTTCGTCAGGGGCGCCGAGGCGAGCTTCGATCGACGAACGACATGCCGAGT
>JAHDCI010000296.1 GCA_020629955.1 Myxococcota bacterium | reverse complement strand
GTTCCTGTGCCGCACGTCCCGCAGCTACCGCCGCAGCCGTCGTCCCCGCAGCTCAGTCCGCTGCACTCCGGCACGCATGCGCTTGCGTCGGGCTCAGAAGCGTCAGGCTCAGAAGCGTCAGGCTCAGAAGCGTCGTAACCAGAGTCGAAACCGCCATCACTCCCACCGTCCACGCCGCCGTCGTCGGAGAAGCCCCCATCCACGTACGCGGGAACGTTCACACCATCGCGAAAGAGCGCTGCGGGTTCGCAACCGAAGGATGCGGTCAGGAGAAGAGCGAAGAGGAGCCGGTGAAGCATGCCCTGAGATTTGCAAACGTCGTACCGCTCGCTCTTCCGCAGAAAAAATGCTCTTCGAAGTCGCGAACTCTAAGGGGAATTTTCGCATCGAGATGATCCATCGGACCGAGTGCGTTGGCTCTGCGTTGTAGAACTCGAGAACACAGTCTTGATGGAGCGTCCGCGAGTTGTGGCTTCGCAGCCTTCACCCCCAATGGATTGAATGCTCGGCTGGAAGCTTCGTCTACGTCCTCTATGGTGCTCCGCATGACGATTCGTTCCCGCTGGAAGGGTGTTCTTTGCTCTGGTGTTTTCTGTGGGGCGGTGCTGCTCGCGCCACCCGTGATCGCGCAGCGTTTCCCGGCGCCCCCGGCGCACAATAGTCCAAGCCTCGAAGCGCCCCCGCCACGCCCCGGGGCCGATACCTTTCAGGAGCGTGCGCGCATCCTCTTCGATGCGATCAAAGCGAACGATCCGGAAGCCGGGCTGCCCGCCTTTATGACGCGCGAGATTTTCCGCCAGATCAAAGGGGTCTCCGACCCCGATCGCTTCTACGATCGGATGCTTCGTCTCTTCCATCGGGATGTCGCCGCGCTTCACGAGATGCTTGGGGAAGACGCCGCCAACGCTGAGTTTGTACGCTTCGAGTTTTCCCGTCGTCGCGGCTGGGTCGAGGTGCGCGAAGAGTCGAACCGTCTGCCTTATTGGGCGCAGCGCCACAACTGGATCTACTACCGCGTCGGCGAAGAAGAACGGCGCTTCGAAGTGCGGACGATGAACACCTGGGATGACCAGTGGTACATCACGCACCTCAGCGAGTTCCGGCGCTAGCGAAAGCGGCTCCGCTCACGGAATAGAAGGGGTCGCGAAAACCACTCGGTGAGAAACACCGCAAATGGAATCGCGCCGCCGTCGATTGTTGGCTTGGCCGTGTGCGCCGCGACACGGGGATTTCTGAACGTATTTCATGTTCGTACCGCGTTCCTATAGAATGTCGTGGTGATGAATCGCTCCAGCTGCTCCTTCTTGTTCCTCGCGTGTGCTTTGACGCTCTCTTTGGGCGGCTGCGGAGATGATGATTCCACCGTGCTCGACGGTGGTGGCGTCGACGCTGCGCCGGACGTTTCCAATCCGGACGGCTGCTCGGTCTGCGACTCGCCTCCCGCCGATCTCTGCCTCGAAAATGGAGACGTTCGCGTTTATGAGCGCAGCGGAACGTGCGGCGCAGAGGGATGCGAGTATGCGTTCGAGGACATCGCGTGCGGTGGCGGGTGCGAAGCGGGGCGCTGCCTGGCTGACCTCTGCGAGGATGTCGCGTGCGATAGTCCGCCAAGTCAGCGCTGTGCCTCCGCGATGGTTCTCGAGCTCTTCGACTCGGGAGGGACGTGCATCGAAGCGACGGGACAGTGCGCTTATGGTTCGCGCGAACTTCGCTGCCCAAATGGCTGCGTCGACGACGCCTGCGAGCCGGTCACGTGTGCCGGCGTCGTCTGCGACGCGCCCCCCTCGCCTTGCTTTGAGGCGATCGGCGAGTGCCGTGAAAACGAGTGCATCTATTCGCTTCGGCCCGCGGGTACGAGCTGCGATGACGGAGACGCGTGCACCGAGGGCGATAGCTGCACGGAAGGAAGCTGCGCTGGCGCTGCGCTCCGCTGCGACGACGCGCCCGCAGATCGTTGTTCTGATGAAAGCACGCTCGTCGTCTATGCGCGCGTTGGGGTCTGCAGTGAGGGAAGCTGCGCTTACACCGAAAGCGAGATGACGTGCGCGCTTGGATGCGCTGAGGGCAGCTGCCTGATGGATCCCTGCACCGACGTGGAATGCGAAACTCCGCCGAGCGAGTGCTTCGCCATGGCTGGAATCTGCACCGGTGGAGAGTGCTCCTACGAGCCGCTCGAAGGCGTCGAGTGCGATGATGGCGATGCGTGCACCGCGATGGATCAATGCGGCGATGGCGTGTGCGCTGGCCGGGCCCTTCGCTGCGATACTCCGCCCGTCGCAACCTGCGCAGACCCGATGACGCGAAGAACCTTTGGTGCCGCCGGGACATGCTCTGAGGGCGAGTGCGATTATCCGTTCGAGGATACGACGTGCGAAGAAGGCCAAGTGTGCTCCGAAGGACGTTGCGACTTTGAATGCGATGTCGCCACGTCGCCGGAGACTTGGGGCTCGGAGGATGAGAACGTTCGAGCGCCGGCGGTGGCTTCGTTCGAGGGCAATACGATTGCGGTCTATGCGGCGAACGGGGACCTTAACGCTCGATTGCGCTTTGCGGATGGGCGAACGAGTTCGCGCTTTGGAGCGACGATGGGAGGCAACGCTTTCTCAGAACCCGCCGCCGTGGCCGATGGGGACGGATTTCAATACCTCGTCATCGTCGAGCAGTTCATCGGAGGCATTCGCAGCTACGCGATTCAGCACGTTGTTCTAAATGCTTCGGGCGGCTCCGTCTCCAATACCCTGCGCACGGTCTCGGGGAGTCTCGGGGTGACGGATTCAAAGCCTCGCATCATCACCTCCGATGGCGTGCACTTCTTGGTCTACCGCGCGTTCCGAAGCTCCACGGTGGGTTCGCCGCTCGAGCTTCGCGTCGCGCGGCTCGACACCCTCTCCACCGTCGCGAGCTGGACCGATGGCGTGCTCGCGGAGTCCGAAGTGACGGCGACAAACGAGGGCTTTGCGCGCGTGTACTCCCGCGACGACCGTGCGATCGTCGAGCAACGTGACCGAGATGGGAACCTCATCGGTTCGCTCCTTCCGATCCATGTCCCCGAGGATGCAGTCCGTGAACCGGAGATCTTTACCGCGACCGGCGACCGGTATCTCTTTGGCATTGGACGGGTTTTTTGGATGACCGATCTCGAGGGCAACCTGGTCGGACGCGAGCATATTTTTGATGCCGGCGTTCAAGCGATTGTCACTCGAGGTGAAGATCATCTCGTTGCGCTGACGACGATCTCTGCAGTTACCTTCCAGCGTGTCTCCGGTGAGAGTGTGCTCCTCGAGCGCTTCAGCGAAGCGGAGACCATCCCGCGCGTCAACTTCAGCTTTGCGGCTTGGACTGGCTCTCAGTGGTTTGTCGGCTTTCAGCACGACGTCCGAAGCTCGACGGAACAGGCGCGCCTGATGCGGATCTGCCGCGGCTTCTGAGCCCGCGCAGGCCGGCCTACGATTCGAAGTCGCTGAGCTCGATCTTGTGACCGCGCAGGAGCCGCTGCAGGCTCTTCCGGTGAAGGCCAGCGTGGCGCGCAGCCTCGTCGAGATTTCCGGAGAACCGCTTCATGACTTGGCGCAGATATTGGGCCTCGAGCGGCGCGTTCCACTTCTCGCGCGCTTCCTTGATCGGCACCGCTGCGTCGACGTCGAGAGAGGCAACCGGCCCACTCGGAGCGCTGCTTGGACGCAGCTGGGAGTTCAACACCATGAGGTCGTCTTCGCTGACGGTATTGTCCTGAGCGAGAACGGCTGCGCGCCGAAGCGCGTTGCGAAGTTCACGGACATTTCCTCGCCACGGATTGCTGAGCAGCGCGATCTTTGCGCTCTCGTCGAGCGTCGCCTCTGGACCGCCGCTTGAGGCGAGCTCTTTGAGGAAGTGCTCCGCGAGCATTGTGATATCTGCCTCGCGTTCTCGTAGCGGCGGAAGAACGATCTCAAACTCGGCGAGCCGGAAGAAGAGGTCCTCGCGAAACGTCCCAGCGCGGACCATCTCGGGCAAGTTCCGGTGTGTCGCGGCGACGACGCGCACATCGACAGCAAGTGGTTTTGACCCGCCCACTCGTTGCACTTCGCGCCGCTCCAAGACGCGCAGAAGTTTCGGCTGCAACTCCATCGGAAGCTCACCGACCTCATCGAGAAAGACCGTACCTCCACTCGCGAGCTCGAACGCGCCACGTCGCATTCGGTCTGCGCCCGTAAACGCGGCGCGCTCATGTCCGAAGAGCTCGGATTCGACGAGGTTTGCCTGAATGGCTCCGCAGTCAACAACGACGAAGGGACCACTTGGGCGAGCGCCTTCGGTATGCAGTGCCCGGGCTGCGAGTTCCTTGCCAGTGCCCGTCTCGCCTCGAACGATCACCGATAGGTCCGCCGGGGCGACTCGTCGAAGCAGGTCGAACGCGCGAATCATCGCATCGGACTCACCGCGCATTTCTC
>JAHDCI010000295.1 GCA_020629955.1 Myxococcota bacterium | reverse complement strand
CTAGAGGTGAACCTGCAGCCCGAGCGCACCTTGAACGACGCCCCACGCCGAGATCTGCTCGCCAACCTGAACGGTCCAGCCGCCATAGGTTCGTGGGTTTCCGAAATAGAGCACGCCCTTCGCATCGAAGAAGAGTGAGAAGCGGCTCCCGACAGCAATCTCGATTCCAGCGCCAGCGTGAACGCCGAAATTCACGTTGCTGATCCGTTCCGCGCCTCCCTGTGGATGCAGAACGGAAAACGACGAGCAGAACCCAAGGAAGGGCTTCAGACGGAGTGGACCGGGAAGTCCAATGGGCCGGTAGAGATCGAAGCCCACCGTCGTATCGTGGCGAAAACCATCTGGGTCATCGATTTGCTGCCAATCCCCGAAAACGTCGACACCAAGAGAATCGAAGGGCTCCCACCGCGCTCGTCCTCCACCGCCGATTCCTTGGTATCCGCCGACGCTACCGCGGACGTAACCGCCAAGCGCAAAGTTTCGATCGAAAGCGGACGGAGAAGCCTCTTGAGCGTTGGCGCTTGATGCGCTGACAAGCATGATAGCGCCGACAAGAAGAACACGAAGACCGAGGCGAGCTGCTGGGAGAACGTTCATCTTCGCCTACAAAAGCAAACAACGGACCAACGGGCATTCGATGAAATATCGAATCATTTTCGTCTCCCACTCGGAGAAGAGCGTGAAGCCCCGTTCTCGCTAAGACTCTTTGGCGCACTCCGGCAGTTTCGATGAATTGGTTCGAATGCTTTCTGCGCTCTTGGCAACGTGGGCGCCGGAACGTGGGCGCTCCTTTCGCCGATGCGGGGTTGATCTGAGGTGAAACGAATGCACGCGGCTCCTTTGCCCGTGCACCCACGGATCCGCACTTCGACGTCCGAGGATGACGCGTCCGCGTGACTACGCCGGCGTTGCGTGGCAAACCGAAAAGATGTTGCGCGCGACCTCTTTAGCCCCGGCGGCACACGCCTTCGAACGCACGCCCGAAGAGTGGGGCGAGGCGCTCAAGCGCAATGGTCAGCCGGCGTACCGAGGGAAACAGATTTTTCAGTGGCTGCACGGGCGGGGCGTATTCGATGTCGCGGAAATGTCGAACCTGCCGAAATCGCTGCGCCCCATCGTGCAGGAAGAGCTTGGGGATTTCCCGGGTGTTGTTCACAAGCGGCATCAATCGTCGGACCGAACGCGGAAGGTGCTCGTTCGTTTCGGCGATACCAAGGATGTGGAGACGGTCCTCATTCCCCAGCTGAAGAAGGATCCCGATGTCGACCCCGCCGACCGCGCGCGGGATTCCAAGGCTGGCCTTCATATCTCAAACGTCGTTACGCAGTGCGTCTCAAGCCAGGTGGGCTGCGCGATGGGCTGCGTTTTCTGCGCCTCGGGTGTGGCTGGGCTCACCCGACACCTCTCTGCTTCCGAGATCATCGCACAGACATGGCTCGGGAAACGCGAACTCGATGAGGAAGAGAAGCTTCGAAATATCGTCTTCATGGGGATGGGTGAACCGCTGCACAACTACGACGCGGTCGCGCGTGCGCTCACGATTCTTACGCACCCGGAGGCGTACGCGCTCTCGACGCGGCGGGTGACCGTTTCTACCAGCGGCCTCATTCCCGAGATTGAACGGCTCGGGCAAGACTTTGAGGGCAAGGTCCAGCTCGCGATCTCGCTTCATGCGGTCACGGACGAAGAGCGTTCGGCGATTATGCCCGTGAACAAGAAGTATCCGCTCAAAGATCTGATGGCATGCCTTCGGCGCTACCCGCTCCCGAAACGCCGGCGCATTACGATCGAGTTCACACTAATCCACGGCGTGAACGATTCAAATCGCGTGGCGGACGCGCTCGCGAAGCTTCTTCGAGGCGTTCGCGCAAAGGTGAACCTCATCCCTTTAAATCCGATCTCCGAGAGCCCGCTTGAGGCGCCCTCTCCCGAGCGCGTCGCTGGCTTCAGCGACCGCTTGAGGCAGCAAGGGGTGACGGCGACGGTGCGGAAGCAGCGCGGCGCCGATGTTGAGGGAGCTTGCGGACAGCTCGCGCTCTACGGTCCGCAGGGAGAAAAGGTCCCGCGCAAGCGACGGCTCCCGCGGGTTCCCTCATAACGTTCGGAGCTGGTCGCGAGGGTGGACCTGTTCCTACCCGCCATGAGCGTCTCTTTTACGCTGACGCTCTTCCGAGCCACCGATGTGGCTTTTCAGGAACTTTCAAGGGCTGCGCTATGGCGGCCCGGAATGGAGGGGCAGTTTTTAGCTAGTCGCAGTACTGAAAGAGCCCGCGCTCACAGCAGGCCTCGCGTGACCAATAGCCCAGCGCACACTGCCCTTCGATATCTTCGTCGGACAGCTCCATGGTCACCGAGTCGACCGCGCCCTCCGTCGCCTGAACTTGTTGTTGCTCTCGGGTCGCCTGAAGACTCGCGGTCATCTCAGGTTCTGTTTCCGCACGATTCTCTGTTTCGCCAGGATCGTCATCCACGCGGTACACGCTCACAGTATCGAGCCCTCGAGGGTTGTCTTCGTTCGCAGTGATTAGCTTCCACTCATCTGTCCCGCGTCGTTCGCGGACAGCTTCGAGCACATTACCCTCGTGACTCTCTTCTGCGTAGATCACGTCGCTTCCCTCGAAGATATCCCCGCCCTGAATCCCCTCGGGGACTTCGATCGACTGAATACCAAGTACGGACGGCATCAGGTCGATGCTCTGAACCCAATGACCGATCTGGGAGCCGCCGCGGCGATTCTGCGGGAGCTTTACAAACAAGGGCACGCGGATCTGTTCGTCGAAGAGCGTCGTTCCGTGCCAGAAGCCGCCGTGCTCACAGAATTCTTCGCCGTGATCGGCAGTGATCACAATCGTGAGGTCGTCGTAAATGCCGCGCTCCTTCAGCTGGTTAATGAGTTCGCCGAAGCGAGCATCCCAGAACTCGATTTCGCCGTCGTAGAGCTCGCGCAGCCGATCCGCCTCCTCGGGGTTCGGGTGTTGGTTCGCGGCACGCGAGTATCCGGTTCCATCGTAGGGGTGCGGATAGTAAGGGTCGTGGGGATCCATGTAGCCGACAAAGTAGAAATTCGGTCGACGGTTTTCGCCGGCGTAGTCCTGATCGAGCCACTGCGTGACCTGCGCGTTAACCGCGGTCGCATCTTGGTACGTCGAGCCCGGTGCCACCCACCCGAGCCGAGCGTTCACCTTCTCGATCACCCGCCGGAGAGTTTGCACCAAGAGGAGCTTCGCGTCGGCATCATCGGCACCGAGCACGTATTCCGGTTCGAGATAAACGTATTCGTCGAAGCCTTGATCGAACTGGAAGAACGATGTGAGATTGAGGTTTGTCGCGAGCCCGCGGGTACGATACCCCGCCGCGCGGAATGCCTCCGGCATGGTCACGACCTCGTCCGGAAGAGCGCTAACCTTGCTCATGACGCCGTGGTTGCTCGGCAGGCGCCCAGTAAGAATCGAAGCGAAGCTCGGACGCGTCCAGCTCGCATTCGCGAAGGCCATGCGGAACTGCATCGCGTCTTCGGCGAAGGCGTCGAGGTTTGGGGTCTCGATATTCTCATACCCGTAGGCCGGGAGGTGATCTGCGCGGAGCGTATCGACAACAATGAAGAGAACATCGCCTGCACCCTCGGAGGCCTCTGGCCGATCGCTGTCTTCCGCTTCCGCGGGCTCACCAACAAAGAGCGTGGCGAGAGCGATGAGGCCCGCTGTAGCTCCCACAAGCGCGGGGGACCCCCACACGCGAAGCATCATTTTGCCCGGGTTTGCAGCGAGAAGCTTCGCGAGGGTGAAACGAAGGATCGCGTAGATAATCGCAGCGCCAACGGCGCATCCAAGCAAGAGCAGGAGTCCTTCTTTACTCTTCCACGCGAGCTCCTCTTCAAAGATGTCGCGACGGATTCGGAACGCAGAGAGCGCAAAAGCGAACGTCGCCGTAATGAGTGCGGTGAGGCGCGCGTAGAAAACCGAGTCTGGGGGCGCGAAATCTTTCGTTCGTTTTCCAATCCACGCGAAGGCAAAACCTGCGCAAGCTCCGCCGATCGCGCAGAAGATTCCGTAGGCGATCGCGCCGTACGCCATCACGCCGTAGCCGACGCTACCATCGCCTTGAATGACGATCGCAAGTCCTTCTCCAAGACCGACGAGCATTCCCGCGAGCGCCCCGGCACCAAACCCAATGCGCAGGCCGCGGAGTGGTTTCGGTCGAAGTTCGGGCGGCGCTTCCTCAATCTCCGCGTGGACAGCCGCTTCGCGATCGTCATCTTCCACGCGAATCTCAGGATTGTAGCCTTCGCGACGCGATAGGAAGACGAGGCCGCCAACGGAGGAGACGGTCATCTCGCAGAGCACGAAGCCGACGTTGGCGATGAGGAAGGCGGTGAGTTCGCTGAGGCCGATATGCTCCGAGGTGTAGAGCGCGATGGCCGTGGCTTCGCGAAGACCGAG
>JAHDCI010000063.1:6737-26468 GCA_020629955.1 Myxococcota bacterium | reverse complement strand
AAGCTTGTCCGGGCGCAATCTCGCGAAGGAGCTCTTCAAGCGCCGCTTCCACACGCGGATACGCAAGCCCGGCCGCGCCGAAAAAGCCGAGCATCTCCGCGCGCGCCATCGCGATCACGAGCTCTGTCGTGGCGATGCCGTTGGCCATCGCACCCGTCACGTAGGGGAATCGAACGCCGTGGACCTCGCAGAAGCTGCGGTCGCCAAGCCACTCCGGATAGAGTGCAGGCAGCGTCGCGAGCGTGTCTGTCTCGGCATAGGTGCCGCCGCCGAGGGCAACTCCGATCGCGCCGCTTTGGTGGCGGAGAATCGCCGCAGGCTCACGAAAGCGGGCGACGGCTTCCTGAAGCTCTTCCTTCGAAAAGAAGACTCTCGAAGCTTGCGGCGCCGTGGCGAGCGAGCTCGAGTTCACACTTTGGATGGTCTGCATCGAGCATCAAGTAGCTCAGATCCACCGTGGTGAGTGTCACCGTTCAATCACACTACTGCTATCGACTCTGACATTTCTCCGTGACCCCAGAACATGACGCGCCGCGCCAAAACCGCTTTTTTCCCGGATATTTAGCGAAAGGCGTCGATTTTTCTCACGGCACTTCCGTCACAGAAATGTCTTCGATGACAGCCGGTCACTTTTCGACTGAGAAACGTGAATCATCCTCATCTCGAGTAGCGCAAGAACAGGTTCGCTCCAGCAACCTTCAGCCCCGAAGACCACCGAGCGAGTTCGCTGCCGGCGAGTAGAGCGCGTAGATGAGAATTCCGTTTGTGAAGAGCGTGGTGCAAATACCGAAGAAGAGAACCAACGATGCGGAGTTGCTATCGTAGAGCTTCCGCATCCGTGACGCGTAGTATGCGAAGAAAAGGGTCAGCAATATCGACGTCACGGCAAAGCCGGGCCGCATCGCAAACTGGGCGAACTTCCCGAGCAGCCCGGTGCCGCGATAAACATTGCTCGATGCCGGAACGACGACGGCGTGAAGGAAGCCAATAATGAGACTTCCTAACCAGCAGATGCCCGTTCCAAGCTTGTCGAAGTTCGTCCGTTCGCGTCCGCGTCCGTGATTGAGCCGTTGGTAGTTCACGCGTGTAGAGTACTGAAGAGTGATCGGCCGCGCGCGTTATTCGTAAACCGTGAAGGTCTCTGGATCGCGCGTTCGATAGTTCTCATCCACGTGATCCATGAGGTCGAGCATAAAGGATTCCATCTGGGCTCCCGACGCGCTGCGTTCGGGAGAGTCCACGTAGAAGCTTCCGCGAATGCACTCTTCTTCGCCGCACGAACCGTCTGGGAAGACAAAGATCATCTTCTGATAGCGCTCGGCTTCCGGAATCGTCGCGGCGGTCATAAAGGTCCACGTGAGCAAGCCCGTCGCGATCAAATCCTGGGGCTCCATCCCGTATCCGTGAAGCAGATAAACGACGGGATAGTCGACATCCGCGTACGCCTCATCGAAATAGCCAGGAGGCAAAACGATGCTGACCGGTCCGGTACGTCCATCTTCCGCCGTGAAGTCATACGTGAGGAAGTTCGGCTGCTCGCAGTTCTCGTCGGAATTGTCGCAGATCGTGTCGCGAACGCGGGCGCGGTCTCCATCGGGCCAGCGCTGGTTCATCCACGCGAGCACGCTCAGGAGCCGGTTGGTGATCTGCACAACGTTCCCCACATGATGACCATCGCCCTGCGCGATTTCTTCCTCCGAGGCATCGGGGTCGCCGTAACGCACGTGCACAAACTTGCCGACAGAGGTCCAGTCGATCTCGCGATAGCTAAACGCATCCGGATCGCGAAGACCGGAGAACGAGAGCGAGGAATGATCGTGGTAGAGGTTCACCGGGAAGCCGCGCGCTGCAAAGGCGCCGAGCAGCTGGTCCTGATTGGAGGAGAACCCGAAGAGGTCACGAAGCCCGCCATCGGACCAGAAGTCGAGGTCCCGAAGGGTGTTCTCATCCGCACGCAACACGAAATCACGCGGATTGTTCTCGAACATATGCGCCGTGCCGCGCGCGAGCGTCCAGCAGCCATCGCCCTCACCGGTATCAAAGCCGCCATCGCCGAGCTGTCGTGTACCTGCAACGCCATCGAGGCCCACGTCTTCAAAACGCTCACCCTGACCAGGCGCCGGAGATGGCTCTGGGCTCTCGCACGAGTCGTCCGTGCCGACATAATCGCGGCGCCAATTTCCTTCGGTGCCGAGCGGGTTGTACTGGAAGTCGTAATCATCGCCCGCCGGATCCGGATTGGTCAGCGGGTCGTAGCCCTCTTCGTCCGCATTGCAGAGCTGGTCGAGACCACAATCTTCGAAGTTCTCCCGGCCCATTCGCGGGACAGGCTCCCCCGGATCGCGACGACCGTTGCCGTTGATATCGATCGCGAGCGCCACTTCGATCGGGAAGTTATTCGCGCCTTCGGGATCCCACGTCCCGATATCGCGACCACGTGGATTGTCCGCTGCAAGCTCCGCGGCATCACAGAACGTGATCATTTGATAGCGGCCTTCGGGATTAAACTCTTCATCGAAGAAGCCGGTTCCTTCATCGCACGCGCCCGGTCCGCTTTCCGGATCCGAGCATGGCGGAATGATCACCGGTTCAGCGCAGCGCTCCGCGTCGGTTCGCATGCGCTCGGAATCCGGCACACCAGGCGGCGTCACGTTGGGTTCATCCGGATCGAGGGAGCGAGTGGAGTTCGGGTTGCCAAACATCATCGCGAGGTCGCGGAAGATGCGGATGTAGTTCCGGCGATCAAAGGTGCCGCCCTGCCCATCGGCCGCTTCATCGTAGTTCCAATGTTCAAAATCTTGAACCGGGACGCCGTAGAGGTCGGTCGGAGGAACACGGTCCATCGACGCTCCCGCGGCGCAACCTTCGGGATCGGCCTGCCTCTCGACCTCGGTGCAGAAGCCACCAAGGTGATAGGTGCGAATCTGATGCAGCATATGAACCCAATCGACCGGGCCACCGAGCGGACCGATAAAATCAAAGCGGTCCGGGTTGTGAATACCGATCGACGCGGAGCCGCCGGAGCCCATCGAGACGCCGGTGATTCCGCGGTAGGTGAACGTACGCTCGCGAGCAACGCGCCCTTCCGCGCGCGTCACCGCTTGGTAGGTTCCGAAGCGGGGAGCTTCGAAGTGAACAAAGCCGGGGTCCGTGACGACATCGGGGCTCGCGACGGGCACGACACGCGCTTGCACGCCAGGTCCCTGATAGGCGAGCACGATATCACCACGGTTCGCGCGGCTCGGCATCAACGCGAGCTCGGCCGGAAGGGTGAAACGAAGCGGGCGCGGGAAACGTCGGGCGTCGGGACTGAAACGCACCGCAGGGCCGAGGGGAATATATCCCTCGGGAACGATATCGCTCGCGCAAGCAACCTCGATATCCAGGTTTTCGACGCGGAACTGATCCGCACGGCTCGCCCCTTCGGCGAGGGCAACACCGACCGGGGTGCCATCCATTCGAATCGCGCCGCCGGCGCTGAGTTCACCGTCTACGCTTCCACTACAGGTTGGCTGCGCACCGTCCGTGACGCGAACTGGGATCTCGACGACCGTTGTTTCCTCCTCATTGGGTAAGGAGAGAGTTGCAGAGAGAACCGTCTCGCCAACGGCTTGCGGATTCACAATGACTTCAAGGCGGGAGCTGCCGGTTTCGAAAATCGTGTCTTCCGGA
Source organism: Myxococcota bacterium (assembly GCA_020629955.1). Classification (GTDB taxonomy): domain Bacteria; phylum Myxococcota_A; class Polyangia; order Polyangiales; family Houyiibacteriaceae; genus JAHDCI01. The sequence goes on along the minus strand of JAHDCI010000063.1, from coordinate 22,796 downwards.
ACGGCGATCACCCCATCGTCTTCGACACTGAACGCGACATTCACGTCCGCACAGACGTCGCGGACCAACGAGAGGCGAAGAAAGCGGTCGGTGCCAACGGTCGTATCGATGCGGTCGAGCCCGAAATAGGCTCCGCGAATCTCGCAGCGAATCGACGGCCCATCGGTGGAGACGTCGCCGCTTGCGTCTTCTGTCGCGTCGCTGCCTGCGTCGTTGGGTGCGTCGTCATCACCGCCGCACGCCAGGAAGAGAAGGAGCGCGCAAAAAGACGCAACGCGAGAAAAGCGAATCCACATCACCGGTGAAGACTAAGGGTCAGATCCACACTCGCGCAAGGCCCCACGTTTCTCCAGAACCGAAACCGGTGACCCGATGAGGATGAGCGGTTCGAAGGAGGGCTTGCCCTCCGCGCACTTTCGAGGGACCGGGTCCCCAACGCAAAACGCCCCCCGGCAAAACCGAGAGGCGTTTGAAACGAAAGCCGCAGTCTACTGAAGAACCAGCTGGCTCACACGGGTACGACGCGCCGAGCACGCGTTCTGCCAATCGCTCAGCTCCGCGTCTTCTGCGAGTTCGGCGCACGCGGCGTAGGCCTGTGCGGCGCGGCGCGACCAGCCTTCGGTTGCGGTTTGGAGCTCATTGCTGTCGACCGTTCGCGCCTGATGCGTCGTCACTTCGACAAGTTCCCCGTAGAGCGCTGCGGCGACCGCCTGTCGCGTGTCGCTCTGGTACGCGAGCTGGTTGCGGGCCTGCTCTGCACGGCGAAGAAGGAAGAGGCGATCTTCCGTCCACTCTTCGACGTTCGTCTCTGGCCCCATTGGGGTCGCAGATTCACGCATCAGCACGAGGGTCTCGAGGTGACGACCTTTGTGCTGAAACGGAAGCGGTGGCCACGCGTCGAGCGAAGTCGTCAACGTCGTCGCCGGCTGCGACGCTCCGCAGGCGGCGAGGAAAGAAGTCAGAAGAAGAAGAGAAGCCAGTCTTGCCATAACGACGTTAGAGAGAGCACAGAGCATGCCAATCAAATTTTTCAACGAAATGAGGCGCACCTAGGTGGCAATGGTGGCAAGTGTTGGTCAATCACTACAACCCGCTGGCCGATCGAATAGCCATCTGCTGTTTCACTGGAGTGAAATGAGACAACGCTACTGTTCGGCACCCGAGCGAGCGACCTCCAATCGCTTCGGTGTGACATTGAGCCCAAGAGCTACTCCGGGCAGCTCGCTTCAAACATCACGTCGACGCCCATCGAGTGGGCGATGCAGCGGCTTGCGTAGCGACGCTGATCGCAACCGCAGACTTCTTCTTCGCCGCCTGGTTCGGGGCACGCGGTCGGCTGATCAATGCAGGTTCCCGGGCCTTCCTCGCAACGCCCGCCCCGATCGCAAATTTCCCCCGCCTCGCAGAAGAGACCGCTCGGGGTGCACGCGGGGCCTTCCGGCACGTCGGGGGAAACGTCGCTGGTGGTGTCGACCGAGGCGTCGGAGACCCCGTCGTCATCACCACACGCACTCAGGACGAACGCGCTCAGGAGAATGAAAAGGCGCTTCATTCACCCTCCTCCCGCCGCACCAACGAAAACGCTTCGAGATGTCCAACTTCGTCCGCGCGCGCGTCGCATACGCCCACGTAGAGCCGCTCGCCCACCAGGAGCGGAAGGCTCCACCGCTGTCCGGCATCATTCAGCTCTTCCTGGGCGATGACCTCGCCGGTATCCACCCGTACTCCCCAAAGAACGCCAGGAGCATCCGCCCCTGCGCCGCGCCGAGTTTCGACCACAAAGACATACTGCACGCCTTCATGCTCGAACACGACGGGGCGGCCCGGGTGGTGCCGGAACGTATTGGTGGCTTCGACGCTATCGAAGGGCGGCACCTGCCAGAGAATATCCAAGGAGACGTTTTCGCCCTCCTCGACGACGCGCACCGCGGAGATTCCGGAGGGGTGCGTCGAGTCCGCCATATTCGAAGCCAAGATGACCACCGGTACCCCATCCACTTCCGCGAGCGCAGGATGGGTCACGAACATGCCGAGCCAGTTCGCGCGACACGTGTCCTCCGGAGTGCCGCAGAAATCCATCACCTGCAGCCGCTGAATCATCGTGCCGAAGTGCTCGCCGTCCACGAGATAGAGCGCGCCATCCTTTCCGGGCTGGACAAAGACGATACGTCCTGAGGGAAGTTCGACGCGTACTGGTGCGGAGGCCCCAAGATCCGCATCGAGGAGGCGGTAACACTCGGTGAACGTGAGATCATCGCACTCACCGCTCTCGGGGCGGAGCGGGGCTTCACCTGGGGCCAGGCGAGGGATGAAGAGGTTCTGACAGGAGGCCTGGCATTCCCTGCTCGGGTTCACTTCATCGTAGTTTTCGCAGAGCGTCGCGTCGCACTCGGGATCGAAATCAAGCCCCGGCTGCAGTCGCATGAGCGTATTGGCGTAACTATTTCGCTGCACGTTGGTGCGCCCATTTCCAGCGGCGAAGTAGATATGGGTCTGGCCAGCCTCATCTTCGTAGAACTGGAGCCCGGCAGCGTTCCAGATGCCGCCGCCGCAGAGTCCTGCGTCAGGGCTACCTTCGGGTCCGCACTCGTTGTCTGCGGTGGTCGCGAAGCGGTTGATGATCGCCGCATCGGCGCCGGAAGCGCGCCATTCGTCGAGGTTGATCTCAAAGACCCAGCCATGGTGCGGAGAGGAGTTTGGCGCGTTGCCGAGCGCCATATAGGCAAGACCAAGCTCCATGCCATCGCGCGGGAGATGCCGAACGATGCCGCGCATGAGCTGCTTATCGGGTCGAAAGGTGACTTCTTCCGAGCCATCGAAGTTCGGAACCGAGCCTCCAAGTTCGAGGACTTCGAATTCGGAAGACATGGCGCGCGTTTCGAGATCGACAACGCCGACAAAGTGGTGGCTGCGGAAGGCCTGCCACCCGATGATGAGATAGTTGCCGACGACGACAGGCGTATTCAGGGCACGCAACGCCCCACCGCCGTCGGGCACGGGGGGTAGCGTGAGCGTCCACTGCAGATCGCCAGATTCTGGGTCGAAGACACGAAGCGCGCCGTTTTGATCGACGGTGAGTACGCCGGACTGACCTTGGGAGGTCACGAGGAGCGGCGACGCATAGATGCAGGCTTCATCTTCATCGGTTTCGAAGATTCGCTCCACCTCTACCTGACTTGTCGGCTCAACAGGGGTGGGCGTTGAGGGACACGCCAAAAGGAAAAGAAGAAGGGAGGCAAGAAGGCACCGCATGGATTCGTGTTAGCGCGGGCCGACGGCTCAGCGCAAAGCCCTTTGACGTACGTCCGCTACAGGCAATCCGGAAGCAGTTCCCCATCGTAGCGAAGCGCTTCGTCGCTCACGACCAGACATCGCAACTCCCCAGGCTCTTCGTCCGTGCATTCGTCACGACAATCCGAACACGTGGACGTCGTCACTCGGACCATAAGCTCGCCTTCGATGACGCCGCACGCGGGGGTCCAACAATCCGGACAGGTCGTCGATACTCGGACCTCGTTGACATCCCCCTCTCTCTCGAGGAGGCACACCTCGTCCACGGCCAGATTGGTCTCGCGCTCACATGCCTCCGGAGTGTCTTCAATCAACGGCGGACATCGGCTAAGGAATCGGGGGCGCTCAACGGGAACACCATTCAGCGTCGAACGTTCACCGAACGGAGGACAAGTCACCAGGCGCTCGACTTCTTCCTCGACCTCGCAACTACACTCATCTTCCTCAAACAGGATGACAGCGGATGCGGAATCGCCCGTGCAGGTTACTCTCGGGCAACAACCTTCAGTGCGCACGATCGCTAGGTTATCTCGGCAAATCCAGATCCCATCCGTCTCGTCAATACATGGCTCGGTCTGACGTGGACCGCCGTCACTACACACGATGAATCCCGGCATCCCCACCCCGAACGAAGTACACGTTGGGGAACCCCCTCCGCAACAGAAGAAGCCGCCGGGAACGTCACCGGGTCCGAAACACTCAGCGCTGTCCTCCGGACACGTGGAACGTGGCGTGCCGCCCAAGGAGCACCGGGCTTCTCCAGACGCGCAGTAGGGGAAATTCGCTTGGGCACCGAGACCTGTCCCGCAGCAACGCAGCGACTCGATACCGGGGCACGGATCACTGTTGCAGCTACGTGCCGAGAGCGTGCCTTCCGAACATTGATAGGTGTCATCACCCGAACACGTCGGTGGGCCTTGGTCTATCTCCCCATCGCAGCAATGTGCGGGCACATAGTCTTCGTTCATCCGACTGCACCGGATGGGTTCCGCCGAGCATGCCGAAGCAGAGAGTTCGCCCTCCGCGCAAAAATACAGCCCGTCTTCTCCACACGAGGAAATGACCGTCTGTCGATTCTCTCCATCGCAGCAATAGGGACGCGCATCGTCGCACGAGAAGGTTGGCTCCTCGTTCTGGCAGCCGCTACTTGCGACAAATAGGAACGCGCTCAGCGCGGTTGACACAGATAGGCACCGGAGATTCTTCATCACTGCAGTGCAAAGCATCGATCGTGCCATCGCACGGAACCAACGACGAAACGCAACGAATTTGACCCCAAAGCGACCTCTACCGCACCTTCGGGCTTCGCCGTGAGAAGAGAGCCGCCGCACCGATCCAACGTCCTACCCCGCCGCGCGGCGTGTCTGCTTTTGCTCTCATTTGCCGGGCTCGCCTCGGCGTGTGCGCCATCGACATCGACCGCTCTACTCGAAATCGACGCCTCGGCGCTTCACTCCATTCGCCCACGTGAACGCTTTGTTCTCCGCGGCGAGGGGCTCCCCGAAGGAGAGCATGCGACGGTGCGAATCCACGGCGAGATCATGGATCGTGAGGGTCACGTTCGCGAAGCGTCCATTGAGACGGATGCTCGGATTCTTAGCGACACGACGGTCGCCGCGAGCATTCGGGACGAAGCACTCGAGCCTCTGGGCGGGCGCGGTACGCTGCGCGGTCACGTCACCTTGGAATTGCGAAACGCCTCCGGCGCGAGCGTGACGGGAAGCAGCCCGATCGAGGTCGACCTCCTGCCGAGAACCGAACTTCGTTCCTACGAACGGCGGTGGCGTGATGCCGAAGCCATGCACGAGGTTTGGGGCCTGCGAGTGGAGGTCGAATCCGAACTGATTGGGCTTCGCGTAAGTGAAGTCAGCGAAGGAGGAATCGCGGAACGTGCCGGGGTGCTCGTCGGAGATGCTCTTCTGCGTCAAGGAGGTCTGCGCCTTCGCGAACCGGACGACCTTGGAGAGCCGATCGGTGAGCTATGGATCAAGCGTCCCGAGATCGCCGGAGAACTGACGCTTCATATTGGCGATGCCCCAAGGGCGAGCCTGGCCAGCCAGCGACCCCTGGGAGACTGGTGGACGCTGGCTCCCCTGCTGCTCGTTTTCGCATTCTTCGCGGTATCCAATCGCCGCGAAGACACCGACCGTCGGGTGAAACCTCTCCCCTTTCTCCTCGGGGGACTCATGGTCCTCGCCATTCATCTTTTTGTCCCGATCGATATCCTGATCGCAGGTCCGATCGCAGTACTCATCGCAGCCTTCGGGCAAGGCGCCTCGCGCACGCAGGCCGGCGCCAAAATCGTAGCGCTCGGCCTGCTGCTCACGGCACTTTCTCTGGCCTACGGCAGCACAACACTCAGCGCCGCTACAGGAAGTGAAGGAGGCCTCTTTCACGAGTGGCAACGGTGGTCGATGTTGCGCCACCCAAGCGCCCTCCTCATCGCCTTCGCGCTGTTGACAGAACCTCGGTCCCTACGAGGAACCTGCGCCCTCGGTTACGGGGCGAGCGCGGCGCTCGTTGCCCTCTTCCTAACGCGCGCAAATGTCTTCGGGGCGGCGCTTCTGCTCTCGATCCTTCTTCTCGCACGCCTCTTCGGCTCGCGGAGCGCCAATGCGCACCGCTGGGCGCTCTTCTCGATCGTAGCGGGCGGGGCGCATCTTTTCGCAGTCACGTGGATGCCAGAGGCAACCCTCGCAGAAGCCGCGATCCTCGCGGGCTTTGCCGCCTGCGGCGGACTTGCGGCATCCGCGATCCGCGGGCGCTCTGCGACGTTCGTTTATGCCCCACATCTCTGAGCCGACGTCGCTTAGCCGAGTGCCGCTCGCACAGCTTCGGCGTCGACACTCTTTCCGGTTCGCGTGAGAAAGAGCGCCCGCTCGAGAACCCGATCAAGTTCTCGGAAGTTTCCGGGCCAGCTCTGATCCATAAGAACCGCGATGGCCTCGTTCGTGACCTTGAGGTGTCCGGCTTCTGCCTCCGCCTCGATGCGCGCATTCGCGGGCTGCCCGAAGGACGCGAGCAGTCGATTCGCAGCCCAGATGGCGGCGCGTGGGATGTCGCCGGGGCGCTCACGAAGCGGCGGAATCGTCAGCTCGATCCGAGAGACCCGATAGTATAGGTCGTGCCGGAACTCGCCGGTTTGCACGCTGCTCGCGAGATCGAGGTCGGTGGCGGCAAATACGCAGACGTCGCAGGGCTGCGGCTCTTCGTCGTCGTTGCGGCGATAACGTCCGCGAAGAACCGGCGCCAGCCGCGCCTGAATCTCGCGTGGGAGCGTTCCGATCTCGTCCAGGAAAAGAGAACCGCCTTCCGCCCGGGCGATCGCACCTCGCTGCGTTTTCGTTCCGAAGAGATGGAGCGCGAGCGTCACCGGGTCACGCATGCCCGTCGGCATTTTTACAAACGGCGCGCCCTTATCACTCATCGCAGAGTGGAGCGCCCGAGCGAGCCCCTCCTTGCCTGTGCCGGGCTCTCCGAGGATCAACGTATGCGTGCGATGCGGCCGATCGAGCAGCCGATCGATGACATCGAGAATCTTCTGGGAGGCCGGATGGGGCGCCCGGTACATCGAGACCAACCGAAGCCAATCAGAGAGCGCCGAGAGATTGGAGAGACCAGATTCCGTCATGCGCCGGAGACTACCAGGTTGGCGAAACGGACCGGTACTCGATTTGCCGGATTTGCACGGAAAGATCTCGCGGGTGCGCCTTCGACATCCTGGAAGGCGCACGCGAGTCTCGCTAGGGCGAGGTCAAATCGCCGACGTTGCACTCACCGTTGCGAACCACCGTGACGCCAGCCGCTTCTGCGTTGCATCGACTGATATAACTCTGTCCATCACAGCCGCAGACCGGGTCGAAATCGGGCGAACAGTCACGCGGGAAGGGGCGACACATTCCGCGACGACCGTCGGTTCCGCACATGCCATCGAACTGACAATAACCCGCGACGCAGCGCGGGAGTCCGGGACCGCATTCGCCTTCGACAGGCGCAGGTCCATCGCAGGAGACGCTCTCCCAGCGGCAGTACCCATCACGCTCAATACAGGCGCCCGCCCCTCGCGCGAGGGTTCCATCTTCACAACGGCCGAGGGCTGCCGCGCAGTCACTTTCCATGCACGCGACGACCGGTTCGTCGTCACCCGAAGGTCCGCACGCCAACGTGAGAAGAGAAAGTGCCAATCCAAGAAAAATTCGGTTCATCATGCTCCTCCAGAGCCATCTCGCGAGCAAAGAGTCGCCCGTCTCGGACGCCACCACAGCAGGGACCATGCCAGAGCTCTCGATACGAAATGGAGGAGTGGGAAATCGCCTCCCAACCCCCTTAAAAGATGGGGTCGCGTCAGATCGACGCCTCATCGACGAACACATCCCACGAGAACAGTGAACGTTCCTCGATGGCCAGGCGACTTGCGCTACACGAACCCTTCGACGCTCGCTCGAGCCCGAACCCCCAGCAGAAAAGAGGAAGCGCGACTAAGCGCCGACATTTTTCGACAGCCGGTTACGTCTCCGCGAGGTATCCCTGGGCCATCAACCGGATGAGGATGGTGCTCGTCTCGCTATCGGTCGCGAGGCTCTTGTCGAGAATCGAACCGATCTGACCATAATTGAGCGCGAGCTGCAGCACGTCGAGTTCTTCTGGCTCAAGCTCTCGAAGCGGCGGAATGAGGGGCTGCGCGAGCGCGACATACGCGTCGCGGCTTGGCATCGCGTCGTCCAGACGCTTCTGTTCGTCGAGGTGGCGCATCGACTCCATGAGCAAGCCTTCGGTGCTCATCTCGATTCGGCGCGGGAAGTTCCGGGCTTCTGCGGGGGCCATATCGAAGGTCCCCTCTGTCCAGGTCACGATACGGTAGAAGGCCTTTTCGGGAGCGCTGTCGTACTGCTCGTCGATCAGCGCGTAGACGACCTTGCCTCGCTCCAGGAAAATCTTTCCTTGATGCTCATCGGTCGTGACGACCAAGGTGCCGGTCTTTTTCGATGTGGAGAAGAGCTGGAGAAGGTCCGGAAGGGGTACCTCGCCGATCGAGCCCGTCATCGTACGGACCTGCGAGGCGCCGCGGCGATCCGCCTGCTGCGCCATCTGCACCTTCGCTTCGTGCATCGAGGAAGGTGCCCCTTCGGCCGCAATCACCTTGATGATGCTGGTTCCGATCAGAATCCGGTCACCTTCATCGAGACGAGCGCGCTTGATTTTCTCCCCATTGACGAAGCTGCCATTGGTGGAGCCGAGGTCCTGAATGAAGATTTGACCGTCGGTCACGGTAATTTTCGCGTGACGGCGGGAGACCATGTCTTCCACCAGCACCATATCGAGCTCGCTAGAACGCCCGATCACGATCTCGCCTGCCGGAGGGAGAGGGAACTCGCCGCCTTGGTATTTCCCGGAGATAAATCGCAGCGCGTAGCCGGTTCCAGGTCGTGGGTTGTCGTGATTCACGTGATTGCTCGAAGATATCCGAGGGAAGACTCCTCGGAGGGTCGAGATTAGGCCCCGAACGAGCGAAAGGTCAAGGCTCCTGCGTGCTTCCGTGAGCCAAATACACAGATCTCGAAGATGAGAGCTCTCCGAAGTGCCGACGCCGGCCAGAATCCCCGCGTAGAGGCGCGCAAAAACAAGACTTCTCTACCACTTCGCGCCGTTCCTTGGGATGCTTCGGGCTGTGATGATTCCCGTGTCAGCGTCAACGCGTGAAAGGCGCGTCAGGACCGACCGCCGTCGTCACCTTTTGGCAGCAATATTCTGCGCGCAGCTTCTGTGTGGGGCTTCCGCTCATGCCCAAGTGCGAGACCGAAATGTTCCCTGGTCCACGATCGAATCGGAGCACTTTGCGGTTCACTACCCGGCGCCCCTCGGCCGAATCGCCCGTCACGCCGCAACCGTCGCGGAAGACTCTCATCGGCGCCTCTCGAGCATCCTCGACCACGACGTTCAGAGCCGGGTTCAGGTGGTCATGCGGGACAACTCCGACTCGGCAAACGGCTCGGCCACGTCGCTTCCGTTTAACCAAATGAGCCTCTTCGTGACCTCGCCGGCGGACCTCACGCCGCTCGGAGACTACGACGATTGGCTCCATATGCTCATCATCCATGAGCATACGCATGTACTGCACCTCGATACGATCTCAGGGCTTCCCTCGGTCGTGAACCACGTCCTCGGCAAAGTGCTCGCTCCAAACCTCGTGCAGCCCCGCTGGTTCGTCGAAGGTCTCGCCGTGCACGAAGAGTCGCGCGAGTCGACCGCCGGACGCCTTCGCTCCTCGATGTTCGAGATGTATCTCCGAATGGATGCTCTCGAAGATCGGCTGCTCCGGCTCGACCAGATTTCGAGCGTGGTCGACCGCTGGCCACGCGGTACGAGCTGGTATCTCTACGGTTCGCGATTCGTCGACTGGATCGCCGATCGATTTGGCCGAGAAGCGCTAACCGCCATCAGTCATGAGTACAGCCGCCGGATCATCCCCTACGCTGTAAATCGGGCCGCTCGGCGAGTAACGGGGAGCACCTTTGTCGAACTCTATGATCTCTTCCTTGAAGACATGCGAGAGCAGCACCGGGCGACACTCGCCGAGGTCGAGGAAAGTGGCCGGATAGAGGGCACCCGTCTCACAACACATGGCGAGTTTACGCGCGCCCCGATCTACCTCGATGAGCAACGCATTGCCTATTGGACATTCGATGGCCGAAACGATTCTCAGCTACGAGAACTCGACCTGGAATCGGGAGCGCAGGAACAGATCGCGCGAACCGCCGGCGAATCGTACGCCTCTCCCTTTCCCGGCGGCATTCTCTACGAATCCGTCGATACCGACCGCGATATCCTCAACTATTCGGACCTCTTCTGGAAACGAAACGACGGGGAAGTTCTTCGCCTCACCGAAGGGCGCCGGGCGCGTTACCCGGACATGCATCCAAACGGCCGCGAGCTCGTCTTTACAGTAAACGGCGCGGGCACCACCCATCTCGCGCACGCTTCCCTCAGCGACGTGGAAGGGACGACCGAAATCCTCTACCGAAGCGAGCGCTACGAGCAGGTCTATACGCCGCGGTATTCGCCCGATGGGGAGACGATTGCCGTCAGTCTATGGCGGCCGGGCGGTTACCGAGATCTCGCACTTCTCGATGCGCAAAGCGGCGAAGTGCGTCATCGGATCACGGAAGATCGAGCGATCGACTCCGGTCCCGCGTGGTCACCCGATGGCCGTTTCCTCTACTTCTCCTCCGACCGCAGCGGCATTGCGAATATCTATCGATTCGAACTCGCCACCGAGGAGATCCGACAGGTTACCAACGTGATCGCCGGCGCATACTCGCCGGCGATCTCTCCGGGCGGGGAGGAGATGATCTACCTTGGATACACGAGCTACGGCTTCGATCTCTACCGGCTCGATCTCCGCGAAGTGGAGACACGCATCCCGGCGCCGACAAGCGTCGTTCGCGACGAATACGAATCGATCGAAGACGAAGTCCACTTCGCAGAGCGTTACCAAGCGTGGCCTACACTTCTCCCGCGAGGCTACCTTCTCGACTTCGGTCAGGACGGTTTTGGAACCGAAATCGGGGTGAATATCGCGGGGGAAGACATCGTTGGTTTTCATTCCTATAGCGCCCGCATCTCTCTCAGCGTGCCGCGAGGTTTCGTCAACGCCGATGTGCGCTGGACATTTGCGCGGAGCGCGATGCCCGTCAGCGTGCGCGCGTTTCGTCGCGTTTCACGTCGGACCGATCTGGAGATTGGTGGAGAGAGTCGGTCATGGGCAGAGAATGCAATCGGCGCCGAACTCAGCGTGCGGAGAACGTTTCCGCGGAGCTTTCATCGCGACAGCGTGTACTTCGGCTATTCGCTATCGCACCTAAGCGCCGCGGAGCCGCTTCCGGATGAGTTCGATCCCAATACCCCCCCGCCACGTTTTCCCGAACTCGGTCGCCTCGCGACGATCAACGCTGGCTGGTCGTATTCCGACACTCGGCGCCATACCTACGATATGTCGCCTTCCGAGGGACGGAGCTTTTCCTTTGATCTTCGCCTGTCGCACGAAGCAATCGGTTCTCAGTTTCGCGCGGTCCGGCTCGCGAGCGCATGGACTCGATACCTCGAAGCGCCTTGGGCGCAGCATCACGTTTTCGCGATGCGCGTTGGCGCCGGCATCAGCGGCGGCGATCTCGGGCGAAGCGCCAATTTCTCGGTCGGCGGCTTCGGGGCCGGCATTGACGGAAACCTTTTCGGCAACCTCCTCAGCCAAAGTCACCGCGGAGGAATCGGGTTGCGCGGCTACGCCCCGAATCATCGCGTTGGAAAGCGGTTCTTCTTAAGCCAGCTTGAGTATCGCTTTCCGCTCGGCCGAATCATGTGGGGCCCGGAGACGATTCCCGTCTTTCTGAAACGAGCACATGCTTCGGTCTTCGTCGATGTTGGGGATGCGTGGTTCGGGAACTTCGCGGCCGAGAATATTCGGGTCGGCGCTGGCGCAGAAGTATTTCTCACCGCCACCCTCGGCTACCTACTCGATGTTCACTTTCGGCTGGGGTTCGCCTACGGCTTCATGGACGATGCCGGCCCGCAGTTCTATCTCCATCTTGGGCTGCCGTTCTGAGATTCGCCCTCACCCGGGGTCGAGGGTGTCCTGCCACATTCCAAAGAGGATGCTCGATTCATCCGTCATAATCCCATCGACCGAGTAGTAGAGCAGCTCGGCGAGCTGCCACTCGGTATTGAAGGTCCACACGGTAACGCTGTCGATCTCACCACGTTCGCGCGCCTCGATAATCTCGACGAGTTCCCGCCGAAAATCCGTATAGCCCTCCGTAATGATCAGCCCCGTCGAGATATCGCGAAGCCCAAGCTCAAGAGTCTGCTCGAGCGCACCGAATCCTTCGACATCGAGAACCAGGCGAATATCGTTTCGTTCTCGACCTGCGCTAACGGCCTGCCATGCCCGAATGATCTCAGGGTACACCGAGAGCAGGTAGAATCGCGTGTTCGTGCCGGACGCTTCTTGGAAGGCCAGCACCGCCTCGAAGAGCTTTTCAGCGGCACGAATATTCGTGCTCTCAAACTTGCAGTCGAGATAGATCGCGTCCATCGAATCAGAAGATTCTGTCCACGTAAGGAGCTCGTCGAAGTGCGCGATGGGAGCATCGGGATCGAGCGCGCCATCGGGTCCTTGATAGCCGTAGTGCTCGCGAAGCTCGGCGAGCGTCAGCTCCTCGACGGGGCGACGAAACGTAGAACCACGAGGCGGCAAGAGAGGGGAGTGCAAATTCCCCTCGAGCCCCAGTCGCCGGATCGTGGTGACAAGCGTATCCGGGTCGCGGTCGTGCCAGAGCACAAGCTCTTCGTCTTCGGTCATCACCACATCGGTCTCGAGGGCGTTCGCACCAAACGCGGCGGACACCTCGAAGGAGCGGATTGTATTTTCCGCCGCGTTTCGGGGCGCTCCACGGTGAGCAATGATGTGCAAGCCGGGATTGGGACGACCGAGCCCATCCGGCGCGCACGCCATCAGCGCAAGTACGCAAACGATCGGGGAGATTCTCTTCATGCCACGTTCCTCCATCATCACAGGTCCTCCGGGGACTCACCGATCACGGTAAAGCTGGTCGAGAGCGCGACGATGAGCACCGGCAAACCCGTACCCAAGTTCGCAAACGCCTCGATTCCGAAGTTTCGAAAGCGGACCGTCCCCCCGACCTGCCAGCCGAAGTTGATCTCAGAACACTGGTCGAGCCCGGTCTCGTTACAAAACTCATGAAAACGTCCCACGCTGCGGGTGTGTTGAAAGACGGTCCCCACGATGAGACCAATACCAAGCCCGTGATGGCCGCCGAAACGATGGGTGAACTCGAGATGGGCTCCGAGCCGCGTCGAAAACCAGTTCCCCGCAAATCCAAACTCGATTTTCGGGACAAGGCGAACCGAAGGAATGCATCGCGCTCCAAGTCGGAAGTGGCCGCCCACCATCCACTGGTCCACATTGAGAGAGAAGCCTGCGTGCGCGCCCAGCCCGATCAGCGCCGGGCAGCGATACGCATCACCGCAGGGAGAAGCGCTCTCCGTCACTCCCTCAGCCTGTTCTTCCCCGTCTGCGCGTTCCGCGGCAGGCTCCTCCGCCATCTCGACAACGCTCGTTCGGTGCTCAAGCGGGTCACCAAGAGAAGCCGGCTCGTCCATCGAGGAAGGTGTCGGCGCCACTTGCGCATCCACTTCCGGGCTCTCGGCCGGCTGCTCCTCCTCCGAACCGTTTCGCTCAATGCGCGCCTCGCGTGAGCTCTCGGCCGAAGCAGGACTCGCCTCGCCCTCCGTGGCCGGGATTTGCGTCACCGGTTCAGTGTCTTGAGCGTGTCCTATCCCCGGCAAAACGACGAGCGAAAAGAGGGCAAAAAGCGAGAGCCCGAACAGGAAGCGTCTTGGCGCAAGCGGAAAGAAGTTAGAACGCATCGCGCGACCGTAACGAGGTTGACCGCGTAAGATCAAATCTGGCGACTTGCTGCGATCACACGAAGGCGCGATGATTCGCAGCGCATGCATCCCCTTCTTTACGTCCTTGAGTTCGGCGATATTCAGCGCCCCATCGGCAGCTACGGGGTCATGCTCTCGGTCGCGATCATCGTCGGAGCGCTCATCGCTCTTCGTTCCGCGACACGGGTAGGACTCGATGCGGGCGCGACGATTGCCGCATGCGGCTTTATCGCGGGCGGAGCGCTCGTCGGCGCCTTTTCGATGTTTGTCTTGGTGGAGTTCGTTCGAACCGGCGAGTTCTTGCGCCCCATTCAAGAAGGCGGTCTCGTATTCTACGGGGCTCCGATGGGCGGAGGACTTGCCTTATTATTTGCCACTCGAGTGCTTGAGCTGCCGCTCCTCAAATGGGCGGACGCCTGCATCGGCGGCATTCCAGCCGCACATGCGATGGGGCGACTCGGCTGCTTTTTTGGAGGTTGCTGTTTTGGCAAAGCGTCGGATGTCCCTTGGGCGGTTCGCTACACGCATCCCATCGCCCCCGCTTCGATCGAGCCCATCCTTCGCCATCCCACACCTCTTTATGAAGCCGCGCTTTTGCTCGGGCTCGCGTGGGGGCTTTTCCTCTACCGCCGCTGGGACCTCGGAAGCGGGAAGCGTCTTGGAGCGTATCTCGTCGCCTACGCCGTCATTCGAAGCGTTGTCGAGCTGACCCGCGGAGATATGGTCCGGGGCGTCGCCTACGGTATCTCGACTTCGCAGGGGATTTCGATCTTCGTCTTCGCGTTTGGCGCGTTCCTTCTGTACCGAGCGCGCAACTGGAAGAGCCGTGAGCTCAATCAGGCGAGCCCATGAGCCTGTCTCGCGGCGCGCTACTCCTGCTCCTTCTGGCGTGCGGGAGCACCCAGAGAGATACGCAATCAGAGACAAACCCGCTGCCAGACCGGCCCAACTTTGAGATTGAGCCAGGCCCCGAGCTCGTGGCCTCAGATCGGGTGAGGATCACCGATGGTGAGTTTGTCCGAGGTTCGCGCCCTGCCGAGTTCGAACGTGCTCGAGATCTCTGCCGAGAGATGGACCGCGCGGCTCTTGATGGCGAGGAGCTTTGCGAACATCCAGGCTTTTTGATGATGCTCGCCAGCGAGATTCCGCACCGGACGATTTCGCTTTCGGCATACGAACTCGACCGCCGGGAAGTCTCCAACGCGCGTTACGAAGAGTGCGTACAGGCGGGCATTTGTCTGCCATCCGACGCAGCACTTCACCCCATCCTCGGCCGACCAAACCACCCCGTCGTTTCCGTTACGTGGCCACAAGCCGATGCGTTTTGCCGTTGGGCAGGAGGACGCCTGCCGAGCGAAGCCGAGTGGGAACGCGCTGCACGCGGAATCTTGGGCAGAACCTTTCCTTGGGGTGAAGCCGCGCACCCTCGACTTGGAAACTTCCGAGGGGGGATCGATGGTTACGAGTATAGCGCGCCGGTCGATAGCTTTTCGGACGTGCCCTCTCCTTCCGGCGCGTGGAACCTCGCGGGCAACGCGGCGGAATGGGTCGCGGACTATTGGTCCGAGGATTCCTACGAAGGGTCGCCGCGCCATAACCCGCGCGGTCCGCGAACCGGCGGCGAGCGAATCGTGCGCGGGGGCTCTTTTGGACAGTTTGTCGACCTTGCCCGAAGCGCCAGCAGGCGGCCCTTTCCCGAAGGAAACCGAAGCCCCGATCTCGGCTTTCGATGCGCCTACGATATCGAATAGGAATCGTTGGCGATCTGGCGCGTTAGGGAGGTCGTCCGCGTCCGCTCGACGCGGGCGCGATATCCACTATCCTCGCGCACTCGATCATGACCATGCTTCATTTCTCACGCTTTTCTTTCCTTCGAACCGCTTCGGCCATGGTGCTTTGCGCCTCGCTTTCCTTTGGCTGCAAAGCCGGCGAAGGCGAAGCATGTAAGGAAGAAGACGACTGCAACGAGGGCCTCGTGTGCTGCAAGAGCAGCTTTGAACACCGGCTCCGCGGAACTTGCGAAGCTTCCTGCGCAGACGTTGTCCCCCCCGAAGATGCGGGCACCGAAGATGGTTCGACCGATGACGCGAGCATGGAAGACGCTTCGGTGGAAGATGCAAGCGCCGAAGACGCCTCGACGGAGGACGCGGGCGAGGAAGATGCCTCCGTAGAAGACGCTGGTGAAGAAGATGCTTCGACGGAGGATGCCGGCGAAGAGGATGCCTCCGTAGAAGACGCGGGCGAAGAGGACGCGGGCGAAGCAGACGCGGGCGAAGAGGACGCGGGCGAAGCAGACGCGGGCGA